>DATJQN010000339.1:0-38321 GCA_035505775.1 Rectinemataceae bacterium | reverse complement strand
AGAGCGGGTTTCACGGGCGGGAAACCTGCGCCTCGAGTTCGTCGCCCGCGGCGCGACGGGCGCGGTTCTCGAGTGGAGCCTGGGGGCAGATGTGCCGCTGACGGTCCGGCCGCGAACTCAGGCTTCCATGGCCGCGCTGAGCTCGGATTCCCAGAACTCGGCCGGATACCGCGCCGGCTTCTCCGGTTCCGGCGGCAGGGGAGGGTGGGCCAGGTCCCACTCCCGTTTGCGCTGCCCCCGGAGGAAGCGATCGGCCACGCTCGGGAACAGCTCGAGGAGAAGCTCCTCCTTCTCGTTCAGCGCGAGATGGACGCCGCCAAACTCGGGCAGCTCCGGGTTCGGCTGCTTCTTGTAGTTGGTCGTGTCATAGGGGGTTTCCTCGCGGACACCGGCGATCTTCTCGCGGAAGTCGGGGTTCACGGGCCAGGGGGTGTGACCATAGGAGCCCTTGACGAGTTCCAGGAAGTTCTTGGAGACGTTGGTATACCAGGGCTTGCCGTGATGGTGGTCCACGACGCAGTTCACCGCCTGCACGCCGACGATCTGGCTCGTCGGGGTCACGAGGGGAGGTACGCCCGCGTCCAGCCGCACCTGGGGCACGGCTGCGAGCACCTCGGCCGTGTACTTGTCGAGCTTGGCCTCCTGCAGCTGGGCGAGCATGTTGGTGTACATGCCGCCCGGTATCTGGGCCACGCGCACGACGTCGTCCGGGTCGGGGTACTTGAAACGCGCCTCGATCTTCTGGCAGAGCTCGAGCGCCCTGGCCGCCCTGCCCGCGTGGGCCGCCTCGACGGCATCGTCGAAAAGCGCGGCATCCTCGGGCGGCAGCTTGTGCCGCGACAGGTCTATGATGGGAGGCGTGTTCTCGGGGTACTGGTCGTATTTGGCCAGTTCGCCGCGGATGAGGCGCAGCTCGCGGTCCATGGCGCCGACCGCGGCCCGGTCCACGCCGGTGTCCAGGCCCAGACGGTCGGCGAACAGCTGGACGATCTCGTAGGCAACGTGGGCGGGTCCCCCCGACCAGGCCAGGGCCGTGGTGTCCACGATGTCCACGCCGTTGACCATGGCCATGAGGATCGAGGCCGTGCCGTAGCCGGGCGTGCAGTGGGTGTGAAGATCGATGGGGATGCCCACCTCGGACTTGAGGGCTCTCATCAGGACGGCCGTGGTCGCCGGGTCGATGAGACCGGCCATGTCCTTGATCGTGATCATGTCCGCGCCGAGCGCCGCGAGCGCCCTGGCCTTCGCGACGAAGTACTTCACCCCGAAGAGCTTCGGCGGAAGCCGCTTGCCCGACACGATGCCGCGCAGCCGCTCCCCGAAGCTGAACCTGGGGTCCACCGTGTAGCAGACGGCGCAGTCCGCCATGCCGCCCGCTTCCTTGACGAAGCGGATGGAGCTCGTCATGTTGTCTATGTCGTTCAACGCGTCAAATATGCGCATGATGTCCACGCCCGAGCGAACGGCGTTGGTGCAGAATCCCCCGATGACCGAATCGGGATAGGGTGTGTAGCCGAACAGGTTGCGTCCTCGGGAGAGGGCGGTCAGCCTGGAGCTGTCCCCGATGGCGGCCTTGATGGATTCGAGCCGCGTCCAGGGATTCTCGTCCAGGTAGCGCATGACGGAGTCGGGCACCGCGCCGCCCCAGACTTCCATGGCGTAGAATCCGGCGGACTTGTAGAGCGGAAGGACGCGGTCCACCTGCGCCTGGGTCATGCGTGTGGCAAACTGCGATTGCTGCCCGTCGCGGAGTGTCAGATCCCGGATTCGTAGCTGCTTGCTCATCGTGTTCTCCCTATGTGGCAGTATATGCGCCCTCCGCGCGGCGAGGCAACCGAGCCGCACGGCTCTCCGAACCTATCTGCTGCCGAGCGCCTCGGATATCTGGTCGGCGCAGCGCTTCACCCTGGCTATCTTGTCGTCGAAGCCCGGCCCCTCGAACCGCACGGAGGGGCCGGACATGGCCAGGGCCGCGACCACCTCGCGGCGCGCGTCCATCACGGGGGCGGCGATGGAGGTCACGCCTTCCTCCCGCTCCCCGAGGCTGACCGTGAAACCCCTGCTGCGCAGCTCGGCGAGGGCGTCCTCCGTGGTGAAGGGATCCCGGCGGAGGAGTTCCTCCCTTTTTTCCTGCGACAGATAGGCCAGCAGGACCCGCCCGGCCGCGCCCCGCGTGAGGAGGTGGCGGTCGCCGACATTTATCACCCGCCGGAGCGGTCGCGAGCTCTCGATCCGCTCGATGCAGATGCGTTCGTCGCCCTGGACGGCATAGAGACTCACGCCCTCGTCGTAGATGTGGTTGAGATCCTTCATGAAGGGCAGGGCGATCGCCCGGAGGTCGATGTTCGAGAGACCGAGTGCCCCGATCTGGGCGATGCGCGGGCCGAGGGCGTAGCGCTGCGTGTCGCGGTTCCTCGTGAGGAAGCTGCGCTTCTCGAGCGTCGCGACCAGCCTGGAGGTGGTGCTCATGGCCAGCCCGATGCGCGTGGAGAGCTCGGTCAGGGAAAGCTCGAGCTGGCCGGGGGCGAAGCAGTCGAGGATATCGAGGGCCCGCTCGACGGCCCGTACGGATGTCTCTCTCTCATTCATGCGGAAACACCTCGCTCTATTCTGTCTGCGGGCTGTCAGGACGATGGATTCTTGTCTGTCGGAATACACATCCATCTAATGGAATCATAGCATATGAACCCTGCGCGTCAAGGATTATTCACCGGAAACCCGGGCCCCAGCGGCCACCTGTCATGCGGGCCCACTGGATTCGGGACTTAACATCTGCATAAAGCCATGATACAATAGCAAGGTAGTGAGTGCCACTGCCCCCGCCCGACGAGCGCGTCCCCATGATACCGGCAGTTGACAGTCTTGTGCAATAGAGTATAATTCCGCCAGATGGAAATTCGTTGTCTTCATTCCATTAAACGGTACCAGTTGCCAATGCGGCCCCTTTTGGCGGCCCTATCGCCGATGAATGCCCGGCGGCATTCTCCACCAGAGAGCGAAGGATATGGACGACAAACGCAAGGAGTTCTTCCACGTCATTCGGGAACGCTACTGCAAGGGATGCAATATCTGCGTGGCATTCTGCCCGAAGCAGGTGCTGATCCTCAAGAATGGCAAGGTGTTTCCCGAGAGACCCCAGCTCTGCATAGGCTGCAAGGCCTGCGAACTGCGCTGCCCGGACTTCGCGATCGAGGTCCATCCCAAGGGAGAGGAGATCCAGTCGGGCCACGACTCGGACTCCATCGACTACAGCCTGCCCCCGGAGGCCATGCATGCCTAAGACAGTGAAGCTCATGCAGGGCAACGAAGCCTGCACCATCGGCGCCCTCGCCGCCGGCCTCGAATTCTACGCGGGCTATCCGATAACCCCCTCCACCGAGATCGCCGAGCTTTGCGCTGAGGAACTCCCCAAGGTCGGCGGCAAGTTCATCCAGATGGAAGACGAGATCGGGTCCATCGCCGCCTGCATCGGTGGCTCGCTCACCGGCAAGAAAGCCATGACCGCGACGAGCGGTCCGGGCTTCTCCCTCATGCAGGAGTCCATCGGCTACGCCTGCATCGCGGAGGTTCCGGTGGTCATCATCAACGTGCAGCGCGTCGGTCCCTCGACGGGCATGCCCACCTCCCTCGCCCAGGGAGACATGATGCAGGCCCGGTGGGGCACGCACGGCGAGCATTCGATCATCGCTCTCGCTCCCGGCAACGTCAAAGAGTGCTTCGACCTGACCGTCAGAGCCTTCGAACTGGCGGAACGCTATCGTGTGCCGGTCATCGTACTCAGCGACGAGACGATCGGCCACATGCGCGAGAAAGTCGTGCTCCCCGACCCCGGAGAGATCCATCCCTTCAAGCGCGCTGCCCCCTCGAGCCCCGCGGGCTACAAGCCCTACGAGGCCGATCCCGACGGCGGCGTCCCGCTGATGGCGCCCTTCGGCGGCGGATATCGATGGCACGTTACCGGGCTCGTCCATACGGAAGCCGGACGTCCGACGAACAGCGGGGAAGTCGCCGATGTCCTCCTGCGCAGGCTCGCGCGCAAGGTGGAGAAGGACGCGGACATCCTCGCCGACTATTTCGCCGAATCGATCGACGACTGCGAGGTCGCCGTCATCTCCTACGGCTCCTCCGCGATGTCGGGCCTGAGCGCCGTGCGCAGGGCCCGCAGGGAAGGGGTGAAGGCCGGCATGCTCAGACTCAAGACCATCTGGCCCTTCCCCGAGTCCATCGTGGCCGCGGTGGCCTCGAAGGCCCGGCAGGTGATCGTTCCCGAGATGAACCTCGGGCAGATCGCCCTCGAGGTCGAACGGGTCGTCGCCGGGCGCGCTCCGGTGCGCCGCCTCGGCAAGGTCAACGGCGAGCTGTTCAGACCCGAAGAAGTGTACGCCGCCATCATGGAGGCCAAGTGATGTCCGACACGCTGAAATACTTCCGGCAGGACATGCTGCCGCACATCTGGTGCCCCGGCTGCGGCCACGGCACCGTCACCGGCGCCCTGGTACGGGCCATCGACCGGCTCGGTCTGTCCAAGAACAAGGTCTGCATCGTATCGGGAATCGGCTGCTCCTCGCGGGCCGTCGGCTACCTGGACTTCGACACGCTGCACACCGCGCACGGCCGGGCGCTGGCTTTCGCGACGGGCATCAAGCTCGCTCGTCCCGAACTCAAGGTCATCGTCATGACCGGCGACGGCGACTGCACCGCCATCGGCGGCAACCACTTCATCCACGCGGCCCGCCGCAACATCGACATCACGACCGTCGTCATGAACAACAACATCTACGGCATGACGAGCGGCCAGTATTCCCCCATGACACCCAAGGGCATGTACGGCACCACGGCGCCCTTTGGCAATCTCGAGCGGAGTTTCGATCTCTGCGAGCTGGCCAAGGCATCCGGCGCCACCTACGTCGGACGGAGTACCTCCTACCACGTGCCGCTGCTCATCGACCTGATCTACGCCGCCCTCCAGAACAAGGGCTTTTCGGTCGTCGAGGCCATCACGCAGTGTCCGACCTACTTCGGGCGCAAGAACAAGATCGGGAGCGCCGTGGACATGCTCAACTGGATCAAGGAGGGCACCGTCAACGCGAAGGCGGCCGCGGCCCTCGGCCCGGAAAAGACCAAGGGCAAGATACTCATCGGAGAGCTCCACAACGCCCCCGAGTCCGAGTACACTGCGGACTATGACGCCCTCATAGCGCGCGTGCAGCGGAAGTACGATCAGTTCCAGGGAGGAATCTACGGATGCGCGTCGAATTCAGACTGAGCGGCTCGGGCGGACAGGGACTTCTCCTCGCCGGCATCGTCCTCGCCGAAGCGGCCATCCTCGAGGACAAGAATGCGGTGCAGACGCAGAGCTACGGGCCCGAGGCGCGCGGCGGGTCGAGCAAGGCCGAGGTGGTCATCTCCGACGAGGACATCGACTATCCCAAGGCGACCGATCCCGATTACCTCCTCGCCCTCACCGCCGAGGCCTACCGGACCTACGGCAAGCTCATGGGATCGGGCTGCGGCAAGGGCCTCATCATCCTCGACTCGAGCGTCCCGCTCGATCCCTCCATCACCGCACGGACCATCACCCTGCCCATCCTGCAGACGGCCGCTGAAAGCATCGGCAAGAAGGTCGTCGCCAATATCGTGGCGCTCGGCGTACTCGGCGGGATCTCGGGAGTCGCCGCCGCCGCGAGCCTCGAGGATGCGGTGAAGAACCGCGTGCCCAAGGGCACCGAGGAGCTCAATCTCAAGGCCCTCCGGGCCGGACTCGAGCTGGCCAGGGATGCACGCGCCGCGGCGGCGAAACTCTGAAGAGGAGGGGACAATGAGCGACAGCGACAACCTGAAGAAGGCACTGGGTCCCTGGAAGTCCGGGGTTGAGAAGTCGATTTCCAAGTTCCCTGAGCGCCGGTCCCGGTTCGTCACGGGTTCCGGCTCGCCGGTCGAACGGCTCTACACGCCCGTCGATCTCGAGGGCCGCGACTACCTGACCGACATCGGCCTGCCGGGGGAGTATCCCTACACGCGCGGCGTGCAGAACACCATGTACCGCGGCCGCCTCTGGACGATGCGTCAGTACGCCGGCTTCTCCAACGCCGAGGAATCGAACAAGCGCTATAAGTTCCTGCTCGAGCAGGGCACGACCGGTCTCTCCATCGCCTTCGACCTGCCCACCCAGATCGGTTACGACTCCGACCATCCCCTCGCAGCGGGCGAGGTGGGCAAGGTCGGCGTCGCGATCGATTCCCTCGCCGACATGGAAGTTCTGTTCGACGGCATTCCCCTCGACAAGGTGTCGACGAGCATGACCATCAATGCTCCGGCCGCAGTGCTGCTCGCCATGTATATCGCGGTCGCGGAAAAGCAGGGTGTGGGCGCGGACAAGCTCAACGGCACCATCCAGAACGACATCCTCAAGGAATATGTGGCCCGGGGAACCTACATCTTTCCGCCGGCCCCTTCCATGCGGCTGATCACGAACATCTTCGAGTATTGCTCGAAGAGCGTGCCCAACTGGAACACCATCTCGATCTCCGGGTACCACATCCGCGAGGCCGGATCCACGGCCTCCCAGGAAGTGGCCTTCACGCTCGCGGACGGCATCGCCTACGTCGCGGCCGCAGTCAAGGCGGGGCTTGACGTGGACGAGTTCGGTCCCCGCCTCTCCTTTTTCTTCAACGCGCACAACGACCTCTTCGAGGAGGTCGCCAAGTTCAGGGCCGCCCGGCGCATCTGGGCCGGAATCATGCGCGACCGCTTCGGCGCCAAGAATCCCAAGAGCTGGATGCTGCGTTTCCACACGCAGACCGGCGGTTCCACGCTGACCGCCCAGCAGCCTGACAACAACGTGGTACGCGTGGCCATTCAGGCCCTGTCGGCAGTCCTGGGCGGGACCCAGTCCCTCCACACGAACTCCCGGGACGAGGCGCTCGCGCTGCCGACCGAGGCTTCCGTGCGCATCGCCCTGCGGACCCAGCAGATCATCGCCTACGAATCCGGCGCCGCGGAGACGGTGGATCCCCTTGCGGGCTCCTACTACGTGGAGAGCCTGACCAACCGCATCGAGCAGGAGGCCCAGGCCTATCTCAAGCGGGTCGACGAGCTCGGCGGAGCGGTCAAGGCCATCGAACAGGGCTACGTGCAGCAGGAAATCCAGGACTCCGCCTACCGCTACCAGATGGAAGTGGAAAAGGGCGAACGCATCGTCGTCGGTCTCAACAAGTTCCAGATTTCCGAGCCCAAGCCGGAGGGTCTCCTGCGGGTCGATCCCGCGGTGGGCGAGCGCCAGGTCGCGAAGATCCGCGAACTCAGGGCGCAGCGCGACGGCGCCCGCGTGAAGGCCGCCCTCGCGACCCTGGAAAGCGCCGCCAAGGGCGATGCGAACCTCATGCCGCCGATTCTCGAGGCCGTCCGCGCCTACGCCACCCTCGGCGAGGTCTGCGACGTTCTCCGCGGCGTGTTCGGAGAATACCGGCCGAGCGTGATGTTCTGAGCACGGCGCCTCGGCGCCTCGCCTGACATCTTCGCGCATCGTCCAATGACGGCGCGGGGTCCCAACTGGAGGTTGTGATGGAACGGAAGATACGAGTACTGGTGGCGAAGCCCGGCCTCGACGGTCACGACCGCGGAGCCAAAGTCATAGCCCGCGCCCTCCGCGACGACGGCATGGAGGTCATCTACACGGGGCTCCGGCAGACACCCGAGCAGATAGTGCAGGCGGCCATACAGGAGGACGCCGACGTGATCGCGCTCAGCATCCTGTCCGGAGCGCACAATCACCTGTTTCCACGCGTCACGGAGCTGCTCGCCGCCAAAGGCGTGAGCGACGTCCTCGTCATCGGGGGCGGGGTGATCCCCGAGGACGACTACGAGTTCCTGAAATCCAGGGGTGTCGCGGCGGTCTTCGGACCCGGCACGCCGACGAAGTCCACCATCGACTTCATCAGAACCAATCTGAAGCGCAGCTGACGGAGCATCGATGCCTGATTCCCGGGAACGAGAGCCGGCTGGGCGCCCCCTGGACCACGGAAGCGTACCGGCGGTGGAGGCCGCGGCCCAGGCTCTGGCCTCGGCCGTCCTCTCCGGCGACCCGCGGTCCGTGGCACGGCTCATCTCGCGGCTCGAGAACGGCGAATCGGAGGCGCAGCTCGCCATGCGGGCCCTCGCGGGACTCGGCGCGGGCTCTGCGCACGTCATCGGCATCACCGGCCCGCCCGGCTCCGGCAAGAGCACGCTCACCGACAAGCTGATCGGGCTGCTCCGCGCCCGGGGCTTTCGCGTCGGGGTGCTCGCCGTCGATCCCTCGAGTCCCTTCACCGGAGGGGCGATCCTCGGCGACCGCCTGCGGATGCAGCACCATGCGACGGATGAAGGGGTCTTCATCCGCAGCCTCGCCTCGCGGGGGACGCTCGGGGGTCTGTCCCGCGCGACCGCCGCTTCCGTGCGCGTGCTCGGAGCTGCGGGCTACGACTGGGTGATCATCGAGACGGTCGGCGTCGGACAATCCGAAGTGGACATCGTCCGGATTGCCGATACGGTCGTGCTCGTTTCGGTGCCGGGGCTGGGCGACGACATCCAGGTCATCAAGGCCGGCATCATGGAGATCGGCGACATCTTCGTCGTGAACAAGGCGGACCGGGAAGGCGCGGACCGCGTCGTCCGCGAGCTGCGGGGCATGCTGGAGACCGCGGCTTCCCTGGCCTGGGCCAGGGCCGGGGGAGGTCCCGGCCCCGTCGGGGACTCCGGGCACCACGGGCCGGCCGCCGGTGGCGTCGCCACAGGCGCCGCAACCGGCGCCGCTACCGGCGCGCCCGCGCATCCCCTGGACGAGAGCGGACATCCCGTGCTGCCTCCGATTCTCAAGACGGTGGCGGAAAGCGGGGAGGGCTGCGCCGAGCTGGTCGAGAGCATCATCGCGCACCGCGATCGCATCCTCGCCTCGGGGGAGCTGGAGATCCGGAGAATCGAGGGTGCTCGGGCGGAGATCCGCTCGCTCATGGCATTCAGGCTCATCGACAGTCTCGAGGGCAGCGGGGGAGCGAAGCTCGAGGAAGCGCTTGCCCGGTCGGTGGTGGACAGGGAGTGCGATGCCTACGAAGCGGCGGACCGACTGTTCGCCGCACTACTGAAAGGGGGCTTGGCGTGAAAGTGCTCAAGGTGGATCACGTCGGAATTGCGGTCGAGAACCTCGAGGAGACGCTGGCCGTCTACACGGGCCTGCTCGGCCTGGAACTCCACGGCACGGAAGTCGTCGAGGAACAGAAGGTCAAGACGGCCTTTCTGCCCGTCGGCGACACCGAGATCGAGCTCCTTGCGAGCACGGATCCGGAGGGGCCGATCGGCAAGTTCATCGCGGCCAGGGGCCAGGGCGTCCAGCATGTGGCCTTCCGCGTGGAGAACATCGAGGCCGCCCTCGAGGAGCTCAGGCAGAAGGGCGTGCGCCTGATCGACGAGAAACCGCGCTATGGCGCCGGCGGGGCGCGCATCGCCTTCCTCCACCCCAAGTCCACAAACGGGGTCCTTGTCGAGCTTTGCGAGCGCAGGGCATAATCCCGGCGCGAGCGGGGCGGGGCCAGTGCCCACGGTGCGCGGACGACCCGTAGGGCCGCCGCGGAGACGGTGCAGCTTCGATTGACCCAGACAGGCGCGGCTGCCTCTTGAAAGAGAAACTGACTGGAAAGGATGGTTCGCCGTATGGACGAGAAGATCCGGGAACTTGAACAGCGTCGTGCGAAGATCCTCGAGGGAGGGGGTCCGAAGCGCGTGGCCGCCCAGCACGACAAGGGCAAGATGACCGCGCGGGAGCGCATCGAGTCCATTCTCGACGCGGGCAGCTTCACGGAGATCGACACCTTCGTCGAGCACCGCGCCGTGGATCTCGGCATGGACGAGGTCAAGGCGCCGGGAGAGGGCGTAGTCATCGGGCACGGTACGGTGGACGGCCGCCTCGTGTTCGTCTTCGCCCAGGACTTCACGGTCATAGGCGGTTCCCTGGGCGAGATGCACGCGATGAAGATCTGCAAGGCCATGGACATGGCCATGAAGGCCGGCTGCCCCATCATCGGTATCAACGACTCGGGCGGCGCGAGGATCCAGGAGGGCGTGGACGCCCTCTCCGGCTACGGTGACATCTTCTTCCGCAACACGAGGGCCTCCGGAGTCATTCCGCAGATTTCGGTGATCATGGGTCCCTGCGCGGGCGGAGCAGTCTATTCCCCCGCGTTGACCGATTTTACCGTCATGGTGGACAAGACGGCCAACATGTTCATCACCGGCCCCCAGGTCATAAAGGCGGTCACCGGCGAGGACGTCTCCGCCGAGGATCTCGGCGGCGCGAGCGTCCATTCCACGACCAGCGGCTGCGCCTCGCTCATGTTCCAGGACGAGCGGGCCACGATAGCCGGCATCAAGAAGCTGCTCTCCTATCTGCCCCAGAACAACATCGAGGATCCTCGCATCCTGCCCACGGGTGACGATCCCGCTAGGACGGACCCGGGCCTCAAGGATGTGATTCCCGACGCCCCCAACAAGCCCTACGACATCCGCGACGTCATCGCGCGGGTCTTCGATTCGGGGGACTATTTCGAGATCCAGCCGCTTTATGCGCAGAACATGGTCACCTGCTTCGCGCGGCTCGACGGCCGCACGGTGGGCATCGTGGCCAACCAACCCAAGATCATGGCCGGCGTTCTCGACATCAATGCCTCCGACAAGGCGGCCCGCTTCATCCGCTTCTGCGATGCCTTCAACATCCCACTCGTGACCCTGGCCGACACCTCCGGTTACCTGCCCGGCGTCGGACAGGAGCACGGCGGTGTCATCAGACACGGCGCCAAGCTGCTGTACGCCTACTCCGAGGCCACCGTGCCCAAGCTCACGGTCATCGTGCGCAAGGCCTACGGCGGCGCCTATATCGCCATGTGCTCGAGGCACCTCGGGGCCGATCAGGTCTTCGCCTGGCCCTCGGCGGAGATCGCCGTCATGGGACCCGAAGGCGCGGCCAACATCATCTTCAAGCGCGAGATCGAGGAGTCCTCCGACCCGGTCGCCACCCGCAAGGACAAGATCGAGGAGTACAAGCACAATTTCGCCAATCCCTACAAGGCCGCCCTCCGTGGCTACGTGGATGATGTCATCGACCCGGCCCAGACCAGACCCCGGCTCATCAGGGCACTGACCATGCTGCTCGGAAAGCGGGAGAGTCTCCCGCCGAAGAAGCACGGCAACATCCCCGTCTGATAGGGAGGGCAGCATGCAGCTCTTTGGATCGGGAGGGACGGGCAGCCTCATCATTGTCCTGTTCGGCGTGCTGGTCGTCCTCGTCGTCTACCGCGTGCTGAGACGCGGCTGGCGGTTCGGCCCGGCGGGGACGGAGAGCGCACACCCCGGTAAGGTGCCGGGCGCCGCCGCGGAAGATCCCGCCGCGCTTGTCGCCGTCATTGCGGCTGCAGTGGCGGCCGCCAGCGGGGCCGAGCCGGGCAGTTTCAGAGTCACCGGTATCGAAGCATCGTCCCGGGCAACGCCGTCGCGAACGACGGGCTCGGGGTTCACGACGCCCGTCTGGGGACACGTGGACCGCCTGGCCAGGCGCCTCGGAAGCGCATAACAAAGGAGAGCAGACTATGAAGCGTTATACGATCACCGTAAATGGTCAGAGCTACGACGTCACCGTGGAAGAGACGGGACAGGCTGCCGCCTCGCCGGGGGCCGCGCGGCCAGCCGCGGTCACCTCCGGTGTCACCTCCGGTGTCACCTCTGGGGGGGCGCCGAGCCCGGCCCCTGTTGCCCCGGCTCCCGCCTCCGGCCTCGCCTCTAGCGGCGCCTCCGGCGGTGCCTCTGGCGGCGGCGGGGTAAAGGCCCCGATGCCGGGTACGGTCATCTCCTTCCGTGTGAGCCAGGGACAGGCTGTGCGCAAGGGCGACGTCCTCCTCATTCTCGAGGCCATGAAAATGGAAAACGAGATCGTGTCTCCCATCGACGGCAGCGTGAAAAATCTCTGCGTCGCTGCCGGCGCCTCCGTCAAGACCGGCGATCTCCTCGTCGAGATAGCCTGAGGCGACGCCGAGTCTCAGGGGAGCCACCCCCACAGAGGGGCGGCTCCTTTCATGTTCACCCGCTTCAATATCTATCCGCGGCGCTCTCTCAGCACGTGGCGGCCCCGCGGCGCCCGCGGCGGACCCAGCGCTCGGCGCACGGCGGCCCCGTGGCGGCCGCGCGGCCACCCCGCCCTCATTCCCGGAACATGTTCTGATGGATGTCGTTGCGCTGGATCCAGAGCTCGAGCTCCCAGCTGTCGCCTCTCCGGTCAAGGGTCGCGGAGAGGTCGACCAGGCCCGCGCTCACCTTCTGTTCGACGCTGCCCTGATCCTCGGCGCCGCTGCGGGAAAGGCTCGCCGTCGCGCGCGAGTCCGTCGGTGCGCTGGCTGAGAGCGTCAGGTCGACGGCGACTCCACCGCCGGGCAGGGGGCGCGGCAGGCTTTCCAGCCTGACGGAAACCGTCCGTCCCTTCCGGTCCTGGAAGCTCAGCTCCTTGCTGACGGCGAGCGCGGCGAGATTGTCGGCGGGCGCGCTCAAGGTCTCCGAATAGATGTTCTGCAATCGGTACAGGATTTCATTGAACTGCCGGGTCTCGTCCCTCACGACCAGACGCTGGCCGGGCTCGACCTGGACCTGCACCTGCCAATCGCCGAAGGTCACCTCGGGAAGCTTGACCACGCCGAAGCTCGAGTCCAGATGCGTGCGCAGCGTATGCAGGCCGGGGATGACCTTGTCGAGGATGTAGGGCATGTGACCGTCACCGGTCGTGTAGCCGACAAAGGTTCCATCGAGATAGATCTCGGCATCGATGATGATCGAAAAGAGGGCTATGCTGCCCGGCGTCTCGTCGCGCAGGGACACGAGCGAGCGGGCCCGGGAGTCGTCGGCCAAATGCACGGTGGCGCCGGTGAGGCGCAGCACGATCTGCTCCGCCAGCCGGTGGACGACGTTCTCGGTCGCCCCCCGGTCACGGAACACCACGCGGCGCGCGCTGGCCGTGTCGGTGAGCGATATGGTTATGAGCACGTCGGTGCCGGTGAAGACATAGTCCCCCGAGAGCATCCAGTCGGCGCCGAGAATCTTGCCGGCCTCAGCTGCAGCCTGCGAGTCCTGCCCGAGGGCGCTCAGGCTGAGCTCTTTTTCCTTGAGCAGGGTGTCCAGATTGCGGCGGTCGACGAGGGTTATCCCGCCGGCCCCGCCGAGGTCGTAGGCCAGGATCCCCTGGACGATCCCCGAGAGGTAGTCGACACGGGGATCCATCCCCGCGTTCTGGAGCTCGAGGATCGCAAGGGTCGGTCCCGCCACGGCGCCTCCGGCAGTGCCTCCGGCAGTGCCTCCGGCGGCACCGGTCTGGCCCCACAGCCCCAGGGCGAGTGCGACGAGGGCCACCGGCATGAGGATGCGTCGAAGGGCGGAAGGCGTTCTGCTCATGGCAGCAGTATGTATCAGGCAGGGTCCGAAGGCAACGCGCCTTGTTCAACCTTGGGCTTTTACGGTACACAGAATGCGGTATGCGCCGTTCCTCCCCGTTCCGGCTCTGCACCCTGGCCTTCCTCGCCCTGGTTTGCGTTTCTGCACCTGCCCCGGCGCTCGATCCCGCCGATCTCCCCCTGCCATCCGCGGGCTCTCCCGCTTCGGGAGACTTCGACGTGGAGGATCGGGCCATTATACTCTGTTGGCA
The DNA here is from genome assembly GCA_035505775.1 of Rectinemataceae bacterium. GTDB lineage: Bacteria > Spirochaetota > Spirochaetia > Treponematales > Rectinemataceae > JAJXZP01. Next base: position 24,610 of record DATJQN010000339.1, on the reverse strand, counting down.
CACCTTTCTCGGGAAGGAATCCATCCCCACCGACTTCAGCCTTGCGGAACTTGCCTCGCAGATAGACACACTGCGCTCGCTCGGCTACCGGTTCGTCACGATGGAGGATCTGCTCTTCGGCCGGATTCGCGGCCATCGCAACATAGTCGTCACCATGGATGACGGTCACAGGACCATACCGAACGCTTACGAGAAGGTTTTCGTCCCCCGCGGGATCGTGCCCACGATCTTCATCTACCCCTCGGTGATAGGCACCACTTCATTTGCCATGAATGATGCGGCCGTGCGCGAGCTCCGCGATGGTGGTTCCCTGGTCGGCGCTCATGGATATCACCATCTGTTCGTGACAGCGGATCTCTACCGGAAGGATAGAGCGCTCTTCGACGATGAGATCTTCAAAGCCAAGACCAAGGTCGAGGCGATCACCGATGAGCCGACCTTCATCTATGCCTATCCCTATGGTGCATATTCGGACATCACGATCGTGGAGCTGCGACAGGCCGGGTATCTCTATGGCTTCGCCGTCCGGCCCGGATTCGTCTATGCCGACAGCCGCCTGAACGAGCCCTATGAGCTGCCGAGGACCGTTGTGCGCCGGGATCAGTGGGCGGGGATACTGGACTTCCTGAAGCGGAATGCCCTTCTGCCGGAAGAGGCCGGGCCGGCTTCCGGCATCGCAGGGCCCGGAAAATGAAAGGTCCCCGGGGAAGGAGGCTGACCCCGGGGACCTTGAACCGCTCGTCCGGTGCGGGAGGGGATCCTGGAGCCGGGCGCGGATTGTACTCGAGTCGTCCTCTCGCGTACAAACAAGATTATATCTAAATTCTCCATAACTGTCAATACTCTCATAGCCATTTTTTTCAGCCACATTGCGGCCAACTCCGGCCGATCGACCGAGCCAGGCTCACGTCGCCGCCCGGTGGCAGCTCCTGGCTCTTCCTTGAGCACAACAGCTCAAGGTCGAGCTAGCGTATTGCCGACAATAGAATTATCGCGTCGGCGCAGGATGTGCACTCGTGAAGGTAGCGGTGATCGGGTCCCCCGGGGACGAGCAGACCATCCTCAGCATTCTTGAAGCACTCGCTTCGGCGGAAGTCGACGCCTACGGTCTCAAAATCCACGACAACTGGACGGCCCTTTCCCGCAGCCAGCTCGAGTCCCACCTGCTCAAGGCCAGCCACTACCTGCTGGTCGCCACGGAGCTCAATGCCGGCTCGGCCTGGTTCGCCTTCGCCGGCGGTTACGGCCTCGGGCGGGCCTCGGGGACGGCCATCTTCCGGGATGATCCCTCCCGGGCGCTTCCGCGCTACCTCGCGGGCACGCCCGTTCTCGACACGCTCCCGGAATTGGCAGGCTACTACGCGGCCGAGCGGGACGAATGGGATCTCCAGGAAGCCCGACGTCTCGCGAGATCCGCCCTCCTCGAGATGGGAATCTCTTACCATGCGGACGCCCTCGCTCAGTGCGTCATGGAGGGCGACACGAAAGCCGTGGAGCTTTTCCTCGATGCGGGCTTCCTTCCGGATGCCCGCGACAGGCACGGCGTAACCCTGCTCTGCCTCGCGGCCCGAAACCGGCATCGGTCCATCGCGCAGCTCCTGCTCGATCGGGGTGCCTCGGTCGACCTGGCCAGCGAGGACCGGGGCTACACCCCGCTGATGGATGCTGCCCTCGTGGGCTCTCCGGAGCTGCTGGACCTCTTCCTGTCCGCCGGAGCCGACGTAGACGCGGTGAGCAAGGACGGGCAGACGGCCCTGATCGTGGCGGTCGGGCGAAACGATGCCGAGACGGTGCGGAAACTCCTTGCCCACGGCGCCGACCCGGACATTGCGGACAAGCTCGGGCTCTCGGCCAGGAAGTACGCGGCCCTCTTTCGGAAGCCCGACATCGCTCCCCAATTCGAGACCCTGGCCGAGCGCGGAAGGCGCGAGGAGAAACGATGATCTGTGTCGAGCCGACGCAGGACGGGTTCATTTTCAGTGTGGAGGGCCGGCGGATCTTCAGCCATTCCAGACGCTCGCCCTGTGTCGAGATCGGGACTGCCGAGACCAGCGTCAAGTCGGGCCGTGGATACGGGGGGCTCCGCCGCCGAGGGGCGGTGCGCAACCCCTTGCGCACCTGCAAGATCGTCGAGAACGGAGAGGGCTTCGTCGCGATCGATTTCGATGGGCGGCTCCGGCTCGGCGCCAGCTACAAGGACTCCGTGCTCCGGCTCAGCTTCTCCCGCTATGACTCCTCGATCAATATGTTCCGGTTCCGGATGGCCGCCTACCCCGACGAGCGGATCTACGGCGGCGGGGAGCGCCAGGCACGGCTCGACCTCAAGCTCTCCCGAGTTCCGCTCTGGGTCGAGGACCGCGGCGTGGGACACGGCTCCGGCCTGATCGCGACCTTCTCCCGGCGCGCGAGCGGTTCGACGGGGGACGGGAACGCGACGCCCTTTCCGGTGCCGGCCTTCATCTCCACCTTGAACTACTGGTGCGCCATCGACACGAGCGCCTTCGTCAGGATCGACTTCAAACGAAGCTCCACGGTAATCGACGCGTGGGGAGTGCCGCGGGAAATCTCCCTGGGCTTCGCCCGGGATCCGGCCGCAACCATCGGCGCGATGACCGCGACCATCGGCCGTCAGAGCGCCCCGCCTTCCTGGTGCTATGACGGCGCCTGGCTCGGATTCAGGGGCCCTCAGGCAGAGCTGACGCGCAAGCTTCAGCGCGTTCTCGACGCGGGCGTGAAGGTGGCGGCGCTGCATGCCAGCGACTGGTCCGGGCATCCACTCTCCGGGAAGATCGCCCCCTGGGATCTTTCCCTGCCGGCGGCGGGGACCGGTTCGTCGGGTACGGCCTACCCCGACCTGGAGGGCTTCATCGCCGGGCTGCGCGGCAGGGGCATCCGCTTCCTCGGCTACGTGAATCCGCTGCTCTCCACGAAGGGGAGACTCTATGCGGAAGCCTCGACGTACGACTACTGCGTCAAGGACGCCGCCGGTCACGACTACCTTCTGGCCACGCCACAGGGCACCGCCGCCCTCGTGGACCTGAGCTCGGCGGAAGCCTTCTCCTGGATCAAGGACGTGCTCAGGCGCGAGCTCATCGATCGGGGCATGTCCGGCTGGATGGCCGACGGGGGAGAGTGCCTGCCGCCGGAAGCCCGGCTCGCTTCCGGGGAGAGCGGCTTGCTCGCGCACAATCGCTGGCCCGTGCTCTGGGCCCAGGCCAACCGTGAAGCCATCGAGGAGACGGGGTCCGGCAGCGAGGCGCTTTTCTTCGTCCGCTCCGGCTGGCTCGGCTCCGCGCGCAGCGCGGGCATCGTCTGGGCGGGGGACCGTCTGGCCGATTTTTCGCGGGAAGACGGCCTGCCCAGCGTCGTTCCCGCCGCGCTCTCGCTCGGGCTCTCCGGAATCGGCTTCTGGCACTCGGAGATCGGCGGCTCCAGCACGGCTGCCTGGCTCCGACGGAGCCGCGAGTGCCTGGACCGCTGGACGGAGATGGCCGCATTCACCCCCTTCTTCAGGACGAGCGAAGGACAGCGGCCCGAAGCCAATGCCCAGCATTGGAGCGACGATTCCTCCCTCGCCCTCCTCGCCCGGATGAGCGAGGTCTACGCTGCGCTCAAACCCTATCACCTTGCGGTGGGGGCGGAATACGTCCGGACCGGGCTACCTCCGCTGCGGCATCCCTGGCTGGCCTACCCCGAAGACGCCGAGAGTCACCGGCTGATCCACCAGTACCTTTATGGCCGCGACCTGATGGTCGCTCCCGTTCTCGAAGCCAAGCGCGAGCTCACCAAGCTCTATCTTCCCGAGGACGAGTGGGTGCACCTGTGGAGCTCGCGCGTGTTCCGCCGCGGGACGGTCCTGGTGGACAGCCCCGCCGGTTGCCCGGCGGTATTCTACCGGGCCTCGTCCGCCTTCGCCCCGCTTTTCGACGCCATACGCCGAACCGTGCGACGGCTCTGAGAGGGTGTTGAAATGACCAGAGTATTCTGGCACCCTGCCTGGCGCGGGCTGTCCAGAGGCCCAAGGAGTCTCCATACATGCAGCTCAATCCGCTGATCGCCGCCCTCGTCGCCCTCGCAGGCAACTTCGTGCTCTCCTTCGGGATGGTGCTCCAGAAGCGCAACGTCGCCTGGATCGGTCACAAAGGCGCGCGGGACCTCGCCTTCGTGAAGGCGCGCTCGGGATGGCTGCTGGGCTTCCTCCTCATGAATCTCGCGCCGGTCTTCAATTACGTGGCCCTGCTTGGACTTCCCCCGAACGTGGTCGGGGCGGCCATCGGCTCAAACGTGGCATTCACCGCGATTCTCTCCTCGGCCATGCTCGGCGAACGGCTCGGCGCGAGACGGATGCTGTGGACCGCGCTCATGTTTGCGGCCATGGCCCTGGCCGGCCTCCGGGGTCGGAGCGGGGGCGGGGAGATCGCGACCGTCGCACTCTTCGCGTTCCTTGCGCTGCCGGTGCTCGGCGCCCTGCTCTGTGTCCTTCTGCGGGGGAGGAAGAGGAGCGCCGCGCTGGCGGTGGCCATAGCCGCGGTCGCCGGATCGATGGGCGGCTTCATGATACTCCCCCTGCGGGCCCTTCAGCTCGCCGCAGCCCCCAGCCTCGCGGGCTGGCTTGCCTCGCCCTTCCTGTATTCCTACATCATTGCCGGGGTCGGCGCCTTCTCGATCATCCAGCTGGCCTACAAGGACGGCGAGATGTCCGCGGTGTCCCCGGCCTATTACGGACTGCAGGTCCTCTGGCCGGCCCTCGCCTCCTACTTCGTGTTCGCGACGCCCTTTGACGGACTCCAGGCCTTGGCTTTCGTCGCCATAGCAGCATGCGTGGGACTCATAGCGAGGGAGCCGCCGAAGCGCTAGACGGGAAAGAGAGTGACGATGGCCGATGCCTCGACTGCCTGACCCGAGCCGACGGAGTCGAGGCCTTCCCTGGTCTTGGCCTTGAGCGACACGGCCGAGACGTCGAGCCCCATGCAGGCCGCCAGGCTTTCGCATATCGCCCCGCGGTGCGGCCCGAGGCGCGGCCGCTCGATGGTCACCGTGCTGTCGAGCGTACCCGGCCGATAGCCGTGCTCGCGCAGGAGCGCCAGCACCGACCGGAGGAGCCCGCGCGAATCCGCGTCCCTCCACTGCGGGTCCGAGGGCGGGAACAGGCTGCCGATGTCGCCCAACGCCGCCGCCCCGAGCAGGGCGTCCGTCACGGCGTGGAGGAGAACGTCGCCGTCCGAATGCGCCTCTTCACCGAGCTCGAAGGGAACGACCACACCCCCGATCCTGAGTTCCCGGCCCGGAACCAGACGGTGTATGTCCCAGCCCTGGCCGACTCTGAAGGGCGGCGGAGTTCCACGGAGCGGCTCCGGCTCCTTCGCCGGCAGGTCACGGTGGCGGTCCAGGTCTCCCGGGAAGGTTATCTTGCGGTTCGTCGCCTCGCCGGCGGTCCATGCCACCGGGCCGATGTACCGGGCCCAGAGTTCAGCGTCGTCGGTGCATTCCACGGATTCGCGGACGGCCCGCTCGTGGGCCGCGATGAGCGGCAGCAGCGTGAAGCCCTGCGGAGTCTGCGCGGCGCCGAGCGAGGAGCGGGGAGGGTGGGCCGTTATGCGGCCGTCGGGGCCGAGCTCCTTCGGCGTGTCCACGAGCGGCACGACGGGGACGCAGGCCCCCTCGCGCGCGGCGATCTCCCCGACACGGTGAACCAGTTCCGGGCTCGCGAAGGGGCGCGCCGCGTCATGGATGAGGACCAGGCATCCGGCGGCCAGGTCCTGCCCGAGAATCCGGGCCAGCGCGCCGAGGCCCAGCCGCACCGAGTCGCGCCGCTCTGCGCCTCCCGCGACCACGAGAAACCTGTCGGCAAGCCTGGCGCGCAGCGCCGCGCGCGTGTCGGGCTCAAGGCCCGCCTCGAGCTCCTGCTCCCGACCCGGCGGCGCGGTGATGACGAGGGCGCAGAGGGAGTCGAGCGAGATGAAGGGCTCGATAGCGGCGTCGAGAATGCTTCTCTGTCCGAGCCGGAGGAGTTCCTTCTTGACGCCCCCGAAGCGCTCGCTTCTCCCCGCCGCGGTCACGAGGACTGCCACACGGGACGCGATCGGCATGGGGCTCAGCTTTCCAGGCGGGCTCTGATGAGTTCTGCGATCTCGTCCTTCGGCTTGCCGAGTGAGAACGAAATCTCGTCCTGAAGCAGGTTGAGGGCGGAGTCATAGAGCTTGCGCTCGAGTATGGGCAGTTCCTTGATCTTGGATCGATGGTACAGCGAGCGCACCACCGAGGCTATGTCGAGCACCGAGCCCTTCTTGAGCAGATCGAGGTTCATCTGGTAGCGGAGTTTCCAGTCGGACGGGATGGGGGCGTACTCCTCCGAGATGAAGGAGAGGGCCTTCTCTGCGTCGCCCTTGGGCACGATGGCCCGGATGCCGAGCTCCTGCGCCTTGTCCACGGGTACCATGACGGTCATGTCGGAGAACTCGAGATAGATGATGTAGTAGAGGACCTTGGCGTCCTTGAAGGACTTCTCCCGGATCTCGGTGATCCTCCCGACGCCCTGACTCGGATAGACGATCCGTTGATCGACAGCGAACTCGGTGGAACGACCCTTATCCATATCGGGGGACGATACCAGAATTCCCTTCGAAAGTCAAACCCACCGTCCCCGGGGCGGGGCAGCCGCGGCTCTCCCGCATCGTGTCGAGGATTCCGGAGCGGAGCGCTTGTGTCGGACCACGCCGAAGGGTAGATTCACGACCATGGAACGCAAGCGCTCGGACTGGTTCGGCCTCGTCGCCTTCCCCCTGTTCATCGCGCTCGTCGTCGCGGTGGTCGTGCTGATGCGCCATCAGCTCCTGGGGCTCTTCCGCGACCGCGAGCTGATCCGGAGCTGGATCGAGGCGCGGGGGACCTGGGGAGGCCTGGCCTTCGTGGGCCTGCAGGTATTCCAGGTGGTGATATTCGTCGTGCCCGGCGAGATCGTGCAGATTGCGGGCGGCTACGCCTTCGGATTCTGGCAGGGCACGGGTCTCTCGCTTCTCGGCATCACCCTCGGTTCCCTGGTCAACTTCGCCGCCGGGCGCTTCCTGGGACGGCCCTTCGTCGAACGGATCTTCGACGCCGGACGCGTCGCCGCCGTCGAGCGCGTCACGGGCTCAGGCAAGGCGGCGGCGGGCTTCTTTCTCCTGTTCGTCATCCCCGGCATTCCCAAGGACGTGCTCTGCTATGTGGCCGGCATGGCCGGCCTCGGTCTCCCCTCCTTTCTCGGCGTGTCGATGCTCGGACGGCTGCCCGGCATTCTCGGCTCCTCGTTCATGGGAAGCGCGACCTTCGATCGCGACTATCGCGCCGCCCTGGTCGTCCTGGCCGCGGCATCCTTGCTTTTCGTGGCCGGTCTTTTCTACCGGGAGCGCATCGAGTCCTGGCTGGCCCGCCTCCTGCATCGCGGCGATGATTCCGTCAAATGACGGCGGGTCGTCCCGGCCCGAGTCGACGGGCGTCCCGCGGGCAGGCCGATCCTCCGGGCGATGCCCGACCCCATCCCCTATGCGAACTGCGACCTTCGAGGCTATACTCCAGTCCGCTGATCTCAGGACGTGACCTGCTTTCGCACGTTTTCCCATCCCGATACAGCGCCAGATCCCACTCGTAAGGACAGACATGAACGATATGACCTTCTCCTCTCTTGGGCTCGTCGAGCCGGTGCTCGCGGCAATCCGCGCCGTGGGCTACGATACGCCTACTCCCATCCAGGTTGCCTCGATCCCGCCCCTCCTCGCCGGTCGCGACCTCCTTGCCAGCGCCCAGACCGGCACGGGCAAGACCGCAGCATTCGCACTGCCGATAATCCAGCGGCTTGCGGCTTCGCCGCGGCATCCCGCGCCCCGATCCTGCCGAGTTCTCGTCGTCGCGCCGACGCGGGAACTCGCCGCCCAGATAGACGCGAGCTTTGCCGCCTACGGCAAGGGCTCGCCTTTGAGCAGGGCCTGCGTATTCGGCGGAGTCGGAAAGTCCCCGCAGATCAAGGCGCTCGGCCGCGGCGTGGACGTCCTGACCGCCACGCCCGGCAGGCTCCTCGACCTCCACGGCGAGGGACAGGTGCGGCTCGACGCGGTCGAAACGGTCGTGCTCGACGAAGCGGACCGCATGTTGGACATGGGCTTTATCCGCGATGTGCGCAAGATAATGAGTCTCCTGCCGGCGCGGCGCCAGACCCTGCTCTTCTCGGCGACCATGCCGTCGGATATCGCCTCGCTCGCCTCATCCGTGCTCCGCGATCCCATCCGGATCTCGGTGTCTCCGGATCGCCCGGCCGTCGAGCTGATCGAGCAGCGGGTCGCCTTCGTGGAAAAGACGGACAAGCGCGCCTATCTCGGCGCCCTCATCGAAGCCCAGTCCGCGTCGCGGGCGATCGTGTTCACCCGAACGAAGCACGGGGCCGACCGGCTTGCCAAGTCGCTCAGTTCGGGCGGCATCGCCGCCGCAGCCATACATGCGAACAAGAGCCAGAACACCCGCACCAAGACCCTGGATCGGTTCCGCACGGGCGAGCTCCGGGTCCTGGTCGCGACCGATCTCGCGGCACGGGGGATCGACGTGGACAGCATCAGCCATGTCTACAACTACGAACTTCCGGACGTGCCCGAGACCTACGTTCACCGCATCGGACGCACGGCGCGAGCCGGAGCCGACGGGGAGGCCGTGGCCCTCTGCGACAGCGAGGAGCGCCCGCTGCTGCGGGCCATCGAGCGGCTCCTGCACGGTCCGCTGACCGTCGGCTCGGGGCCGGCCTTCGACTTTGCGCGCGCGAAAGCCGCGGAGGAACGGCTCAGGACTCCGGCGGCCTCCAGCTCGTCGCCGGCCGGCATGGAACAGCGCAGGTCAGCGGAGCCGGGACCACGGGGCCGCGGCCCATCTTCCCGCGGGAGCGCAAGCGGCCGCGGCGACACAAGTCGTGGCCGGGGCAACGCGCGTCGCACCCCGGGCGCTCCCGACCGGGCGCCTGCGCGCACCGACAGAAGGCGGGACGAGCCGGCCGCACGGCGCGAGGGCGGGAAACGGGGCTCGTCACTGCGCGACAGGGAGGCCCTGTCGGCCCGACCGGCCGGAGGGGCGACGCCGCGGGGGCAGATTCGGGTATAATTCCGCCGATGAAATATCTCCTCATCGTCAACCCTCTTTCGGGCAGGGGATCCAACCCCCGGCGCATCGAGTTCGTGCTGAGATATTTCAGGCATCATGGCCATGCGATCGACGTCCGCCTGACCGCCGGACCGGGACACGCGACGCAGCTCGCGCGGGATGCCTGCCTGGCCGACTACGATGTGATCATCGGCGGGGGCGGCGACGGCACCATCAACGAGGTGCTCAACGGTATCGAGGGGGCCGACAAGGTGCTCGGCATCCTCCCCTGGGGTACGGGCAACGTCTTCGCCTCGGAGATGGGTTTCCCGGGCAGACTCCGATCGGCCTGCAGACTCATCCGCAAGGGACCCACCGCCCTGCTGGACGTGGGCATCTGCAACGGGCGCCGTTTCCTCCTCATGGTCGGGGCGGGGCTCGACGCATACTCGCTCAAGCAGCTCGACGGCCAGCTCGCCAAGCGCCGCCTGGGTCGGCTCGCCTACGCCTTCGCCGCCTTCAAGGCCTTCGCCCGCTACCACTTTCCGGAGATCGGCGTGCAGCTCCCGGACGGACGCAGCGACCGGGGCAGCTTCATCCTGGTTTCCAACACGAGCAGGTACGGCAACTTCTTTTCGTTCACACCCGAGGCTTCACCCAGCGACGGACGGCTCGATGTCTTCGTGTTCCGGAAAAGCGGCCGCTGGAATACCATGCTGCTGGGCCTGCGCTACCTTTTCCTCTTCATGCTCGGCGGCACGCGCCCCGCGCTTCCCATGGGAGTCGCCAGGCACCGCGTCTATCGTACGGAAGGCCTGTCCATCAGTTCATCGAAACCCGTGCTGATCCAGAGCGACGGAGAGCTCCAGGGCTTTCTGCCGGCGACCATCAGAGTCCAGCCCCGGGCCGTGCGCATGATTCTTCCCCGCAGGGCTATCAGGAAGTTCTGGGGGCGCCAGCATCCCTCGATTTCGACTAACGGGCCAGAGGGAAGCTGAGGCGCCAGCGCAGACCCCGTCCCGGCGCGGCCAGGACATCGATGGTCGCACGCAGCTGACCTTCTCCTATCAGGAAGAGGTTTTGCAGGCCGACCGATGGTGCGCGGCGGAAATTGAAATCCGGGGCCATGCCGATCCCGTCGTCCTCGACGACGAGCTCGACCATCTCGCCCGCTTCCAGCCGCAGCCGCACAACGACGCGGCCCGATCTCCCCGCGGGAAAGGCGTGCCTGAAGGCGTTGGACAGCAGTTCCTGCGCCACCATCCCGCAGGGGACGGCCTGGTCGAGCGCGAGCTGCAGGTCCTGGGCGTCCACCACGAGACTGATCCGATCCGGGTCGGGTGACAGCCCCTTCTGGAGGAGCGAAGCCAGCTCCGAAACATAGTCCCGCATGTCGACCCGCGACAGATTCCCCGTGGAGCTCAGGCGGTCATGGACCAGGGCCATCGCCTGAATGCGCGATTCGGTATCCTCGAGTGCGGCAAGGGCCGGCGGATCGCTGATCCGCATTGCGGCAGTATGAAGCATGGAGCAGACCACCTGGAGACTGTTTCGTGTCCGGTGGTAGAGCTCCCGGAGCAGGGCACGGTTCTCCTCGATCGTGCGTCTGAGCGCCTCCTCCGTCTTCTTGAGCGGGGTCACGTCCAGGAATGACACGAAGACCCGGTCGAGGCTGGTCTCCGACCCCGGTGCCACCGAAACCCGGATTATGACGGAGCGCTGCCTCCCGCCGGCGGCGGTGATCTGAAACTCGCCCTCGAAGCGTGCGGCGCCGCTCGCCAGGGCAACGAGCTCCCGTGAAAAGGGTTCCCACGACTGCTCGTCGAAGAAGGCGGGCAGGTCAGCGCCGGCGTGGTCAAGGATGCCGAAATAGTCCCTCGTCTCGCGATTGACGGCGAGTATTTTCACGAGGGCGGCGCACTCGCGGAGCGTGGGCCCGTCCGGACGCAGGAAGTGCTCGAGGCTCTCGCCTTCTGTCAGCGCCGTATCGATTCTGCGTTTTGCCGCGGAGAAGTCCTCCTCGAAAAGCGGCAGGGATGCATGCTCGAAAAGGGAAGCATAGCGTGCCTCGGAGGCGGCGAGCAGGGATCGCTCGTGCTCAAGCTCGCCATCCAGCGCTCTGGCGCCTGCCGCGGCTCGGCTGCGCCGTCCGAGCGCGATGCCGAGCAGGAAGAGGAATGCGCAGATTCCAAGGACTACTGCGATGAGCGGCCAGGGCGGGACGGACCACGATCCGACAGCCGCGCCGGAGCTGCCCTGTGCCCAGGTTCCCCGCGGCTGCGGAGAGTAAGCAGAGAGCACGCCAAAAAGCCCGACGTGTGGAGGAGGAAGGGCCGTCTTCCTCCTGTCGGCGATCGGGGACATATAGCGAACCATATCCTGAGTCCCCATCCGGGGCAAGCGGAATTGCCTTGCCGGGATTCATAAAGGACAATAGCTTACTAAATGTCTAAGTTAAGACCCGCTGCTGTGGAGTAACCGATGTCCGCTACCGTGAATCCCAAGAGGATGCTTCCCTGGATCGTCTATCTGATCTTCTTCTCGGTCCTGAACGAGACCGTGTTCAATGTCTCCACTCCCAAGATTGCCGAACAGTTCGGTCTGACTCCTGCGGGTGTCAGCTGGATGATGACGACCTTCCTCGTGTTCTTTGGCGTCGGTTCCATGATCTACGGCAAGCTCTCGGACATCTTCAGCCTGCGGAGTCTCATCATCGTCGGCATCCTCATCTACAATCTCGGCTCCCTGCTCGGCTTCGCGCTCAGATTCTCCTATCCCCTGGTCATCGCCGCCCGAGCCGTTCAGGGAATGGGGGCTTCGGCCATCCCTGCCCTCGTCTTCGTCCTCGTCGCCCGGTATTTCACGCCGGAGGAGCGGGGCCGCGTATTCGGTTTCATAATGTCCACAGTGTCTTTTGGAATCGGGCTCGGACCCGTGCTTGGCGGCTTCGTCTCGAGCAGCCTCCACTGGTCCTACCTGTTCCTCGTTCCCACCTTCATCCTCATCTCGCTGCCCTTTTTCGCCAGGGGGCTGCCCCGGGAAGCGCGGAGGGACGGCTCCCTGGATCTGCTCGGTGCCGCTCTGGTCGCCGTGACCGTCGGTCTGCTCGTCCTGTATCTGAACATAGGCGGTTGGTACTACGGGGCGGCCTTCGCCCTCTTTCTGGTCGCCTTCATCCTGCGCGTCCGCAGCGTTCCCGAGCCCTTCATCCAGCCCCGGCTCTTCGCCAACGCCAAGTTCCGCAACGGCGTCATCGTCGGGTTCAGCCTGTTCTCGGTTGTCATCGGGATCCTCTTCCTGATTCCCTTCATGCTGCATGCCCTCTTCGGCCTGACGACGAGCCAGATCGGCCTGGTGCTGTTCCCCGGTGCCATGAGCTCGGTGGTGTTCGGACCCATCGGCGGGAATCTCGCGGACCGGCGGGGAAACAGCTTCGTTGTTGCCCTCGGCCTCGGAATTCTGGTGACGAGCATGATCGCTCTCGCCCTGTTCCTCAGCCTGTCGCCCGTCTTTGTCGCGGCCGCGCTCGTGCTGACCTACATCGGCTTCTCGCTGTTTCAGACCGCCATGGCCAACAGCGTGTCCCAAAGCCTTCCCCAGGACGAGACAGGGGTCGGCATGGGTCTGTTCAATCTCGTCGGGATCATATCCGGAGCGGTGGGCACGGCCCTCGTCGGCAAGATTCTCGCCGGAGACTGGCTGGGCTTTCCCGTCCTCACCAGGGCCATACCGCCGTCCGCATATTCCTATAGCAACATCCTGCTGCTCTTCTCCGTGGTGGCCGTGGGCGGGGGCGCCCTGTTTCTCCGCAGCTACCGGGAGCCCGCCCCCGTCTTCGAGGAGTGTCTTGCCATAGCCTGCGACTGAGCCGCGCAGCGTTGCGCAGCCCGCAGCCCGCAGCCCGCGGCGCGCGTCATGGCGAGGCGGGCTGCCGGAGCGCAAGCTGTCTACTTCCGCGCCGCGGAGAGCGAATCCACCAGGGGCAGATACACGGGCGCGAAGCCGCCTTCGTAGCGGAGCTGCGTCGTCCATACCGGCGCCAAACCCGAGGCGGTCCACGCACCACCATCCGCCGTCCGGGCCGTAAGCGTGTACCGGACCTGCATCCCCTCGGACAGTGTGATGGCCGGCACCACGGCGATCGTCTGGCCACGGGCGAGTCCCGGCTTTCTCCATGCCGTGGCCGTCCCCAGAATCCGCCCCGACTTGGCATCGGAGAGCTCGAGCGTGAGCTGATACTGGCCCTGCGCATTTTTCTGGAAGTTCTCGGCATCTTCCCGGTGTTCCGCCGCGATGGAAGCATAGCCTTCCACTTTCACGGCGCTGCCGAGTGCGGGCCACGGAGCGGCCGTGGCTGCCCCGTACAGGAGGAAGGGAATCGAGAGCTTGATCTCGGTCCCCGCCGGCAGGGCTTGCCGGTAGTAGAGTGCCTTTCCTGCCGTCGTCGGGATGAGGACTTCCACCTCCACCAGCCCGTCGCCGCCGAGGGTTGCCGTGCCGCGATACTGGAAGGAAAGGGTCAGCGTCGGTCCCTTCCGCTTGATCTCGACGGGCGTGGTGGCCTCGCTGATGGTCTGGCTCGACCGGTAGGGGCGAATGGTGATCTTCGCGCTTTTCCCTATCGAGTCCTTACCCGCCGTGAGCGCCGTGAGTTCGCGCTGTCCCACGGCGAGATCCTTTGCGGCGACCGTGATCAGGTCCGGACCCATGAGCGGCGTGGGGCTTGCCGTCGGCTGGGCGGGGGCAGGCTGGGCCGGGGCCGGAGAAACCTGCGGCGGAGTCTGCGCTGGCGGTGTCTGCACAGGCGGAGTCTGCGCCGGTGGAGCCTGCACAGGTGGCGGGCTGGGGGAGGGCTGGGTTTGCGGACCGGCCGGTGCAGATGGCGGCGCTGTGGATGGGGTCTCTGCGGCGAGCGGACGCGTGACCAGGACCACATAATGCGAGAGCGATCCGTCCTCGGCCCGCACGGTGAAATCGACCGTGACTGTGCTCCCGGCTGGGACTTTGACGGCGAAGTTCAGGTTCTGGGCCGGGGCGGGCGCACTCTGCCCGGTCACCGAAACGACGGATTCCCGATGGGAGGCCACGGCCACGAAAGCCGCGCTTTCCGTCTGCGGAGGGAGTGTCACCGCATATGACCGGATACGGGGCGAGAAGGGCGGCGTCAGCGCGGAGCCGCCGACTGTCAGCGCTGCAAGCTCCGAATTGCGATCGGCTTCCGCCCGGTGGATCTCGATTGCGTAGCCTGTCGCGCTGCCGTTCTGGGCCGTCACCATCAGGAGCAGGGACACGCGCCCCATGCCTGGCGGGACAGCGACGAGAGCGCCGCCTGGGGAGCTCGGAACACCCTGAACTGCCACGCCCGCCTCGCCGCCGCCGAGCTGGAGCGTCGCGGTCGCGCTCTGAGTGTGGGCTGTCACACGAATCTGCTTGGTTGCATAGGGTATTATTGCCATGTAGCGAAGTCCGCTGGGCGAGAAATTGGGCGAGAGTGCCGTTGCGCCTCCGCCCACGTCGAGAGCCAGATCCGAGAGAAGGCTGTTCGAATCCGGCGCGGCTCGCGAGACGATCACGGTATAGGGTCTGGACGCCCCATTCTGCGCAGTTACCTCGACGAGGAGCGAAAGGCCGGGGCCCTGGGGGAACTCGACCACCGCGCCGGCTTTTCCCGATGGATCACCGCTGACTGCCTGCATGGGCGCTATGGGCTGACCCGGGTTGACCAGGGCACTCGAACTGAGGCTGACCTTCGCGACGCCGCTCTGCGGGCGAGCCCTGACCACGAGATTCTGCGTCTCGTAGGGCACGACGAGCCGATATTCGGACTGCGCGGCCGAGAATCCCGAGGGGAAGGGGAAACCCTGGAGGTCGAGCGACTCCAGGAGCGAATTGCTGTCGGGGGCGGCCCGGCTCAGGGTCACCGTGTAGCTTCCCCGTGTCACGCCGTCCTCTGCCGTCGTCTGGATGGTAATCTGCTTCGACTGGATGGAGGAGAAATCCACGTCGGCGACAGCCGCGGCGCCCGCCGTCGTTTTTCCATCGACCGTGACGCTCTTTGCGTACCGGCTTTGCGCGACGGCCTGGATATGAACCTGAGTCGTCGCATAGGGCAGAGCCGCGTCGTATTGGTGTACGGTGGGGTTGAAGGCCGGCTGAAGCGTCGAGCCCGCCGGGAACAGGAGTTGGGCCAATTGGGCGTTCGACTCTTCGACCCGTACGGTGACGCGGCAGCGCCAGGCCTCTTTCTGTCCCGGAACTTCGACGGAGTACAGCACGGGGACGGAAAAATCATTGGGGGTCACGCCATTCTGCTGCACGACTTTCTCCCCGGTCGATATGACGGAAATCGTCGCCTCGGTGTTGAGCGATAGTCTTGCGACCAGGGCGTGGACGTCGGTGTTGGCCGGCACCACCAGAACGACATCGTTCTGGCGGGTGCCGAAATGCAGCTCACCCACGATATCTGCGGAGAGTCCGGGGTTGAGCGCCGCGGGAATGACAAAGGTATCCACCGGACCGCGAGCCCGCCCCGTGGACGCGCAGCCGGCAATCGCGAAAAGAAGGACCACAGAGAGTGCGGCAGTGCGGATCGTTTTCAAGCCTGGCCTCCATGCATGAATATGATTGTAGACGGGCCAGCCCGGGAGCGTAAGCGCATCTCCGGCAAGGCAGGGGCGCATTGACCGTTGGGCAGATCGGATCGATAATGGAAGCATGGCAGCCGGACATATCCGGCGTGGCGTCAAGGCATTTGACGTCACATGAGCGGCCCCGGTGATATCCGGGGCCATTTATTCGAAGGGGGGCCGACCTCCTGTCTCAACCCTGTGACCGCCTCCGCCTGCTCTCGCCCCGTCCTTGGAGTTCGCGCTCGCTATTCGCTCGCGCCGCAGGCTTCGGAGTTCGACTCTCGAAAAGAAAAGGGCTCGCGGATCGGAGACCCGCGAGCCCTTTAGCCCCTAGGAGAGTCGAACTCCTCTTTAAAGATTGAGAATCTTTCGTCCTAACCGATAGACGAAGGGGCCTCGTGAAGGAGGGAATCTCGCCGAGATTTTCTCCTTCACGGGCAGAATCCGCAACACGGACTCTGCCGCTCGCTCCCGAATCGTCCCGGACAAATCTTCCCATTCCGCACCGAACTCGTTGCGCTCGTTCAGCATGGTCATCAAGGCAAGGGCCCTACGGTAGTCTTGTTCACGCGCAGCGACCGCAACGCGGATGCCGCAATGTCAAAAACGCATCGGCGTCTTTGACGGATTCCCCAGGGAGGATTCGAACCCCCACAAGCAGATCCAGAGTCTGCCGTGCTACCATTACACAACCGGGGAGCGCCAATAAAGCAGCGCCACTGTAGCCAATCAGGCGAGCCTTCGTCAAGAGGGAACGGGCTCCGCCGGCTCCCCCTCGGGCCGCCCGCGCTCCCCTGCACGGCAGGCGTCGAAGACCTCGAGCTGCGGCTGTTCCATGCCGTTCCATCTGTTCACGGTCACTTTGAACACCAGATCGATTCGATCTCTGTCCTTGAACGAGAAATCCCGTTCCAGCCGCTGGGCGCCATCCCAGAACAGGGCCGGCCACTTGTGCTTGCCGAAGTCCAGGGTCAGCTTGAGATGATTCTGTTCCTTTTTCCCGACCAGCTGGGCATCCACTATCGGCACGTCGCGCGAGAGGAAGGTCAGCGGCCTGTTCTCCTCGCCATAGGGCTCGAAGCGCTCCGAGAGCGATGCGAGCTCGGGTTTCAGGAAATCCCGGGGGAGCTCCGCGTCCACCTCGATCGACTCTTCGGCATCGCTCAGCTCGATCCCCTCTGCATAGGCCCCCGCCCGCGAGAGGAACTCCGGCCAGCGTTCCCGGGGCATGCTGAAGCCCGCTGCGGCGTCGTGACCCCCGTAGTCGATGAAGAGGTCGGCACATGCCTCCAGGAAGGGTGTCACCGCGAAGCCGCGGGCGGAGCGGATGGAGCCGACGACCACGCCCCCGTCCTGGAAGGAGGCCACGACTGCGGGCACGCCGAGGACACCGGTCAGCTTGGAAGCGATGAGCCCCGTGATGCCGCGATGAATGTCCTCCCCCCCGACGACCACGAGTTTGTCACCGTGCTCGGCCAGACTCTCCCGGGCACGGGGATAGACGAGCTCCCACTCTTCCGCGCCGATTCGGCGTCGCTCGAGGTTCATCTGTATGACCCGGTCGGCAAGGTTCTCCCGCTCGACCTGACCTTCCGCGAGAAAGAGGGAGACCGCCGCGTCGGGCTCGCCCATGCGGCCTGCAGCGTTGATCACGGGAGTCACCTGCCACGATGCTTCCCCCGCACCGAGGCGCTTGCCGAGAAGCCCGAGTTTCTGCAGGAGCTCGGCGAGCCCGGCTCTGCAGGAGCTGTTGATCGCCGCCAGCCCGCGGCGGACCAGGATCCGGTTCTCGTCCCTGAGCGGCATGAGGTCGGCGATAGTTCCGAGCGCCACGAGCTGGAGGCGCCTCAGGTCGTCCTCGCCGAACCAGTCCGCCTTCTTGAGCGCGAAGGAGACGAAGAGGTTTTCGAAGACGTCGATCTCCGACAGGGGCTCGGAGCGATAGCGCCCGATCCGCGAGAGCTCCTTGAGTCTGATGAGGCTCTGTCCGGAGGTCTGTGCGATGAAGCCCCCCACGTCGGGGGCGATGTCGTAGAAGTTCCAGTCAATGCCGTCGCCGAAGGCCTTGGCGAGCAGGCGCCGCTGCATCTCCCCGCCCCACACGAATATCTGCCGGTCCCGCAGGAAGGGCGCCAGCCGTGTGCCCTCGAGGCCGACCATGCCGGGTACGATGGTTTCGCGCACGCGGCCGGTCTCGACGAGGTTGGTGAGGCGAACCGCCTCCACGAGGTAGGCGTCGTTCACCGGCTGGACATTGAGGAGCGCCACCTGCTGCTTGTAAATGCCGGAGTGCGCGAGCTTGAGTGCCGATGCGACCTTGTACGCGACCCCGCAGCCTGCGAGGTCCCTGAAGGGATAGCCGGAATCGGCGAGCTTGGGATTGATGACGGCGACGGCGGCCGGCGGCTCTCCGGACTGGAGCCGGTGGTGGTCCACGATGATGACATCCACCATGAGCTCGGAGGCGCGGTCCACTTCGGCCCCGTTGGAGATGCCGCAGTCGACCGCCACGATGAGCGTGCCGCCCTCCGCGGCAAAGGTCTCGACCGCGGCGATCGAGAGCCCGTAGGGCTCGTCCGAGCGGGGGACGCGCCAGCTGACGTCGAGGCCGAGCTCCCTGAGCGCCTCGACCATCAGGACGGTGCTCGTCACTCCATCCACGTCGCGGTCTCCGAAGACGAGGACCTTCTCGCCCTCGTCCACCGCCAGAAGGATGCGGTCCACGGCATCCTCCATCTGGCTGAACAGGAAGGGGTTGTGGAGATAGCGCGGATCGTCTTCGAGGAAGAACAGGAGATCCTCGGGATCGGAGAGACCGCGCCGGAGCAGGATGGTGGCCGTGAGCGGATCGGTACCGTACCGCGAGGCGAGCTCGCGTACGGCGGCTGCCGGGATGTCCTTCTTGTTCCAGTTCATAGGGCGGAGATTTCCTTGATGATGAGGGGTCTCGGCTCCGGCGGGGAGTCCGAAATGGTCAGGGCAGAGCGCACGAGCTCCCGGGCCGAATCGAGTGATGCCTGGTCCTTGCCGTAGACGCGGGCAACGAGGTCGCCCGGCCGCACCCGGTCCCCCGACTTCCTCGCGAACTCGAATCCGACATCGGGATAGACGGGGTCCTCGGTCCGGTTCCGTCCGACACCGAGCAGTACTCCGGCGAGGCCGATCTTGTAGGCGTCGATGCCGCCGATGAAGCCCCCGGAGGGAGAGAGCAGCTCGAAGCTGTACTTCGAGCGGGTGCTGCCCCGCATGGCGAGCATGCGAGGCACGTCCCCGCCCTGGCTGCGGACATTGGCTGTGAAGCGCTCGAGGGCCCGGCCCGAGCCGATCGCCGCCCGGCAGAGTTCGAGCCCCTCTTCCATCGTCGCGGCCCGGCCGCCGGCTATGAGCATCCACGCGCCCAGGCGGTAGGTGATCTCCATAAGGTCGGCGGGGCCGCGCCCTTCGAGGCAGTCGAGCGACTCCTCCACTTCGAGGAAGTTGCCCACCTTGAGCCCGAGCGGTTCGGACATCTCGGTGATGACCCCGACAATGCGCTTGCCCATGGCAGTGCCGGTGCGGACCAGGCTCTGTGCGAGAGCCTCCGCATCGGCGAGGGTCTTCATGAAGGCGCCGGGACCGGACTTCACGTCGAACACGAGGGCCTGCGCGCCCTCGGCCACTTTCTTCGAAAGTATGGAGGCGGTTATGAGGGGGATGGACTCGACCGTGCCGGTGACGTCGCGGAGGGCGTAGAGTTTCTTGTCCGCCGGCACTATTTGGGCGGACTGCCCGGTCATGGCGAACCCCACGTCCGCGATGATCGCTCGGAACTCGGCCTCACCGAGCGCGGTTCGGTAGCCGGGAATGGACTCGAGCTTGTCGAGCGTGCCGCCCGTGTGCCCGAGCGCCCGACCGGACATCATGGGATCGCGAATACCGCAGGCCGCGACCATCGGGGCGAGGATGAGGGAGACCTTGTCCCCCACGCCGCCGGTGGAATGCTTGTCCACGAAGGGACCGTCGATGCCCTCGAGGTTGATCGTGGAGCCGGATTTCAGCATGAGATCAGTCAGGTCGGCGGTCTCCCGCGGGGTCATGCCGCGGAAGTAGACGGCCATGAGCCAGGCCGAAACCTGATATTCCGCGACCGCACCTGAAACGTAGCCTTCGATGAGAAAGGCGATTTCATCGTGCGTGAGTTCCGCGCCCCCCCGCTTTTTCAGGATAATGTCGACTGCCCGCATCCTGTTCCTCACTTCCGTTCCTGCATGCATCGAAGGCGGCTCGCCTCTGCAACGCGCGAACCGCGGTCCTCCGCTTCACCGCCCGATGACAGCCTCCGTGGACACTAGCCGCGCCCCGGGCGGAGCATGACCTGATCCAGCTCCGTATACTTCGCCCCGCCGCGCATGAGCTCCGAGCTGTACAGGACGCAGCGATCGAAGCTCCATGTTCCGGCGAGGCTTGAATCGATCCTCGACCTCATATCTGCCAGATCCCGGGGTCCGGGCGCAGAGGCATGGGAGCCTTCGCGCTGCCCGGCGGGGAGGCGCCCGGCGGGGAGGCGCCCGGCGGGCGGGCTTCCGACCCGATGCCTGATCCGCGCGAGCGTGACGTGGGGCGTGAATGGCCGCCCCGATTTTCCCGGGGGCCACTCGGGATTCATCGGTGGGAGGCCACGCTCCCGCTCCCGCGCTCTGAGCGCTTCGTTGAGCCGCCGGTGCAGCGCCGACGTCGCGCCGGGACCTCCCGAACCGGGCGTGCCCGGCTCATCGACCTGAGGATCGGGCTCGTCCACGATCGACGCAACGAGGACCTTCCAGGGACCCCTCGGCGGAAAGCCTCCCAGACCCGAGAAGCGAAAGCCGATCGCCGGCTCCGTCAGCGTGGCCAGAGCTTCAGACGCGCAGATCCTGCCGCCCTCGTCCAGTTCCCCGAGGAAGGCAAGGGTGACATGATACGCCCCGGGACCCACCCATGACAAGCTCGGCCAACTTTTTTCGAGATCGCCCGCGACTTTCCCCAGGGCGGTCCTCGCCGCGGCAGGCAGGGGCAGGGCGAGGAAACATCTCATGTCGGGAAGGTCCCGCGCGCAAAGGAAGCGAGGGGAGAGTCGGCCGCCCTGCGAGCGAGATGGAAGGTGAGAGCCCTGAGCCCCGCCCGTTCCCCGTCTCCGAGCGGCGGCAGCAGCAGCGTTTCCGCGAATCCGAGTGTTTCGCTGTCCGACAGCCATTTCAAGGCTTCCGGCCCGATGGGAATGAACGGAGCATGTCCGGCGCTGTCCGGCTCGTGGAAGGAGGAAGGGCCGTCCGCGCGACGTTCGCGCTCGAACCTCGTCCGGCAGGAGGAACACAGAAAACCCTCATGGATCGAGGAGTAGACGCATTCCGGAACCCGGCTCGGAAGTCCCCGCGCGCCCTCGGCCGCATAACGTTCGGAGCCGAAGACCCGAAGCGTCCTGCCGCACGCGGCGCAGGCGCAGGGATCCGGCCCGAGCCCCAGCAGGCCGACGAGCCGCCAGAGGTAGAGCGTGATCGGGATGTCGCTTCGATCCACCGACTCCCGGTCGAGTGCGCGCAGGGCTTCGCGCGTCAGATCGAGCACGAGCGGGAAGTCCCCTCCTCCCCCCGAAGTCTTGACGAGAAGCTCGGCGATCAGCCCCGCCGCCCACAGGCGGTCGAGCTCGTCGCGCAGCCCGGGGAAGGACTCGCCGACATCGAAGTCGGTGAGCTTGCGAAAATCCTTGACGGGATCCAGGTAGACGAAGGCGCGCCCGGACGAATAGGGTGAGGCGATCGAGCGGAGTTTGCTTTTGGGCCCGCCGAACACGAAGGCGTCGATGAGGCCGGATTCGGCCGTCATCATGGTGAGAATCCGGTCTCCCGCGGGGCTCTCCCGCGCCCTCAGCACCAGCGCTTCGTAGACGAGGCTCCGTGTCGGCACGGAAGGAGTATCCGTCCCACCGATGCGGGCTGTCAAGGCGAGAGCCCGGCCGGGGAGCTGCCCCGCACGGGCGGGCGATGGCCGGCCGCGGCCGGCCCGCGGCCTCAGAATCTATAGCGCAGGCCGAGGCCGCCCGAGCCCACAAGGACGGTCGAGGGATAGAGCTCGAGGCCTATGCCCAGCTCCAGACAGGCTTCGATGGGGACGGTCCGGAACCGATAGATGACGCCGCCCGGTACGCGCAGGGAGAGATTGAAATCGCTTCCCAGGCGGGTTTCCGCCCCCAGTCCGAAATAGAGCGGAAAATGCTCTCCCTGTATGGCGAGGATGCCGGGAATTTCCAGGAGATAGTTGCCCTGAAAAATGAAGTTCGCCGAATGACCGTCGGCGGTGGAGAAACTCCAGGCGGCCTTGCCTTCGAGGGACTGTTCCCCGGCGAAACCCCAGCGCGCCGAGATACCCGTCGGCTCGCCGAGAAAGACGCCGAGAGCGAAGCCTCGCGGCGAGACGGCTTCGGACGGGGCCGCTGCGGGGCCCGGCGCGGCAGCGAGACCCTGGGCCTCGACGGCCACCAGGATGAAAATGGCGAGCACCGCGACTCTGAACTTCATGGAAGCCTCCTCACGTGGTGAAGAACCTCGGCGCCGCCCGGGCGGCGATTCGGTCCCTGGCCGCCTGATCCCGCAGGTCTTCCCCGACCAAAGCGGCGGCGGCATCTGGTGCAATGCCCATGAACATGGCGAAGGACAGAAGGAGGGCGGTTCCGAGTCCGGTATCCATATCCTGTGCGGCCGGACCCTGGAGTCTCTCCAGGTGGGTCCTGAAATAGAGCGCGGCCTCGACGCGGAGCTTCGGATGCTCGAGGATGAGGGCCCGGATGATGTTGGGATAGCGGAATGCCCCTTCGAGCAGGAAGCGGCTCGCGAAAACCAGACCCTCCGATGCTCCTGCACTCTCGACCATGATCCGGTCCAGATCCTCCGAGACGTGCGTCCATGCCCGCTGGAGGGCCGCCTCGATGAGCTTCTCCTTCGAGCGGAAATAGTAATTCACGGCTGCGGCGTTCAACCCCGCCCTGCCGGCGATCGATCGCACTGTCGCGCCGGCAAGCCCGTCTTCGGCGATGCAGTCGAGCGCCGCTATCAATATGCGTTCCTCCGGCGGCAGCAGGCTGAGGTCGGCGGGGCGTTCGAACAGCGTTTCAATATCCATGGACGAAACAACTGTAGCGCTCCATACAGGCCTTGACAAGTGTATTGAACGAATGTATAAAACAAATGTTTGAAACATCTGATTTGTCCCTGCCGACTTCCAACTGTGGCTGCGACGATTCGGCGGGGGCTCTATGGAGGACAGACATGAAGCGTGTGAAGCAGGTCGAGTCGGGCATCGGCGGTCCGGTCCTCGTGACCGGCATCTCTTCCGGCATCGGGCGGGCCACTGCGTTGAAGCTTGCGGCCGCGGGGATACCAGTCCTGGGCACGGTGCGACGGGAGGAGGACGCCAGGGAGCTGGGGATACTGGGCGGAGGCTCGATCCACGCCTTCCGCTGTGACCTCGCCCACCCCGAGGAAGTCGCACGACTCATCGCCGAGCTTCGGGCTGAACTCGCCCGTCGCGGGACCGGGCTTTACGCCCTCGTCAACAGCGCGGGTGGAAGCCTCGTGGCTCCGGTCGAACTCATGGATCTCGAGCGCTTTCGCCGGGAGCTGGAAGCGCGGCTTGTGGGCTCGCTTGCCCTCGTACAGGCATTTCTGGGCGAGCTCAGAAGGACGAAGGGGAGGATTCTCTGGATCGCGACACCGGGTCTGATGCCGACCACCTACGTCACGGGCATCCATGCCTGCGACTTTGCGGTCAATTGCCTCGCCCGCAGTCTCGCGCTGGAACTCGGCCCTTCCGGGCCGGCAGTGAGCCTCATCCGCTGTGGCGGCATCAGGACGCGGGCCGGACTGGCGACGCGACAGACGCTCGAAGCCTCCCTGTACGGAATCGAGCCGGAGCGGGTGGAGCCCTACCGGGCCCGGCTCGAGGCCTGGCTCCGCTCCATGGAGCGGTTCGACGCGAAGCGCAGCGATCCCGACGTGGTCGCCGACGTCGTCCTGGCCGCGCTCCGGGCCCGGCGGCCCCGATCGCGCTATCGCGTCGGTTACCTGTCAGGCGCGGCCGCGATCCTGGAATCGCTCCCCCAGCGACTGACCGACAGGATCCTGGCCCTGCGCGGCTAGAGACGGCGATGCTCCGGCGCGGCATGCGGCCGAGCTCCGCCGGGCGTTGCCATCCCCCGCCTCCTCGCCTACACTCGCTGAAGGAGGCCGATATGCTTATTCTCGGAGTCGTTCTCGCGGCGGCGGCGGTCGCGCTCTTCATCGTGGGACGGGTCATGGCGGCCAAGATGGCGCTCATCCGGGGCACCGAGACGAGCAAGGCTTCCGTCATCGAAGCGGAGGCCAAGGCGGTGGCGGACGAGATCGGCTCGGGCAGCTACGCCAAGCTGGTCGAGGTCCAGGGCACGGCGCAGTGCGAGAGTCCCCTCCTCGCGGAATTTTCGAACACGCCCTGCATCCATTTCGAGACCACCGTCGTTCGCGAATATGAAGAGTCCTATGTGCAGACGGACTCCGACGGCAGAAGCAGCACCGGCACGCGCCGCGGTTCCGAGACACTTTCCACGAGTAAGCGCAGCTGCCCCTTCTTCGTGGAAGACGGCTCAGGGCGGATCGAGGTGGATCCAACCGGGGCCGAGTTCCATCTCGAGACGACGGTCTCGCGGTTCGAGCCGGGTGAAGGGGAGCGCAGGGTCGGAAGCTATGTTCTGCGCGTGGCCCTCGCGGCGGGAGGAGGGCGGCGGACGATCGGCTACCGCTTCACCGAGCGCTGTTTCCCCGTGGGCCGGAAGGCCTACGTTCTCGGGGAGGCCACCGATGCGGGCGGACAGCTCCGTATCTGCAAAGGACAGG
>DATJQN010000338.1:0-47677 GCA_035505775.1 Rectinemataceae bacterium | reverse complement strand
CGCCTCACCTTCTTCCGAAGGTCAGCTGCGGTGGCGGCTTTCGGCCGGCTCCGAGGTCATCGCGGTGGACCGGCGGGAGGGATGGTACGAGGTGTTCTCCCGCGAAAAGCGGGCCTCGGGCTGGGTGCGGGTCGGGGAGCTCGTCACCCATACATAAGCGCACCGCGTGGCTGCGCAGTCCGGACGCGGGCTGGCCCGGGTCACGGGTCATCATGTGCCCTCGTTCGTCTTGCCCGCCATCGGCCACGCCGGTATCCTGACGGCAGGAGCCCAACCGATGCCGGGAGCTTTCATAGGAAGAGTGGTGTCGCTGTTCAGGCGATCGGGGGCCGATCTCCGGCTGCGGATGGAGTCCGAGCGGCTCTACCGGGTTCTCGTCGAGACGGCGCCCGATGCCGTCTTTCTCTTCGACTGGGACTACGTCATCCGATTCGCCAATTCCCGCGCGGCGGAGCTGCTCGGCTTCGACAGGGCCGGGGACCTGATCGGGCGAAGACTCGCGGAGTTCGCGTCGGGTCGGGATCTGGACGCCCTGCGCTCGCATATCGTCCGCGCCCGGGCCGGGGAAGCTCCGCTTGAAGTCACCGTGCTGCGGCGCGACCGATCTCCCGTTCCGGTGGAATCCGCCTCGTGCTTTGTCGAGGACGAGGGTGTCCGTCTGAGGCACGTGCTGACGGTGTGGCGCAACGTCAGCGACCGGAGGCTTCGCGAAGCGCGGATCCAGTCGCTGTCGGAGAAGCTCGAGCTGATAGCCCGCCTCGCCCAGCGCACCGGATCGCTGGGCGACTGGGACGCGTTCAGCGAGCTCGTCGTGGACTCGACCTTCGTGCTCTGCCCGGGATGCCTGCCTTCGCTCTGGCTGACGGCCGCGGAGGGCGGCGCGCTCCGCTGCGTGCGAGGGGTAATGGCCGGCCGGACTGCCGAAGCCGACGGAGCGGCCCACGAGGCCTTTGCCACCGCCGCGCCCGTACTCCGCGGCGGGCCGCGGCGGACCAGCTTCGCGGTTCCCATCCGCGGTGACGAAGGCTCCCTGGGGGTGCTCGAGCTGTCCGCGGCCGATCCGGCAGCCTTCGACGAGGCGAGTCGGGAAGCTCTGGCCGTGTTCGCGGACCAGCTGGGCTTGAGCATCCAGAACGGCAGGCTCTATTCGGAGGTCGTCGAACGTCTCGGCCAGCTCGAGGCTCTCCGCACGATCGACCGGGCGATCAACTCGACCATGAACATCGCCTCGGTGCTCGGCGTCATCACGGAGGAGGCCCGGCTCCGCCTCAAGGTGGACGCGGCCGACATCCTCCTATTCGACGAGCCAAGCGGCGAGCTGCGCTTTGCGGCGAAGGCGGGCTTCCGCTCGGAGGCGCTCGCGCATACGAAGCTTTCCCTGGGCCAGGGATTCGCCGGCAGGGTGGCCGCCGAGCGCACGATCCTCGTCGTGCCGGCCCTGGCAGGGGAGCCGCAGGCCTTCGCCGAGTCGCCGAGCTTCGCCGGGGAAGGCTTCGTCGGCTATGCAGGGGCGGCCCTGGTCGCGAAAGGGGAGCTCCAGGGCGTCCTCGAGGTGTATCGCCGCTCGCCCCTCGAGGCCGATCCGCACTGGACGGCCTTCTTCGAGGCCCTTGCGGGCCAGGCCGCGATCGCCGTGGACAACGCCTCGATTCTGGATGAACTCCAGAAGGCCAACGTCCGGCTGCGGGAAGCCTACGAGGCGACCATCGAAGGCTGGGCCGAGGCACTCGAGCTCCGTGACCGGGAAACCGAGGGACATTGCCGTCGCGTGACCGAGGCTTCGGTCGAGCTCGCGGAACGATTCGGGATCGAGGGAAAGGAACTCGAGGATCTTCGTCACGGCGCCCTCCTCCATGACATCGGCAAGATGGGCATTCCGGACGCGGTGCTTCTGAAGCCCGGGCCCCTCGATCCAGCGGAGTTCGAGATCATGAAGCGCCACACGACGATCGGCCGCAACCTGCTGGCGGGTCTGAGATTTCTTTCGGAGGCTTCGGTGATTCCCTACAGTCACCACGAGCACTGGGACGGGTCGGGCTATCCCCGCGGTCTGGCCGGAGAGGACATTCCGTTCGCCGCCCGGCTGTTCACGGTGATCGATGTCTGGGATGCGCTCAAGTCGGACCGTCCCTACCGCGCGGGCTGGCCCGAGGAGCGGGTGCTCGAATACATCGGGTCCCGATCGGGCGCGGACTTCGACCCGCGCGTCGTCGATGCCTTCATTCGGATGCGACGCGAGATTCCGGACCAGCCGGGCACCGGCTCCCGATAAGGCCGAAGGCTCGATATACTGGAGCTGATGAGAGTGCTTTCACGCGACGAGTTCGATTACGTTCCCTTCTACTGCGAGGAGAACATCTGGAGACTCCTGGGGCGGGGAACGCTGACAGGGACCCGGGCCTGGGCACTCCTCGTGTCCAATGCGGAGCGGCGCGTCCTTTTCATGCGTCAGCGCTCGGGCAGGCCGGTGGACGGCCTCATCCAGTGGGATTACCACGCGCTCGCCCTCGTCGACGATCCGCTCGAGGGCTATCAGGTATTCGATCTCGACTCGGAGCTGGGCTTTCCCTGCCCCCTCCAGCACTATGTCCAGTCCACCTTCCCGGATGACCTGTCAGCCCCGGTCCTCCCGCTTTTCCGCGCCCTCCCGGCCCGGGACTACGTGGCCGGCCTTGTTTCCGATCGCTCGCACATGAGGCGCGCCGACGGAAGCTGGAAGGCGCCGCCGCCACCCTGGGATCATCCCGGCGCCGGGAAGCAGCTTCGCAACAACCTCATGGAGTGGACCGACATGGGGCGGAAGAGACCGGGCCGCGTACTGAGTCTCGCCGCGCTCCGCTCGCTGGCCTTGTCGGGACGGGCCAACGACCGCCGCCTGCCCCGCTGAGCAATTCAGCTCCGAATCGACACGATCGCGCGCAGGAAACGAGGAGGCCGAGGATGCACCGGATGGACGAGAGGGAGCGCATCGTGGGGGCGATGCTGGGGCTGGCAGCGGGCGACGCGCTCGGCGTCCCCGTCGAGTTCGTGCCGAGGAAGGATCTGGACGCCAACCCGGTCACGGGCCTGCGCTCGGGCGGCGTCTGGAATCAGGAGGCGGGAACCTGGTCGGACGACACTTCGCTGACACTCTGTCTCGCGGAGAGCATAGTCGAGCGCGGCTATGACCCGGATGATTTCGCCCAACGCGCCCTCGCCTGGCTGGATGAGGGCCGCTGGTCGGCCCGGGGGATCGCCTTCGATGTCGGCGGCGCCACCCGGCGTGCGCTGGACCGGATCCGGGCGGGGCTGCCCGCCCTGCTCGCCGGGGGCCGGGGCGAGAACGACAACGGCAACGGTTCCCTCATGCGCATCCTTCCGGCCTCGGTCTGGCTCGCCTGGAGTCCCGAGCCGCTCCGGTTCAGGATGGTCTGCGCATTCTCGGCCCCCACGCACGGTCATCCCCGCAGCATGCTCGGCTGCTGGCTGTTCAGTCTGGTGGCCGCCCGCCTCCTCGCGGGGGAGCCGCCCCGGTCGAGCTACCGCTCCGCGATGGCCGAGGCGGCGCGGGCCATGCCCACACTGCCGCCGCCCATCCGGGCCGAATCCGCCCTCTACTCCCGCGTGCTCGGCGGCGAGCTCGACACACTGCCCCGCGCAGCGATCCGGGGCTCCGGCTATGTCCTTCACAGCCTCGAGGCCGCCCTCTGGTGTCTCCTGACCACGGACTCCTACTCAGCCTGCGTCCTCGGCGCGGTAAATCTGGGAGAGGATACGGATACCACCGCCGCGGTGGCCGGCGCGCTCGCAGGCATGACCTATGGAGACGCGGCGATCCCGCGGCCCTGGCGCGAGGCCCTGCCCCGCCTTGAGGAGATCGAGCGGCTCGCCGCACGGC
Organism: Rectinemataceae bacterium; assembly: GCA_035505775.1. Classification (GTDB taxonomy): domain Bacteria; phylum Spirochaetota; class Spirochaetia; order Treponematales; family Rectinemataceae; genus JAJXZP01. The sequence goes on along the minus strand of DATJQN010000338.1, from coordinate 43,800 downwards.
TTGCGGCCTGCAGCGCCGTCAAGGCTCCCCTTCCGGGTTCCTACTGGGTTTTGCCGGGGCATCTGCTTGCCGGTCCTCATCCGGTGGTCGAGGACCCCGAGTCCTCCCGGGACCGGATCGAAGCTCTGGTCACGGCGGGCATCAGCAGTCTCGTCGATCTCACCGAAGAGAGTGAGGCGCTTCCCGGTGCAGGCCGGCTCCTCGGCGCCCGTGCAGGGGATGACCCTTTCGGCTCATTCACACGCCGACGGTTTCCGCTGCGCGACCGGAGCGTGAACAGCGAGATGACGACGCGCGCCGTGGAGGGCATCGATGCCCTCCTCTCGGCCGGCGAGCGAGTCTACGTCCACTGCCACGGCGGCATCGGTCGTACGGGCATGGTCATCGGAGCCTGGCTGGCCTTCCACGGCTTCGGGCAGCGCGAGGATGTCCTCGAGCTGCTGGCGGCCCTCCGGCGTGCGGCCGGGGAGCGGACACCGTCCCCGGAAACCGAGGACCAGGCCAGGGCGGTACGAGCGGTCAGACCCGGCCCCGGAGCGCTCACGCTCTGAGCCGCCGCAGGGCGCCCCGGCTTGCCCGCCCTGCGCCCGGCGGGGCATGATGCCCCATGCTCAGGCTCAGGATCGTCGCCCAGGATGTCGAGGTCTCGCCGCAGGCCCTTCCTCTCGGGGCCGCCTCGATCGTGGCCGCCCTCCGGACCGCGCCCGCGCTCCAGGGCCGCGTAGACGTGGAGCTCCTTGCCGGGGCCCCTGACGGCGATCCAGCCGAACTTCTCCGGCGCATTGCGGCCCAGTCTCCCGAGGCTGTGGGTTTCTCGGTCTACTGCTGGAACCGTGAGCGGCTCGGGGCCCTAGCCCGCCGGCTCCGCTCGAGTCTGCCGCGGCTGATTCTGTTTGCCGGTGGTCCGGAAACCAGCGCGGATCCGCTCGGGGTCATGAAGGAGTTCGGCCTCGATTTTGCCATCAGTGGCGAGGGAGAGTCGGCCGCGGTGGCGGCAGTCACCGCCCTGCTGGAGGGCAGGGCGCGGGATATCGGGTCGATCCCCGGTGCGCTGACTCCTGCCGGCGAATCCGAAGGGCGATCCCTGGAACGCTGCCCTCCGGTTGTCGAGGATCCGGAGCAGCTCGCCTCGCCCTGGCTGGTCGGGATACTGGACCCCGCCGAATATGACGGCGCGCTGTGGGAGCTCACAAGGGGCTGTCCCTATCGCTGCGCCTACTGCTACGAATCGAAGGGCACTGCCGGTCTGCGGCATCTGAATCTCGAACGCCTGCGCGCCGAGCTCGATCGCTTCGTCCGGCGGGGGGTGGGTCAGGTCTTCGTCCTCGATCCCACGTTCAATGCCGACCGGGAGCGTGCGCGGAGCATCCTTGGACTCCTGGCAGAGCGTGGCAGCGGTATCCACTGGCACTTCGAGGTTCGTGCGGAGCTCCTCGACCGGGTCCTCGTGGAAGGCTTTTCGCGGCTCTCCTGCTCGCTGCAGATCGGGCTGCAGAGCGCCGATCCCGAGGTCCTCGCCTCCGTGGGCAGAAGCCTCGACCGGGAGCTCTTCCGCCGGAAACTGGGACTGCTCAATGCGGCCGGCCTGACCTTCGGCCTCGATCTCATCTATGGGCTCCCCGGTGAAAGCCTCGCGGGTTTTGCCGCCGGGCTGGACTTCGCGCTCGGACTGCAGCCCAACCACCTCGACATCTTTCCCCTCGCCGTGCTTCCGGGCACGGAACTTGCCGATCGCGCCGCACGGCTCGGGCTCGTGCATGACGCGCGTCCGCCCTATCTGCTCAGCTCGAGCCCGGCCCTGCCGGCTGCCGACTTCGCGAGGGCCCGGCGGCTCGCCGAAGCCTGCACGCTCTTCTACACGCAGGGGAGGGCTGTCTCATGGTTCCTCCAGGCGCTCCGGCCGCTGCGGATGAAAGCCTCGGCGTTTCTGTGGGGCTTCGCGGACTGGCTCGAGTCCCGCGACGTCCCTAGCGGGTCAGCAGTCCGGCGGAATGAGAAGACGGCCGATGCCTCCGAGATCGAGTCCATGCAGCTTGCCTATCTCGATGAACGCTACCGCAGCCTGGGCCACGAGCGACTGCTTCCCGCCCTTCGCGACATCGTGCGTTTCAACGCCGCATGGGGTCGGGCGGTGGCCGATGGCAGCGCCACCGAGCTCGAGCTCTCATACGACCCCGACGAGGTGCTCGGGCCGCAGGCGCTTGATCTGCGGACCTTCGTCCGGGCTGCGCGGCCCCGATCCCATTCCATCGCCGTTCTCCCCTCCGACGAGGGGGGAGCCCGGATGATCCGCCGCTCGCGATCCGGACGGGCCGGACGATGAGCTGGCCCACCGGCTAGAGCCGGTACTTTACAAGGAAGGCGGAGGAGCAGCCTGCCGGAGGGTCCGGAAGTTCTTCGAACGAAACGCCGGGCTCATCCATGCAACGCTCGCGCACAGCACCGGTCACGATGATCTCCCAGGCCTTGGCGCGATCCTCGCCGAGCTTGCTCGCCGCGTTGACCTCGGCGCCGTAGACGTCGGCATCACCGATCCGGAGCATTCGTCCGCAGCCGAGACCGACGCAGAGCAGAACCTTGTCCTCGTCGGCCTTGTCGGCGTTGTAGCCGGCGAGGGTCCGCTGCATGGCAATCGAACAGGAGAGCGCCTTGCGCGCGCTGCGGAAGATCACGAGGAAGGAGTCGCCCTCGACTTTCAGCAGGATTCCGTCCGATTCCTCGATCACCGGGATGAGGAGGCGCTCGGACTCGTGAATCGTCTGAAGGAAATGGATGATGCCGAACTCCGCAACGCGGCGCGAGAAGCCGGAGAGATCGGTGAACATGACGCACCAGTCCTCCCCGAACAGATCCCAGATGCGCTCGTCGATCTTTGCCCGGTCCGCTCCCGGCGCCAGGCGGGCCTGGATGAGCTTATCCAATCGATCCTCCGACGCCCCAGCCAGAATCTCTCTCCGTCTGCCCATGATGCCTCCCTTTCGAGTTTGGTCTGTGGATGGTCCGAGAGCCCGGACCCGGACCCGGCACTCGGACCAGCTGATCGTCGATCCCTCTACACGCGAGCTGCGGCGGCCAGGCCGAGCGCAGTCAGGCCCAGGCCGAGCAGCGCGTTCGCGGCGATGTTCAATCCGGCCTTGCCGAGCAGCCCGGTTCCCATGAGCCGAACGGTCTCCAGCGAGAACGACGAGAAAGTCGTGAGGCCGCCGAGCAGGCCGCTGACGAAGAAGATCCTGAACTCGCGCGAGATCAGCGAGCGGTCGGCGAGTCCGGCAAGGAGGCCGATCACGAAGCAGCCCCCCAGGTTGACGGCCAGGGTCCCCCAGGCGAAGGCGTCGCCGAAGAGGCTCGCGGCGAGGAGGGAGATGAGGTAGCGGCCGGTCGATCCGATACCGCCGCCGAGGAACACGAGCACGAGCGACTGCGGCACGCTTCCCCCTAGACCTCGTTGTCGGGCCGGGGATTCTTGACCGCGAGCACGCGGAGCGGGGTCACCCCGGGGTTGCGGATGCCGTGGGGAACGCCCCGGGGGTTCGGGATGCAGACGCCGGGGCCCGCCTCCATGGACTCCTCGCCGAGCATGAACAGGCCCCTCCCCTCCAGGACGAAGTACTCCATGTCGATGGGGGTGACGTGGAGCTTCACGAAGCCTCCGGGGGCGATGTCTATGTGGACGATCATCGCCTCGGGCGCACTGTAAACGACGCGGGCTACCACCCCCGAATCGTCCTTGATCACGCGTCCCTCGGCGACGCTCAGGCTCTTCATGGCTCCTCCTCGTGCTGCTCTACCCGTCGTACACTATGGCAGATAGTGGAGGGCTCATCCAAGATGGGGAGCGGCCGTTCGGGAACCCTTCGGGAAGCCGTGGCGGCCCCGGCGGTCCCCTAGAATGTGAAGGACATGCCGTCGGCCGCGAGCTTGTCGCAGAAAGCGATGAAGGCGTCGGCGGGGAGGGGCCGGGCGATGAGGTAGCCCTGGAAGCCTCTGCAGCCCATTTCCCACAGGATCTCGAGCGCCGGCGCCTTCTCCACGCCCTCGGCCACGAGGCTCAGGCCGAGGCCCTTCGCGATCGCGACCAGCGAGCGGACGATGATCCGGTCCTGGCGGTTCGAGTCGATATTCTCTATGAAGAGGCGGTCGATCTTGATCTCGTCCAGGGGAAAGCGATGGAGGTGGCTCAGCGAGGAATACCCCGTGCCGAAATCGTCCACGGACACCCTGATGCCGAGGGCCGAGAATCGCTCGAGAATGACGCTCGTCGAAGCGGGATCCTCGAAAAGGCTCGTCTCCGTCAGTTCGACCGTCAGCTGCCCCGGGGCGAGACTGGCTCCCGTCATGGCCGAGGTCAGGATGCCGGGGATCTCCTCCGATCGGAACTGCCGGGCGGAAAGGTTGATCGATACCGGAATTCTGCCCTTCCCGGCCTCGTTCCACGACTGAAGGTCACGAGCCGTCTGGTAAATCAGCCATTTGCCGAGGGGGAGGATGAGCCCCGTCTCCTCGGCGAGCGGGATGAAGGTCGAGGGGGAGAGCAGGCCCTTCGTCGGATGATCCCAGCGAATCAGGGCCTCGGCCTCGACCTTCTCCACCTTGATCGTGTGCCCCTCTATGGCCGAGGCGATGAGCTTGGGCTGGTAGTAGAGGACAAACTGCTCGCCGATGCGGTCGAGGGCCGGTCTCTCTATCGCCTTGATGATGGCATTCTGGAGCTCCACCTTCTCCACGGCTTTCCTGAGGAGCTGGGGCTTGAAGAGCACGAAGGGCCGTCGTTCATCGGTCGCGAAACCGGCGGCGATGTCGGCATTGTGCAGCAGCGCCGACCGCTCAGTTCCATGCTCCGGCCAGTACGCCGCACCCATGGCCACCTGGATGGCGACATTGAATCCCGAGAAAATGTGCGGCTCTCCCAGCTGCGCGAACAGCCGCTTGATGAAGCCGGCAAGGGGAGGGCCCTTGAGTCCGGGGAGTATCAGGACGAACTCGTTCTCGCGGGTATGGAACACGCGGGCACTGTCATCGAGCAGCCCGGAAATCCTGCAGCCCATCTGGTAGAGTATCCATTCGCTGACGCTGGATTTCAGGGTCTTCCGCACGACGCTGTAGGTCTCGCCGAGCTGAATGATCAGTATGCTGAAACCGGAGCCGTCCCGGCCGCCACGCATCGCGTCGATCGTCTCTTCGAGCTCGAGCTCGAGCCTGAAGTGCGTCGGGAGGCCAGTCTGCGGCTGCAGGGAGAGTTTTCTTTCCAGCTGGGCGATGCGCCGGGAAAGGATTTCGTTCTCGGCCCGCAGCCTGGAAAGCTCCACTCCCGCATCGACCGGCGATTCCTCAGTAGTTTCGTTCATCGTGCTGCCTCTGGAACCGTCGTTTCCCGCGTCTGATGCGTCCCGCCTGGAATCGATCATCCGCTCTCGAACCAGATTATCGGCACGAGGCTTTCAAGGTTTCATGGGAATCCGAGCCGATCACGCAGTTTTCGTGATCCCGCCATCCGCTTCGCTCGGCTTGACGCTTTCGATCCAGAGTGCACAGAATCATGCCATGAATCGCCGGATCATACTTGCCGTGGTTCTTGTCCTCGTCGACATTCCGCTCTTCATGCTCATGTTCCGAGCGCTTTTCCGCGGGACGCGGGCCCGCAATGGGGAAGGCGCTTCCGGAGCGCAGAGGGACGGCGGCTCGCTGCCACGGCCCTCCGAGTTCCTGGATGCCGGCTTTCTCAAGGATCGGGGAGGGGAGACCAAGCTGATGCTCTTCATCATCAGCGCCATACTCCTGGTCCTCGTGGAATATTCAATAGTCATCTCGCTGTTCCCTGCTCTCATCGGGCCTTGACGGCGGGTCGGGGCCTCAGGTAGTCTCTGTCCATGATCAGCATCGCTCGCCGGATCTTGGCACTCAACTGGAACAATAACGGACCCAGCGCCGCTGCGGGCCCGGTGCAGCGAGCGTAGAACACTTCAAGCGTGAAAGCAGGACCGGCCGCATGGCCGGTCCTTTTTATTTGTCGTGCCGGGAGGGGCCATGGGTACTGAAGGCAGGAAGAAGGCCGAAGCATCGAGCGCTGACCGGACCGGGATCGAAGCTCGGGGTATGGAATCCGAGCTGGCTGTGGCGGCGAACCTGGCCTACCTGAGCCTGGATCAGCGGGAGCGGAGGAGCTTCGCGGAGTCGGTCGCGAAAATGCTCGAGTTCTTTGCGGTCATGGACGGCTTCGAGGCCGGGCTGTCCTCCCCGTCCGGCGACCCCGCCACCGGGGCTGCCGCCGACATGGTCCCGGCAGGCCGCGCCGGCGAGAACCGGACCGCGCGTGGCGTCATGCCGGAGCCGCGCTCCGACGCCGTCACGGCTTTTGCGGACAGTGAGCTGTTCAGACAGGCCTCGTCGACCGAGGGCCGATTCGTCAGCATCCCCAACATTCTATGAAGGAGCAGGTCATGCCCGACGAGCGAAGTCCCTGGAGCAGCCTGCTTCAGGACGACGGACGACGAAAGGCCTACGCGGAATACGTGCGGCAATGGGAGAGCAGGATCGGCGCCTTTCTCGAGCTTGACATCGAGGGGGCCGGTGCCGGCAGGCACGCGCCCGGCGCAGATGCGCCGGCCGGGCCCTCATCGGGGACTGCCCTGCGGGCGCTGCCCTTCGCCGTCAAGGACAACATCGCCGTGGAAGGATTCCGCATGACCTGCGGATCGCGCATTCTCGGCGACTTCCGCGTGCCCTACACCGCTACCTGCGTCAGTCGACTGCAGGAGCAGGGAGCGATCGTCATCGGGAAGACGAACCTGGACGAGTTCGGCATGGGGTCTTCGTGCGACAACTCGGCGCTTGCCAGGACTTCGAATCCCTATGACCCCGAACGGGTGCCGGGGGGATCCTCGGGAGGCTCGGCGGCCGCCGTGGCCGCGGGCATGGTGCCCTTCGCCCTCGGGACCGACACCGGCGGGTCGGTCAGGCAGCCGGCGAATTTCTGCGGCATCTACGGCCTGAAGCCGACCTACGGGGCCGTCTCCCGCTTCGGACTGGCAGCCTATGCCTCGAGCCTCGAGTGCGCCGGGGTGCTGGCCAGATCCCTGGATCTGGCCGAGCTTGCCTTTGAAACCATGCGCGGCGCGGATCCGATGGACCGGACGAGCCTCGACGCGCCGCGACGCGCTCCCGAGGCAGCCATGCCGAGCACCGTGGCCGTCATTCGCGGTCTCGGAGGTCTGGACGGGGCCGTCGAGGTCGCCTATCGCGAGGCGCTGCGCGCGTTGCGCGACCTGGGCCTCGAGATCGTGGAGATCGACCTGCCCCTCTGGGAATACGTGCTTCCGGCCTACTACACCATCGCGACCGCCGAGGCGAGCGCCAATCTGGCCCGGTATACGGGCATAGCATATGGTCGTCGGACGGATCGGGCCGAGAATCCGGAGGAGCTCATCAGGCGCTCGCGGACCGAGGGCTTCGGGGACGAGGTGAAGCTTCGCGTTCTGCTGGGGACCTTCGTGCTCCGTTCCGGCTTCCAGTCGAGGTACTACCTGAAGGCCCAGAAACTGAGGCAGGCGATACGCTCGGAGCTCGCCGAGGCACTGGACCGGTTCGACCTTCTCGCGCTTCCGGTCTTTCCGACACTGGCCTTCCCCCACGGCGACTCGGGCATGGATCAATTCCAGCAGAAGATGGCCGACAAGTTCACCTGCACGGCCAACCTCGCCGGACTTCCAGCCCTGGCGCTCCCCACCGGTCTGTCAGGCGGACTGCCGTCCGGGATCCAGCTCATGGCCGGAGCCTTCCGCGAGGACCGGCTCTTCGCCGCCGCGCGCAGCCTCGCCGGGGTCTTTCCCCTGCCAAAGCCTCCCGCCTTCTCCCAGGAGTTCCTCTCATGAGCTACGAATCGTTCATCGGACTGGAAATCCACATTCACCTGCTCACGCAGAGCAAGGCCTTCTGCTCCTGCGCGGCGCATTTTGGGGACGAGCCGAACAGGAATGTCTGCCCGGTCTGTCTCGGCTACCCCGGCGTGCTCCCGAGCCTCAACGAAGCGGCGCTGTTCCTCGGATACCGGGTCGCCGACGCGCTCGGCTGCAGGCTGAGCGGTCACACGATCTTCGAGCGCAAGAACTACTTCTACCCGGACATGCCCAAGAACTACCAGATATCCCAGTTCGCGGAGCCGCTCGGGAGGGACGGGAGCTTCGAGTTCGAAGTGGGGGGAAGTACCCGACAGCTCGCGATACGGGAATGCCACTTCGAGGAGGATGCGGGCAAGCTCATACACGCCGGTCGACTGACGCTCATCGACTACAACCGGGCCGGTTTCCCGCTCCTGGAGATCGTCACCCAGCCCGAGCTCTCGACCGGGGAGGAGGCCGAGGCATTCCTGCGCTCCTTCCGCCGGCTCGTGCGCCATCTCGGCGTCTGCGACGGCAACATGGAGGAAGGCTCGCTTCGCTGCGACGCGAACGTTTCCGTGAATGAAGCGGGCAGGGGCCTCGGGACCAAGGTCGAACTCAAGAACATGAACTCCTCGCGTTTTGTCAGGATGGGGCTCGACTACGAGATCAGGCGGCAGACCGCCCTGCTCGAGGCAGGGGGGAGCGTCGAACAGGAGACGAGGCTCTGGAACGAGAACCGGGATGTCACCGAGACGATGCGGAAGAAGGAAAGCGCGAACGACTACCGGTATTTCCCCGAGCCCGACCTCCCGCCCTTCATCGCGGATGAGTCCTTTCTCTCCCGAGTTCGCTCCGAGTCCATCGAGCTCCCCCTGGCGCGGAAGCGGCGCCTCATCTCGACCCATGGTCTCGACGAGGATCTCGTGGAACTTCTGGTCGAGGAGATAGACGTTGCGCGGTACTTCGAGGCCTGCCTGGAGCTGGGCGCCGACCCGAGGAGCGCCGCACTGTGGATAACCGGAGAGCTGCGCGCGAACCTCACGCGAATGGGGCTCGAGCTCTCCGCGGTCGCGCTCGGTCCGGCGCGCCTGGTTGCCCTCCTGCGCGCCCTCGGGGAGGGGCGTATCCAGGCGACGATCGCGAAACAGGCGCTGCGTACGGCGCTGGAGGAGAACCGCGATCCGCTCGAGCTGATCGCCGAACGGGGCTGGGAACAGATCGCTGACAGGGAGGCGTTGCGTCCGATCGTGGAGGAGATCCTCCTCCGGGAGGAGGCGGTGCTGCTGCGAATACGGGCGGGGGACCGGAAACCCATAGGATACCTCGTCGGAGAGGCCATGAAGGCCTCATCGGGGCGGGCCTCGCCCGCCCTTATCCGGGAACTCGTGATGGAGAAACTGAAATGAGGACGCTGGTCAGAGACGTGAAAGGCCTGCTCGGACAACGTGTCGAGCTCTGCGGCTGGGTGCACCGGATTCGCGAGATGGGACAGGTCTCCTTCATCCTGCTCAGGGACCGTTCGGGCATCGTTCAGCTCGTGGTCCAGGGAGGAGCCGGCTTCACCGTGGAATCCGTGATCCGCGTCCAGGGCGAGGCGCGGGCCCAGGAGCGGGCGCCGGGCGGCGTGGAGATCGAAGTCGCATCGATCGAGCAGCTCGCCTCCGCCGAGTCACCCCTGCCGATCCAGGTCAACGGCAAGCTGGATCAGAGCTCGCTCGAGAGCGTACTCGACAACAGGATGATCTCCATACGGAACCCCAAGATCCTGTCCATTTTCCGGCTGCAGTCGGACATTCTCGATCTCTTCGCCGCCCACCTGCGGAGCGAGGGCTTCACCGAGATCAAGACGAGCAAGATCATCGGGACCGGGACGGAGGGAGGAACGGGACTCTTCGAGCTCGACTACTTCGGCAGGAAGGCCTTTCTCGCCCAATCCCCCCAATTTTACAAGCAGGCGATGGTTGCCTCCGGTCTCGAGCGCGTCTTCGAAATCGGTGCCGCCTATCGCGCCGAGAAGCATGACACGCCCCGGCACCTGAACGAGTATATTTCGCTCGACGTGGAGCTCGCATTCATAGATACCGAGAAGGACCTCATCGGACTCGAGAAGAGACTCCTCGCGGCGATCTTCGGCGGCCTGGCCGTGCGGGACGAGGCGATCCTCGGAGACTGGGGCGCCGGCGTGCCCGATCCCGCCTCCGTGGAAGCCGCTCCCACGGTCAGCTACGACGAAGCGCTCGAAATTGTCGCCCGGACCGGGTCCAGGATCTACGAGCTCAACCCCGAGGCCGAGCGCATACTCTGCGAATGGTCGGCGAGGGAGCACGGCTCGGATCTGGTCTTCGTCAACGACTTTCCGCGCAAGCTCCGTCCCTTTTACGCCTTTCCCAAGGGCAGCGGCACGCAGAGTTTCGACTGCCTGTTCCGCGGGCTCGAGATTACGACCGGGGGCAGGCGCATCAACGACTACCCCATGATCCTCGAGAGCTGCGCAGTTTTCGGCCTCGATCCGGCCTCCATCGCGGACTACCTGTCGATATTCAAGTACGGCTGTCCGCCGCACGGCGGTTTCGCGATCGGGCTCGAACGTCTGACGCAGAAGATCCTCGGACTGCCGAGCGTCAAGGCCGCCGCGCTTTTCCCGCGCGACCGGCGACGCACGGCGCCGTAGCGCGGCACATCAGGTGGGCGGCGCGGGCGGGCGCCGTAGCGCGGCATATGCGGTGGGCAGCGTGGGCCCGCGCCGCGGGCCGGTCCCCTAGCCCGCCACGCTCGCGCCGATGAGGTGCCCTACGCCGAAGGTGCAGGCGGCGGCGGCCAGGCCGATGAGCACCTGTCGCAGCCCCTGGGAGAGCGGGTTCCGTCCGGTCATGAGCGTGCCGAGCGCGCCTATCGCGAACAGCCCGACCGCGCTGGCCGCAGAGCTCATCAGGATGCCGGAGATCCCCGTGAAGAACAGGTAGGGGAGGACCGGGAAGAGGGCCCCCACGGCAAACAGGCCGAAGGAGGTGACGGCCGCCACCCACGACGAGCCTCCGAGCTCCTTCTGGTCGATGGCCAGTTCCTCGCGCACCAGGGTATCCAGAGCCGCCTCACCTCCCGCGGTGATGATGCGCCGCGCCGTGTCGCGCGCCTCCTTCTCGTCGAGGCCCTTGGCCCGATAGATCAGCGCGAGCTCCTCCATCTCTTCCTCCGGATTTTCCTCGAGCTCGCGGCGCTCGATGTCTATCTGGTGGCCGTAGAGTTCGCGGGAGCTCTGGACGGAGATCCATTCCCCGAGAGCCATGGACAGGGCGCCGGCAAGCAAACCGGCCGCCCCGGTGAGGAGGATCTGGCGCTGGCCGACCCCGGCCCCGGCCACGCCCATGACCAGGCTGTAGACGGAGAGGAGGCCGTCGTTGGCGCCGAGCGTACCCGCGCGCAGCGCGTTGCCGCCCGCCCGGTGCCGGCCCTCGAAGCGGGCGACGTCGCCGCCGGCGAGACCCTTGGAGGTCGCCGCAAGCAGACTGAAGATCCGCGCATGTGAGCGCTCCTCCGCGGGGAGTCCCGCCTCCTCGGCGACCGCCACGCCGTCGTATGCGCGGGCGGCGCTCCGCTCGGTCCTGGCGAGCGCGGAGGCGACGGACTGCGCGCCATAGCGGCGTGCCATCGCCGCGGAGAGCCGGGCTCGGAAGGCGGGGCGGAAGGGAGCCACGCGAAGACCGGCCCCCGCGAGCTTGGCCTCCCACAGCGCCGCGTGCTTCCGCTCCGTCCCTGCCAGGCGACGATAGACCTCGGCGAGGTCGGCGTTGGGTTCTGCCTGCGCGAGCACTTCATAAAGATATGCGGCATTGCGCTCTTCATTCAGATAGGAGCGGACCGCGGACGCTTCATCGCGATTCATGCTTGCCTCCAGGGGGAGCCCGACGATGAGACAGCATAGCGCCTCCTCCGGTTGCAGGCAACCTGCAGGCCGTCGCGCTATACTGGTGACCAGGAGCGATTCATGGCAGAGAAGGACAAGAAGGTCCGGTCGGCGAAAAAAGCGCCGTCCACAGGAGGGGCTCGCGGACAGCGGAAGCCGAAGGTGGATAGTCCCGTACTCGCTGAACTGCTCGAGCTGCTTCCCCAGCTCGACGAAGAGGGCCTGGCATTTCTCCTGGAGCAGGCCCATGTGCACCGTTACAACATGGAGGTCCAGCGGCTCAACGAGGCCACCGAGCGCGCCCAGGAGCGGGCCAAGGCCGGATCCGGCCAAGGGCGTTCTTCGGCGCCTCGGGCACAATCCGCGGGGGAGGAGGCCATGAGCATCAAGCGATCGGCGGACGGCATGACCTACCATGTCGTGGCCGGGGGCAAATGGAAGATGTTCTCCGCCGACGAAATGGCCGCTCTCGTTCGCATAACGCGCAGCGGCGACGAGCGACCGGAGGTGTCGAGAAGGATCTACGCCTGGCTCGATCGGGAGCGGCGGGATGCCCTGGACGACCTTGGCATCGGCAAGCCGCCCTCACCCCGGCTCGCAGAGCTCGTGCGGGTGCTTTCGGAGAGCTTCGCTCCGCCATCGGCTCGCTGAGCTGACTGCGGGGTGGACGCCTTTCCGCCGGGGCTCGGCTATTCCGCGCGCGACCCGAGCATGCCGTCGACGGCGCGGAGTCCCGAGGCCCAGGCCGCGGTGATACCGCGGCTCGTCCCCGCTCCGTCCCCGATCAGGTACATGCCCGGCAGCACCATGAAGCTCTGGTCCTGGAAGAGCGGTCTGTTCGCGTAGAGCTTGATCTCCGGGTAGTACATGATCGTGCTCGGGTGCAGCAATCCGGGCACTATGGTGTCCAGGAGTTTCATCGCGTTCCAGAGGGCGCGCATGATCTTGGCCGGCGCACAGAGGCCGACATCCCCCGGCGTTGCGGAGGGCAGGGTCGGCTCGAAGTCGTACAGATCCCCGCTGAAGCGCGTCCGGGTCGAGCGTTTGCCCAGACGGAAGTCGCCGATCCGCTGCATGATCGGACGGCCGCCTCCCAGAAGGGCGGCCTGCGTCCCCAGCATGCGGGCATAGGCCTGCCCCGATGCGAGGGGCTCGGTCAGCGTGACCGTCTTGAGCATTGCGAAATTGACCAGGCCGTTGGCGGGCCGAGAGGCGGACCATGCGTGGCCGTTGACGCTGTACCACGGAGAACCGTCGGGGGCCTCGTATTTCTCCTGGACCACATGGGCCGCCCTCGAATTGGTGCAGAAGGTCCGGGTTTTCTTGGGGAAGAGGAACTTCGGATCGTAGTAGTCCCGGACTATCGGATAGCGTTCCGCGGTCGTTTCGATCCGGAGGCCGATATCGACCACGTTGTCCGTGAAGGCTATGCCGGCGGCGCTCATTATGCCCTGCAGGAAGGCGAAGCCGCCCCGTCCCGGAGCCATGACGAGGTTGTCGTAGCCGAGCTCCCTCCGGTCGGTGAAAAGGACGCGGGCCCCCTGATTCACCGAGACGGCCGATTCCCCCAGGCTCAAGGCCGCGCCGAGCTTGCCGAGTCGGGCGATGAGGGACTTGATGAGTTCCAGCCCTCCGTCCGTGCCCAGATGGGCCTGACGGATCTCCAGCAGATCCACGCCGATCTTGAGCGCCCGCTGCGTATAGACGGCAAGATTTTTCTTTTCGAGGATCTGCGGTTCCAGGAACTGCTCGACCCGAGCCAGATAGGGCTCAGCCTGGTCCCGTGTCCAGATGCCCTCGGGGAAGCCTATCGGCCAGGTGAAGTTCATCTTGCAGTCGTTGCGCAGACCGCCGGAGGAGAACTCGTTCTTGTCGATGATGAGGACGCCCGACGCAGGTCGCCTGCGCAGGTACTCGAAGGCCGCGCCGAGACCGGCGGGTCCCGAACCGACGATGATCAGGTCGAAGTGTTCCATGTCTGGTCCCAAGGATACAGTCACTTGTCCCCGCTGTCAGCAGGATCGCGGGGACACTTCGGGGCGGTGCCCGCGTTGCGACACGGGACGGGCGAGGTTATAGTGGGACCACCGATGGATCACCATGAAGGGAAGCGGGGTTCAGCCCTCGCCTTTGCCGCGCTCAGCATCTGTCTCTGGAGCAGCCTGGCCCTGCTCAGTTCGCGGGTCGCCCACCTGCCGGCCCTCCTTTCGGTCGGGGTTGCGCTCTCTGTCGGCGGCCTCGTGGGGCTTGTGCGCGTGCGGGAGTGGCGCATACCGCCAGCGACCTTCATCGTGGGACTGGGCGGCATCTTCGGCTATCACGCCCTGCTGTTCACGGCCTTTCGACTGTCGCCCGCCGTGGAGGTGAACCTCCTCAACTATCTCTGGCCCCTGCTCATCGTGCTGCTGACGCCGCTCTTCCTGCCCGGCATGAACCTGCTGGTCAGGCACGTCCTGGGCGCCCTCATGGGACTGGCCGGCGCGGCCCTGGTGGCGAGCGGGGGCAGGTTCGGCCTGGACCTCGCGCATGGCCTGGGCTATCTGCTCGCGGCGGGGGCCGCCCTCGTATGGGCCAGCTACTCGCTGCTGACGAAGCGCCTTCCTCCCTTCCCCTCGGCGGCAGTCGGTGGATTCTGCCTGGCCTCGGGGCTCCTCTCCCTCGCGCTGTTCCGCGTGGAAGGTGGAACGTCCTTCTCGATGCCGGCGATCCGGCCCGTCGACTGGCTCTATCTCTGCCTGCTCGGCATCGGTCCCATGGGAGCGGCGTTCTATTCCTGGGACGCGGCGCTCAAGCGCGGCGACCCCCGGGTGATCGGTACCCTGGCCTACCTGACGCCCCTTCTCTCCACCCTCAATCTCGTCCTCTTCGGAAGGGGGCACCTGAGCCCGAGCTCGGCAGTGGCGATGCTGCTTATCGTCGCCGGCGCCGCCGCAGGTTCGATAGATCCCTCGCAGGTCAGACGACGCAGACTGGAAATCGGGAGGTGACATGACGGCTGCACTCGCGATCATCTGGTACGGACTCGCGGCCCTGCTGCTCGCCTCGTTCGTGCTTGCCGACGGATTCGACCTCGGAGCCGGCATGCTCTACGGTTTCGAGCGGGACATGCAGCGGCGGGAGCGGATGCTCCGCGCGATCGCACCGGTCTGGGGCGGAAGCGAAATATGGCTCCTGGCCGCGATGGCGGCTGTTCTCGTGGCCTTTCCCGCCGTCTACTCGACCTTCGTTCGCGGCTTTGCCCCGCTCCTCATCGTCGTGCTCGCGGCGCTCCTTTTCAGGGCCATCGGCATCGAGCTGCGCATGCGCACCTCCCGCGGGCGAATCTCCGCCGCGCTCGACCTGCTTATCGTCGTGGGGAGCTTCGTACCGGCCCTGGCCTTCGGTCTCATAGGCGCCGCCCTGCTCGAAGGGCTGCCCATCGACGGCAGGGGAGTGATGCAGGGCAGCGTCCTTCTGACCCTCAACTCGTTCTCGGTCATGGCGGCCCTGGCCTCTGGCGCGGCATTCGCCCTGCATGGTGCGCTGTTTCTGGCCATGCGGACCACCGGGGAGTTCCGGGATCAGCTCGAGGGCTGGTCCCGCACCCTGCTCGCGGTCGTGGGTCTGCTTCTCGTCGCCGGAGGGCTCTGGTCCAGATCGGTGCTCCACGCGCGATATGCGACCTCGGCCGTGATGCCGCTCTTCTGGATCGGCGTGGTGGTCGGGCTGATCGCCTACGCCTCGGTATGGGTCGATCTCAAGTTCGAGCGCAGGGCGGCCGCCTTCGCGGGGTCCTGCGTCGGCATCGTATGCATAGCGCTCTGTTCGGCGTCCCTGCTCTTCCCCCTCCTCATTCCCTCGACGCTCGACCCCTCATTCAGCCTGAGCCTGGGCAACTCCGCTGCCCCCGCAGACAGTCTCCTCCGGGCTCTGGTCGGGGCGGCCGTGGTGATTCCCCTCGTGCTCGTGTACGTGTACTTCTCGTACCGATCGCTCGGGAGGAGGCGGAAGAATTTCAAGGTCTGAGAACGGAAGAAGGCTCCTGGGCTAGTCCGCCCACCCGGGTCAGTTGCCGAATATGGCGTAATTCCTCGCGGTGACCATGCGATACGGAATCCAGATGTACTTTCCGTCGGTGAGCTGCCACCCGGCGCGCGATGGAGCTCCGCCGCCGGCGAGCGCCCGGGAGAGGTCGCAGACTGCCCGGGCTTCCCCGTCGGCGTCGCTTCCGGCGCTGCCCAGCAGCGTGCCGGCGGCTATGGCATCCAGCGCGGCCGGAGTCGCGCCGACGCCGAGCACGGGCATATATTTCTTTCCCGAGAACCATCCGTTCGCCCGCAGACACTCCACGGCCCCGAGGGCCTCGGCGTCTCCCCGGCAGACGACGGCCTTTATGTGAGTGCCGTAGGCGGCCAGGAGGCTGCGCATCGCCGCCGCCCCGCCGGCCGTGCCCGTGGCCGTGACTGAGGCGAGTCGCCGGAAGGCGAGGCCCGCGGCGCCGAGCGAGGATTCGAAGTTCTGCGCCGCGTCCGCATTTTCCTGGGCTTCCCCGCCGAGCAATACATATTCGATCACATCGTCATGGTTGCGATGGGCTGCGGGATTGGCCTTCCACCAATCCGCGAGGATCTGCCCCTGTACGCTGCAGGCCTGCTCCCACCGCGCTCCCACGTAGTACACCCTGTCCCACTTCTTCATGTCCTCCGGACTCGCCTCGCGCCCGAACAGCACGAGGGGAACGATTCCGGCCTTCGCCTTGTCTATGACGAGATCCGCGGCCTCCGGAAGGACAAGGTTGACCGCGAGCGCCTTGACGTGCAGGGAGAGGAGCTTGTCTATCTGGCTGCTCTGGATATTCTGTTGATTGCCGGCATCGCAGATCGCGAACTCCGTCCCGGCACGCGAGAGGGAGCCGATGGCAAAACGGATCTTTCTGATCTCCGGGCTGTCAAAGGAGCCGAAGGCGATCCCGATCCCCGGCGTGGCTGGATGAGGCCGACACCCGCCGAGCAGGACGAGGCTTGCCAGCAGGGGAACCCACATGTACCTCATAACCGCTCCGCCTTCGTGGGCCTGCCCGAACTGGTCAGGCACTCTCCCTCCGGGATGCCGAATTGTACCGGTTTTGCAGGAAGCTGTCCAGCAAAGTGAGGCTCCCGCCCCGCGGCTCTGCACGGGGCTCCCGGCGCCGCCCCGTCCGAATTCGGCGCTGGCGTCACGACCCACTTGCCGCTCCGGCGGAACATGGTAGCATAGGCGCATGAACACGAGACTTCAGGTACTGCTCGACCTGGCTGACCAGGAGTTTTCCGGCGAATCCTTCAACGGGCCCTCGCTCATCAGGACCCTCGAGTTACTGACGCCGGAGATGGCCTCCTATTCCGCCACGTACGAGGGCTACAGCGCATGGAGCGTAGCCCTCCATGTGGCCTATTTCAAGCATTTCGTCGCCTTCGCGTTCGACCCCTCCGTCGGAGCCTATCCCCTTCAGAAGGGGCCGAGCGGATTCGGCATGCCGAACGACACCGGTTTGTCAGCGTGGAACGAGCTGCTTGCCTACCTGCGGGAGGTTCATGCTGCGGGAATGCGCCTGTTCAGGGCGGCCGAGGACCCGCGTCTGAACGAGATCATGCCCCGATGGAAGGTGCCGTTTGTCCAGGCGATCTCCTGGCTCTGCAGCCATGACACCTACCATTGCGCGCAGATCCGGAACATGGGCGTGCCTGGCCTGAAGGAACCGCGGGAAGCCTGAGTCCTCTCCGGGTTCGCCGCGCCGGAACCGCCCCGCGCCGGAACCGCCCCGCGCCCCGGTGAATGCCGGTGGCGATGCGGGAGGATCAGCTGGCGACTAGAGCTCGTAGTCGTCGACCGCCGGGAGCTCGGCGGGGGCGTCCCGGTCAGCCTCTTCTCCCTGTGCGGCGATCCTGTCTCCGGCCCCGGAATCGATCCTGAACTTGGCCGCGGCCTCCACGACCCGCGCTATATGCGCGCTGTTCGTGGCGGCGAGCTCGCGGACGCTGTGCACGGCGGCGTCGATGTCCCCCGCGCCACGAGCGATCTCGCCCATTCCCGCCCTGATCTCCTCGGTGAGACCCAGGAGCGACTCCATCTCCTTGAGGACGGTCTTGCCGCCATCGGCCATCTCGCTCGAGCCCGCGCGGATCTCGCGCGTCGAGGCATTCATGCGTTCCAGCGCTTCCAGCACCCGAGACGAGCCCGAGCGCTGCTCCTCCATGGCCGACTCGATCTCGCGCCTGAGGCCGTCGAGCGCGCGGATGAGGTCGAGGATTATCCCGAACTCGCGCTCGGCGCTCGAAGAGGAGCCGACCATGAGATCGATCGTCGACTTGATAGAGCGCAGTTCCTTCGCCGTGGCCTTGGCGCGCGACGCGGACATCTCCGCCAGTTTCCGGATTTCGTCGGCGACCACGGAGAATCCCCGCCCCGCCTCTCCCGCATGGGCAGCCTCGATGGCGGCGTTCATCGCGAGGAGATTGGTCTGACTCGCGACCCCCGCGATGACCTGGTTGGTCTCCATGAGGGTCTCCGACTGGGTCGCGATTTCGCGAATTCGGCCGTTGAGTTCGGAGAGCGTCGCGCGCCCCGATTCGGAGGCGCCAAGCAGACTCTCGAAGCTCTGGCCGAGTCGCTCGATGTTCCTGGCCACCGACTCGACGTTGGCGACCATCTCCTCGACCGAGGCCGAGGACTCGGAAATGCCGGCGGACTGTTCCTCGATCCTGCCGTCCAGTGACTGGATCGTGGTGGCCATCCGCTCGACCTCGCCCGTGGACTCCGAGACGCTCGCCGCCTGGCTGAGGACCCGTTCGTTGATGCTTCGCGCGCTCGCGGCAATCTGGGCCACCGCGGAGGCCGTGGTGGCCATGCTCTGCGTGAGGTTCCGTCCCGTCTCCTCGAGCGAAGCGCCGGCGCCCCGGAGCGAGGCCACGATATCCCGCAGCTTGTCCATGAATGCGTTGAAGTGCCGCGACATCCGGCCGATCTCGTCCACGCCGCCGGCGGGAAGGCGCCGCGTGAGATCCCCTTCACCTTCCGCCACGTCCTCGAGAATGTCCGCGGTTCTCCGAATGGGCCGGACCACGAGGGCCGAAAGGCCCACGACGGCGAGAATGACGAGGAGGAGGGTTCCCGCACCCATCGCGATCATGAAGAGGAGGAGCGATGTCTGTTTGCCCAGCACGCTCTTGAGCGGGACGGCGACTGCGAGGGACCAGGGCGCTCCGGAGGCGCCCACGCGCATGGGCGTCACCGAGACGAGTGAGATCGAATGGAGGAGCTTCGAGTCGACCGTGAGGCTGAGCGGCTCGCCTGCCCCCACCGCGCGCGACAGGGCTTCGAGGGAATCGCCGAGAATGTCGGTTTCGGTGGATCGGAGCGACTGGCCGACGCGGGTCGGGTCGTTGTGGGCCAGGATCATCCCGCTGTTCGAGTACAGCATCGCTATGCCCGTGCCGAGCGGCCGGGCCCGGGCGATGACCTCGCGGACGGATTTCAAGTTGAACTGCACCGCCACCGCGCCGGCGAAAACGCCGTCATCCAGGACCGGGGCCGAGCAGAAGGCCGTCATCTCCTCGGCGGGTCGCCCGACCGGAAGCACCGGATCGGTGATCGCCGGCGCCTTCACTCTGCGGGCCAGGGCGTACCAGTCCTGGCGCTCGATTTCCGGAATTCCCGCGAGCTGCGTGCCGGCGCCCTGGGTCCTGCTGATGACGAGCCCCAAGCGACCGGTACGGTCCGAGTCTTTTCTCGCCGCGCTCTTCGCGTCGGCCTTGTCGAAGGCATTGGCCTCCCAGGCCGTCCCGATCGAGATGTGCTCGGGGTTGGCGGACAGGACCGCAGAAAGCACCGCGTCTGCCAGATCGCGGCCGTCGCCCGCGCGCCTGCGAAACGGCTGGAGGGCCGCCGCCGCGGTCTGCGCGGCCTCGAGTCCCTGGTTCAGCTTTCCGGTGATATCGGCGGCGAGCTCGGAGGATATGTTCGAGGCCTGACGGAAGGCGAAGTCCTTCGTCACGCTGGATATCTCGCCGTAAATGATGAAAATGAGCAGCGGGAAGGCTACGACGAGGATTCCCGAAATGGGGATGAGAAGGCGTGTGCGGATCGAGAGCGTGCGAAACATGAGGCGGCTCCGGCGTGAAGGAAGTGAGGAATTATATAGTTATTCCCGACTCGCCACAAGCGGAGCGCGGGCCGGCTCCCGGCTTCTCCCTCCGCTCCCGTGGGCTATTCTTCCACGTAGATACGGGGCACCCGGGAACTCACCATGCAGGTCAGCTCGTAGGGAATCGTGTCCATGCGTTCGCAGAGCAGCTCGGCGTCCACGCTCTCGGAACCCTTCGTTCCGAAAAGGAGGACATCGTCGCCGTTGTGGGCCTCTCCATGGGGGCCAAGATCGACCATGAGCTGATCCATGCAGATGCGACCCACGACCGGAAAGACCTTGCCGCGGATCATGACCATTCCCTTGTTGGACAGCGAGCGGCTGTAGCCGTCTCCGTAGCCAATGGGAATCGTCGCGATGCGCGTATCCTCCGGGGCGATCCACGTGAGGCCGTAGCTGACACCGGCGCCCGCTCGCACCACCTTGAAATACGCAACCTTGGACATGAGGCGCATGACGGGCTCGAAGCCGATTCTCCTGAGCGGCGTGGGCTCGTAGCCATAGAGCAGGATCCCGGGGCGAACCATGGTGAAGCGTGACTCGGGAAGGTTGACCAGGGCGGCCGAATTGGCCATGTGGATCAGTGGAGGCAGTCTGTCGCGCTCGCGCAGGAGCTCCATGGCCATGAGGAAGCGCTCGAGCTGGGCCCGCGCGAAGCCCAGATCCGTGTCCGCGGTGGCGAAATGCGAGAAAAGGCCGACAAAATCGAGGCCGGGCAGGGACAGGACCTCGTCGAAGAACCGTTCGGCGGAATACCAGTGCACGCCTATCCGCTCCATGCCCGTGTCTATCTTGAGATGCACCCGTGCGCGCCGGCCCGAGGCGGTGGCCACGGCTGAGACGGCGCGAGCCTTCTCCACCGAGGGGAGGGTGATGTCGAGGTCGAAGTCCAGGAATTGGGGTATCTGCGAGGCGTTGACCGCTCCGAGCACGAGAATGGGCGTCGTGATGCCGTTGCGGCGGAGGAACATGCCTTCCTCCAGGAAGGCCACCCCGAGATAGTCGGCTCCCTCGCCGATGAGCTCCTGGGCCACGCGAAGTATGCCATGGCCGTAGGCGTTGGCCTTGATCGCGCACATGATCCTCACGCCATCTCCCGCCAGATCCCGCGCACGGCGGAAATTTCTCCGGAGCGCTGCAAGACGGATCTCGGCCCGGGTCGGACGATCGCTGTCGAGCGGGAGTACGGTCTCCATGCCCGGAGGATACACGGCTCCTTCCGGGGGGGCAACGGTGCGCAGGACGGATGGGGCATTTGACAGGGCAAATTCGTCGCCATACTATGAATTGGTGGTACCGGTCCTGGTCCTGGTTCCGGCCACGCGGAGGTGAGATGAGGATACAGCGCCTGCTCCGGCTCCTCGGCGTGGCCGCCTGCGCGGCGACGATGCTGGGCTGCAGGCCGGCTCCGCCCACGACCATCAAGGTCGGGGTCTTCGAGCCGCTGAGCGGGGCCAATGCACAGGGCGGCTCACTCGAGGTCGAGGGTATCCGTCTTGCCAATGGCCTCTATCCCACCGTCATCATCGGCGGCCGCGAGCACCCCGTCGAGCTGATCGTCGCGGACAACAAATCGGACAAGGTCGAGGCGGTGAACGCCGTCACCCGGCTGATCGACACGGACAAGGTCGTGGCCGTGCTCGGTTCCTGGGGTTCCTCGCTGTCCATGGCCGCGGGCTCGGTGGTCAAGGATCGCAAGGTGCCCGCCATCGGCATGTCCTGCACCAATCCCCTCGTGACCAGGGGGAACGAATACTACTTCCGCGTCTGTTTCATCGATCCGTTCCAGGGCACGGTGATGGCCCGCTACGCCGTGCGCGAGGTACGGGCTTCCAGTGCCGTTGTGGTGCGCGAGATCTCCAACGACTATTCGGTCGGACTCGCCAAGTACTTCATGGACGCCTTCCGAAGGCTCACCGGAAACGAGGCATCCATCCTGGCGGAGCTCAACTACACGACGGGCGACCAGGATTTCAGCAGCCAGCTGGACTCCATCCAGGCGCTCCATCCGGACGTGGTCTTCGCTCCCGGGAACTACACGGAGAGCGCCCTCCTCATCAGGGAAGCCCGGTCGCGCGGCATGCTCACTCACTTTCTGGGCGGGGACACCTGGGAGACTCCCCAGTTCATCCAGGTCGGCGGAAGGGCAGTCGAGGGGGCGGTGTTCTCGACTTTTTTTGCAACCGAGGTACCCATCACGTCCACGAGCACGGTCTTCCTGGACGCGTACCGCAGCCGCTATCACACGGAGCCCGTCGCCGTCTCCGCCCTCGGTTTCGACGGCTATCTGGTCCTGCTGGATGCCCTGAGGCGTGCGGGGACCACCATGGGCCCGCAGCTCCGAGACAGTCTGGCCCAGACCCGGGACTTCCCGGGAGCGGCCGGGCTCATAACCTTCGACGAGAATCGCGACGCGAACAAGAGCGCGGTCATAAAGACCGTCCGGGACGGCCATTTCGCCTATCTGACCACGGTCCAGCCCTAGCAGGTTGTCGAACTGCGTTGCGCACTTCGACAGTCTGTCAGTGGCGCGATCAGTGCGAGCGGTGCAGGAGCTGGCGGGCCCGCTCGGCTGCCTTGACGACCGCGTTGATCAGCGTGACCCGCAGCCGCCCCGCCTCGAGCTCGAGAATTCCGTCTATCGTCACTCCGGCGGGAGTCGTCACCTGGTCCTTCAGTTTTGCCGGATGCTCTCCGGTGACGAGGACCGTGCGTGCGGCTCCCAGCACGGTCTGGGCCGCGAGTTCCGTGGCCACCTCCCGAGGCAGCCCCAGCTTGACGCCGCCGTCGGCGAAGGACTCGATGATAATGTAGACAAAGGCGGGGCCGGAGCCCGAAAGTCCGGTCACGGCATCCATGTGCTGCTCCTCGAGCACCATCGCGCGGCCCAGGGCGCGGAAGAGCGCGGTCGCCCACTCGAGCTGCTCCGGGCGGACCGCACGGCCCGGCGACAGGACTGTCATCCCGTCGCCGATACCGACGGCCATGTTGGGCATCGTCCGGATCACGGGGGTCCCCGCCGGCACCCTCGACTCGAGGAAGTCCAGGCTGACTCCTGCGGCCGTGGAGATCAGGAGCTTCCCGGGGGTCAGATGGACCGCGATCTCATCGATCAGTTCGCCCACCGTCTTGGGTTTCACGGATAGGATGAGGGTGTCGGCCCCCCTGGCCACGGCTCCGTTGTCGGTGAAGGTTCTCATGCCCGAGCGGGCGGCCAGGTCCTGGCGATGCTGTTCCGACTTGACGGAGAGCAGGATTTGGTCCGGAGTTGCCAGTCCGTGCTCCGCTATGCCCCGCGCTATGGCCTCTCCGATCTTTCCCGCCCCGAGTATGCCGACACTGTTACCCATGCTTCGCTCCCGATGATCAGGTGACGCGGCTCCTGAGAGAGCCGGGTGGGGGAGTATAGCCCGGGTTAGGAGGATGTTTCTATCTGTAGATGGATCTCTCAGGCTCTCCCGGAATCCGAGGGGCGGGCGAGCGGGGCCCCGGATTTCTCGAGCTCCTGTACGAAGCGGGTAAGGAAGGGTTCATCCTCGTCGGACACGCGCTCGATCCGGATTCCGAACAGGCAGCGTCCGGCTTCCATCCGCGCGTGGGCCACGTAGCCCTCACAGCGGACGAGCCGCTCGCCCTCGGGGTTGGGGACGCCGAGCATGAGGTAGACGTTCGTGAGGGGGTCGATGGACTGCGGCGCGGAACAGCTCAAGCCGCCTCGCGACAGGTCCAGACCCTCGGCCCAGAGGTATTCCTCACGATTCGGGAAGTAGCCGATCAGCTGGTTGATCCTGAAGCGGGGGGTCTCGCGCTTTTCCTCCATGAGCCCAAGTATAGTGAGGGCTGCACTTCGCGCAAGCGGGCGTTGATTCTACCGGGCGAGTCTTGCGCAGGCTCAGGCTTCGGGGGCAGAATCCTGCAAATGCGAGGCGACCGCTCCTCCCTGATTTCCCCTTCTCCCGACGAGCTTCCCCTGCTGTTCGATCTCGTCCGACTGCTCGGACGCCATGTCGAACTCGATGAAGCCATGCTTCCCCTTGTCGAGCTCCTCGAGGACAAGGCCGGGCTCACGAGCGGCAGGGCATTTCTGCGTGAAGAGGCGGAAGGTGAACTGCCGCTCGATGACTCCTCCCAGGGGCGCCTGCTGGCCAAGGCCATCCGGGATGGCGTGCCCTGCACCGAGGGGGTGGAGCTGGCGGTCCCGGTCATGATCGGCGGGAGCCCGGTGGGTGCCCTTTCCTTCGCCCGCGGTGTCTGCCCCGAGGATCGGGCCCTCGGTCTCCTCCTCGCCTCGGCTGCTCTCGTTGCGGAGGCGGTCGTGCTGCGCCGCCGACTCAGGAAAAGCTCCGCCGCGGAGGACGGGGCAGCGCAGCTCTCGGGCCACCTGTCCTACGGCCGCGACCGGACCGGAGCCCCGCGTGGCGGCGAGGAGCCGGACGAGGACCAGGGAGCCTGGCGCCCGGAGCGCATCGTCGGGAGATCGGCGGCCATGCGCGAGCTCTTGTCCCTGATGGACCGCGTCGCGGGGACGGAGACCACGGTGCTGATCACCGGCGAGAGCGGCACCGGCAAGGAACTCGTGGCCAGGGCCATACACGAACGTTCGCCGCGGGCGCGCGGCCCCTTCGTCGCGGTGAACTGCGCCGCCCTGCCCGAGTCCGTCATCGAGAGCGAGCTCTTCGGACACGAGCGCGGGGCCTTCACGGGCGCCCACGAGCGGAGAAAGGGGCGCTTCGAGCTCGCGGACGGCGGCACACTCTTTCTGGACGAGATCGGAGAGCTCTCGCTGGCCGTGCAGGTGAAGCTGCTCCGCGTATTGCAGGAAGGGGAGTACCAGCGCGTGGGCGCCTCCGCGAGCGCCAGGACCGACGTACGCGTCCTCGCCGCCACGAATCGCGATCTGGAGGCCGATGTGGCCTCCGGACGTTTCCGGGCCGACCTGTTCTATCGTCTGAATGTCTTCCCGATCCGCGTCCCTCCGCTCCGCGAGCGGAGAAGCGACATAATCCTCCTCGCGGACTACTTCGCCGGCAGGATCGCCCTGAGGGCCGGCAAGAGCATCGCCCGCATTTCGAGCCCGGCGATCGATCTGCTCATGACCTATCACTGGCCGGGCAACGTCCGCGAGCTGGAAAACTGCATCGAGCGGGCCGTCGTGCTCTCCACCGACGCGGTGATCCACTCGTACCATCTGCCCCCGAGCCTGCAGTCGGCCGAATCCACCGGGACGGGGCCGGCAGCCGGGCTCGACGCCTCGCTGACACGGCTCGAGCGGGAACTCCTCGTCGAGGCGCTCAAGATAAGCCGCGGCAACGCGGCCGAGGCTGCCCGGCGACTGGGCATCAGCGAACGGCGGATGGGGATCGCCCTGGGGCGACTTGGCATCGACCGAAAGCGGTTTCATACGCCGGCGTAGCTTACTAGATCAGAAACCTACGGAAACGTAGGTAACCCCCTCTCCCCGCCGTGGACTGCCGCTTCATCTGGTATGAACTTAGTGGCGATGCTCTGGTTGGCATGACACTTGCTTTTATGCTGGATCATCTATCCGCATGAGGAGCATCGAATGAGCGCCGCCGTCCAGTCAGCACCCACATCCATCGTCGAGGTCTTTGGAGCCAACTGTTTCTCCAACGCAGTCATGAGGGAGCGGCTCCCCAAAAGCGTTTTTGCCCAGCTATTGCTCGTTCAGGCCGGGAATCGCGAACTCACCCTCGACATCGCTGAAGTCGTGGCGAGCGCAATGCGGGACTGGGCCCTTGAGCGCGGGGCCACGCATTTCACCCACTGGTTCCACCCTCTCTCGGGACTGACGGCCGAGAAGCACGACTCCTTCATTGCGCCCACGGGTGACGGCCGAGTGATCATGGAGTTCTCCGGAAAGGAGCTGGTCAAGGGCGAGCCGGACGCGTCTTCCTTCCCCTCGGGAGGGCTCCGGGCCACCTTCGAAGCCCGCGGCTACACGGCCTGGGACGTCACGAGTCCCGCCTTTCTCAAGAAGGCCCCTTCCGGCACAACCCTCTGCATACCCACGGCCTTCGTGTCCTACTACGGTCACGCCCTGGACAAGAAGGTCCCCCTGCTCCGCTCGATGGAAGCCCTCTCGAAACAGGCCATGCGTGTGCTCCATGCCCTCGGTCAGGACGGGGCGGGCCGTGTCGTTCCGACGGTGGGCCCGGAGCAGGAGTACTTCCTCGTCGACCGCGCCCTCTACAGGGCCCGACCCGACCTCGTCCTCACCGGCCGCACCGTGTTCGGCTCCATGCCCGCCAAGGGACAGGAGATGGAGGATCATTACTTCGGGGCCATAGAGGAAAGCGTGGCGGGATTCATGCGCGAGCTGAACGCCGAGCTCTGGGCCATGGGGGTCGCCGCGAAGACCCAGCACAACGAGGTGGCCCCCAACCAGTTCGAGATAGCCTGCGTCTTCTCGACGGCCAACGTGGCGGCGGACGCCAATCAGCTCGTGATGGAAACCATCCGGAAGGTCGCCGAGCGCCACGGCATGGCGGCCCTGCTCCACGAGAAGCCCTTCGCCGGCGTCAACGGCTCCGGCAAGCATCTCAACTGGTCCCTGGCCACGGACACGGGGCTCAACCTGCTCGAGCCGGGCGAGGATCCGGCTTCCGATGCGCGCTTCATGCTCTTCGTGGCCGCCGTCATCGAGGGCGTCGACCGCTACGCCGCGCAGCTGCGGGCGGCGGTGGCCACCTCCGGCAACGACCTGAGACTCGGCGGCAACGAGGCGCCGCCCGCCATCATTTCGATCTTCCTCGGGGACGAACTCACGGAGCTGCTCGAGGCGGCCGCGGAGGGCAGGGCCTGCGTCTCCAAGGATGGCGGCTGCATCGAGATCGGCGCCGCTTCCCTTCCCAAACTGCCGCGGGACCTGACCGACCGGAACCGCACGAGTCCCTTCGCCTTCACCGGCAACAAGTTCGAGTTCAGGATGGTCGGCTCCTCGCAGTCGGTGGCCACGCCCGGCGCCGTGCTCAACACGGCCGTGGCCGACGTGCTCGCCCGCTTCGCGGAACGCCTGGAAGCGGCCGTTTCCGCGCTGCCCGCCGATCCGGCGAAGGCGGAGGCCCAGCGGGCCGCGGCAGTCCGGTCCCTGATCGCGGAGTCCTACAAGGCGCACCGACGGGTCGTTTTCAACGGCAACGGCTATTCGGAGGAATGGCACCGCGAGGCCGAGCGTCGCGGGCTGCCCCGGTTCCGTTCGGCCGTGGAGGTCATTCCGGAGCTGGCCTCTGCGCAGGGTGTCGAGCTCTTCGAACGGCACGGGGTTTTCACGCGCGAGGAAATCGAGAGTCGCTGCGTCATCTATCTCGAGAAATACTCCAAGCAGGTGAACATCGAGGCGGGAGTGATGTGCGACATGGTCCGGCGGGCCATCTTCCCCGCCGCTTCGGCCTGCGCGATGGACTTCGCCCACGCCGCCACGGCCCTCGGCGCGATAGGCGGCGGCGGTGTCGCCCAGGAAGCAAGGGCGCGCAGAATCGCCGAGCTCTCCGCCGCCGTCTCCGAGGAGGCGGAGAAGCTGGAAAAGAGTCTGGAAGGCGCCCTCGAGATCGAGGAGCCGCTGGCCCAGGCACGCGCCTATCGGGAGGGGGTCGTGCCGCGCATGGGCAGCCTCCGGGAGCGGGTCGACGCCCTCGAGCGCATCGTGGACCGCGGCCGCTGGCCCTTCCCGACCTATGAGGAGCTGCTGTTCAGACTCTAGAGGCTCGCGGTGCCGCAGAAAGGTACTCCATGAATTTTCCGGGCGCACGGCGACTCCGGAAATTTCAAATAATGTCCTTCATCCGGCAGGTTGTGTGATATACTTCAGCTTGACTTCAGTGATTTTCGATGGGCCGGGCGCGTCATTCCTCCGCGCGTCCGGCCTTTTCTTTCAGAGTATCTCCCGGGCGTAGGGGAACAGCGCGGGGGTGCCGCCCGTGTGCCAGAACAGCAGGGTCTGCCCGCGCGTGAACTCCCCCCGTTCGATGAGATCGACCAGGGCCCCGAAGGCCCGACCCGTGTATACCGGATCGAGGAGAATCCCCTCCTCCCGCGCCATCAGTCCCAGCGCCCGCCGCTCCAGCTCACCGACCACTCCGTAGCCCCCGCCGAGATAGTCGTTCTTGAGGATGATGTCCGAGGCCGAAAAGTCTTCGTTCTCCCTTTCCAGGGCTGCGACGCCCCGCGCCAGCTCCAGAACCCGATCGCGGAAGGGTCCTTCCCCGGCCTCGCCCTTGTCGATGGCCACGCCCACGAGCGCGGCGCGGAAGCCGTAGCGGCGGGCACCCACGACCATGCCAGCATGCGTGCCGCCCGAACTCGAGGGAAAGAGCACGGCGTCGCATCGCTCGCCCATCGCGGCGAGCTGCCCGGAAAGCTCGCGGATCGCCTCGACGAAGCCGAGGGCGCCGATTTCGTTGGAGCCGCCGTAGGGAATCACGTAGGGATGCTTCCCCGCGGCACGCAGCTCCGCCTCGATCGCGGGAATGTCCTCGCCCTTGCGGCGCGTTCCCGACCAGTGAATGTGCGCCCCGAAGAGCCGATCGAGGAGGAGGTTGCCCTCGGGTATCGCCGGGGCTTGACCGCCCAACGCGAGATGGCACTCGAGACCGAGGGCCGCGGCGGCCGCTGCCGTCTGGCGGCAGTGATTGGACTGGGCCGCTCCTCCGGTGATGAGGCAGTCGCAGCCGAGTTCAAGGGCAGCGGCCACCAGGAACTCGAGCTTGCGGACCTTGTTGCCGCCCATGCCCAGCCCGCTGAGATCATCCCTTTTGATGAGGAGACGGGGTCCGCCAAGCGAGCTCGACAGGCGATCCAGAGCCGCGACCGGCGTGGGGAAGCAGCCGAGAGCGACTCTGGCAGGTTCTTTCCGGGGCACCATGAGCCTCCTCGGGAATTGTCTCAGGGCTTCGGGGACGTGACAAGGGCCCTGTGGTATAATGCCGCACGATGAGAATCCTGAGGCGTCTCCTCCCGGTCGTGGTCATCGCCGCAGCGGCGCTGGTCCTCCTCTATCTCCCCGAGATCGGACCGGAACGTTATACGGATCTGGCGACTTACTTCCGCGTCGAGCGCTCCCGTCAGGCCTATACCGGGTACGTGGTGGCCGCCGTGGCTTCCGGCGCGGTCCTCTACGTGGACGGGTTCGGGGTGGACGGCACGGGGCGGAGCCTCGACGAGCACAGCCCCGTCCTGCTCGGCTCACCCAGCAAGACCCTGACCGCCTGCGCCGCCCTTACCCTGGCACGGGACGGCAGACTGGACCTGGACAAGCCGGTCACGACCTACCTGCCGTGGTTCGGTTTTGCCGGAGGCGCCGGCGCTGCCGTATCCCTGCGCGATCTCATCGCCGAATCCTCCGGCGTCAGCGATTCTTCCTTCGACGACGTCCATGAAGCCGCGCCGGATCTGGAAAGCGCCGTCCGGAGCCTGACCACGGCCAAGCAGACCGATCCCGCCGGCTCGGCCTTTCACTACATCAACACCGGCTATCAGGCTGTCGGTCTCGTCATGGAAAAGGTTGCGCGCGACAATTTCGCCTCGATCATGAAGCGGCGGATCTTCACCCCGCTGGGCATGAACGAGAGCTCGGCGAGCCCCCAGGTTCAGGGTCCGGAACTCAGTGTCGGCAGCGGCTCCTTCTTCGGCGCGACGCTGCCGAGGCCCCTCGTGCTCCGTCCCTTCGGCGCGCCTTCCGGCTACATGGTCACTACGGCCAACGATCTCGGCAGCTATCTGGCCTTCCTCGTGGCGCCGGAAAAGGCGCGCAGGGCCCCGCTCTCGCCCCGCACGGTCCGGATGCTGTTCCAGCGGATCGAGCCGAACATCAATTTCGGCTACGGCTGGTTCCTGGGTTCGGACAAGGGGCTGCGCAGCGCCTTTCACGACGGTTCGCTCGATGGATTCTCCTCGAGGATCCTCCTCTGGCCGGACCAGAAGGCCGGCATCGCCGTGGTAGCCACGCAGGCCTCGCTCCTCCAGTCCCTGATCGCCCTTCCGGCCCTCACCGATGGAGCCCGGCGGATCATGCTGGAAGGCAGCGCCCCCCGGCCCTTCCCGCTCATGCGGCTCTACGTGCTGCTGGCCGTGGTCGCCACCGTGCATCTGTTGATGCTGGCCATCCAGACCGGTGCCGCCCTCGGCTGGGCCAAGGATGTGAAGGGAAGAAGCGAGGCCAAGGGTGTGCCCGGGCCCATCCGCTTCGCCCGCTTCAGGGCGCTCTGCGGCATACCCATCCGCATCGCTGCGGCGCTCGCCCTGCCTGCGGCCCTGAGCTATGCCTTCGCCCGGGCAGTGACGTGGAAGGTGGCCTTCTCGCTCGAGCCGGGGCTGATGAGCTGGTTCGTGTCGGCATGTTTCTTCGGCCTCCTGCGAAACGCTGCGCGTCTCGCCTGGCTGCGCGGGGCGCCCCTGCCTCCCGGCGGAAAGTGAGGGCGAATTGACCAGGTCGCGCAGCGGTGGCATTCGGTTGTCGGGGCGCGGGATGCTCGTGCTCTGCGCCGTGATGATAGTCGTCGGTTTCGTCGCCGCGGGGCTTCCGCACCTGTCCCTGATGAGGAAGGATGTCTCGCAGCGCTTCGTCCTCTATCTCGAGGGCATTCAGCCGGCGGGCAAGCTCGTCGTCCTCACGGCCACGGAGCGGTACGTGGCATCCAAGGAATTTACCGCCACGATACTCGCCCTGCTGAGCATCAACGCCAAGGTCGAGCTCTCCGCGCTCGCCGACACTTCCTATTTCGTGGACCTGCAGGATATGAAGCGCTGGTCCGCAACCTGGGAACGCAGGACGGGTCGCCTCAGAATCGTCGCCCCGCGGCCGGACGTCCTCCTTCCCGCAGTGCACACCGACACGATCGAGGTCCACACCGAGGGACAGAATCTGCTTACGAATGCCGTCTTCAAGCTCAAGCGGGAGGCCGAGGCGATGAAGAGCCAGCTCTCGGCCGATCTGGAGCAGAGGGCGCGAGCCGGCCTGGACGACCCCGAACTGATGGGCAAAATAGAGGCGAGCATCGCCGATCTGGCCCGCTCTTTCTGCAGCTCCGTGCTGGGAATCGAACCGCGCACGGTCTCCGTGGAGTTTCCCGAACGCTGAACAGGTCATAAAATGATAAATTCATCCCGGATCGATGCTTCCCATAGCCGGGGCTGCTTGATATATTGGAGTTATGACTCAAGATATCCTGACATCAGATCCCGAGTGGCCGTACTCCAAGGCCAAGACCGCGGTGCTGGCCGCCGCCGCCGAGGTGATCAGCGAGAGCGGCCCCCGTGCCGCCACGCTCAAGAACATCGCGTCGAGGGCGGGCATCACCGAGCCGGCCATTTTCCGGCACTTTGACGGGGTGGACGGACTGTTCGGCGGACTCTTCGAGGCCTTCGAGCGCGTGCATAGCAGGATCGACCGCTCCTTCGATACCGATGAAGCCGGCATGGCCAGACTGCGGAGCGGACTGGCCTCGATACTCCAGGTAATGGTGGAAGGCAGGGAATTCTCCTATATATTGCTTCATGGCGAGCAGGTCTTCCGCGGCTATCCGGATCTTCGCAAGAAGATCGGACAATACCGGGCCCGCGAGCGCAAGAACATGCTCGCCTGCGTGGAGGAAGGTATCAAGCGGGGAGAGGTCAGGAAGGACCTCGACGCCGGCTACCTGGCCACCGCCGCCTGGGGCATGATGCACTTGACCATACTCTCCTGGATCGAGCAGGACTTCGATTTCGATCTCATGAGCCGCTGCGGCGGCTGCTGGGACGCGCTCGAGCGCATGATGGCCGCGGGGGGCGCAGCCGCGAAGGCGGGATCCCGCCGCTCCTCCTCGCTCAAGCAGGCTCGATCACGGGCCTCGGCCGCGCTCAAGGCCGCTCCCGTCGTCGAGAGCACGAGCGCCAAGCCCGGCAGGTCCAAGAACCAGTCATCCCGCAAGACCCCAACAGCAGCGCGCGGCAAGTAGCGCGGCGCTGGCGAATCGCCGGCAGCTCCCGCCGCAGCCTCATTTCGCGTAGGGTGTCGACTCGAGGGGCAGCCGGTTCCTCAGCAGGCCGTCGGCCGTGTAGTAGGCGCCGGCAATCGCGGCGGCGGTCGGGATCGTGCTGATCTCGCCTATGCCCTTCGCAGCGTAGTGGGCATTCCGGGTGTCGCCCTCCCGCCGGACGATGTGCACCTCGAGCTGCGGCATGTCGGTGGCCCGCAGCAGGCCGAGCGTGCCGAAGCGCGCGGTGGGCTCGCAGTCCTTGAGCGGGAAGTTCTCCGTCAGCGCAAAGCCTATGCCCATGGCCATGCCGCCCTCGACCTGACCCTCGAACGCGAGGGGATTCACGACCAGCCCCGAATCGTGGGCCGCCACCATCCGGGCGAGTTTGCGGTCCTCACCCAGGATGGCCAGTTGGCAGGCGTAGCTGTAGGCGATATGCCGCGTCGGGTTCGGCTTGACCGAGTCGAAGGGATCGGTCTCGGCTTCGAACTCGCCATGGAACTCGCGACCGGCCAGCTCCGCAAGCAGTTCGGGGCCGTGCTGGACGGCTGCGGATTCCGGGAGGGCAGCGAGGGCCGACAGACAGGCCCGTCTGCACGCCTCGCCGGTGATCAGCGTCTGACGGGAGGCCGTGGTCGTGCCCGAGTCGGGGGTGGATGCCGTATCCGGGGCAACGACTTCGACCTGGCCGGCTGAAACGCCCAGGGTGCCGCAGGCGATCTGCGTCAGCACCGTGGCCAGGCCCTGCCCGATGCAGGCCGCACCCGTGAGCAGCGTGACCCCATCCGCCCGTATGCGGAGAATGCAGCGCCCGACGTCGATATGCCCCACGCCGATCCCGGTGTTCTTGAAGGCGCAGGCGATACCCACCGCTCCCGCGGCCGCATCGAAGGCGGGTTTGACTGCACGGAGGCATTCCTCGAGGGCGGTGTCCTCGCCCGCGATCTGTCCGTTGGGCAGCACGTCCCCGGCCCTCACGGCGTTGCGCCACCGGATCTCCCAGGGCGAGATGCCGACCCGCGCGGCCAGGGCGTCGAGAGCGCTCTCAAGGGCGAAATTCACCTGCGGCACGCCGAAGCCCCGGAAGGCGCCGGCGGGCGGATTGTTGGTGTAGACGGCGAAACCCTCGACCTCGATGTTCTCGTAGGAATAGGGGCCGCCGAGGTGGGTGACCGCGCGATGCAGCACGGGGCCGCCGAGCGAGGCATAGGCCCCGGTATCCGCCACGACCCGGGCCCTGACGGCCTTCAGTCTGCCCGTTTCGTCGCAGCCCACGGAGAGATCGATCTTCATCGCGTGACGTTTGACATGGACCCGCGTGCTCTCCGCGCGCGGCAGCGTGCATTTCACGGGACGGCCGGCGAGCCAGGCGAGGAGGGCGGAGTGGTGCTGGACCGTCTGGTCCTCCTTGCCGCCGAAGCCGCCGCCGACATAGGCCGACTGCACGCGCACCCGCTCCTCCGGCAGGCCGAGGGTCGCCGCAATGTACTTGCGCCCGTCATAGACATTCTGCTCACCGGTTCGCACGAATACGACTCCCTCGTCGTCCGGCGGGAAGGCCAGGGCGCTCTCAGGCTCGAGGAAGGCATGGTCCGTGAACGGCGTGCTGAAAGTCCCGGTGAAGACATGGGACGAGGAAGCCAGCGCGCCCGAAGCGTCGCCGCGCTTCAGTTCGAGGTGGGACAGAAGGTTGCCCGCAGGATGGATCGCGGGGGCGCCCGGCGCCAAGGCAGCCTCAGGATCACGGAGGGGCTCGAGCGGCTCGTAGCGCGCTTCGATCAGGCCGAGCGCGGCCCGCGCGGTCTTCTCATCCTCGGCGGCCACGAGGGCGACGGCGTCGCCGACGTAGCGGGTCTCCTCGCCCACCGCGATGAGGGCGGGCCAGTCGTCTATCACGTGACCGGTGTAGCGCTCGCCGGGAATGTCCTCCCATGTTGCGACCGCGACCACGCCGGGCAGCGCGCGGGCCGCGCTCACGTCGAGCGACAGCAGCTTCGCGCGCGGATGCGGCGAGCGGAGGGCGGCGCCGAAGAGCATGCCCGGGGCGGAGAGGTCGTCGACATAGGCGGCGCTGCCCCGGATCTTGGCTTCGGCATCGACGCGGGGGAGCCGTCCTCCGATCTCCGGCCCGGACGGCGGGCTCTCGGGCCGCTCGCCCCGCCGGTAGGCGGCCGCGCGCAGTACCGCAGCCACGATCTTGGCGTAGCCCGTGCAGCGGCAGATGTTGCGGCGTATGCCTGCGCGGACTTCCTGTTCCGTCGGCTTCGGGGTGCGGTCGAGCAGGGCTTTGGCCGCGATGACCATGCCGGGGGTGCAGAATCCGCACTGCACGGCCCCGGCCTCGGAGAACGCGCGCACGTAGAGCTCCATCTCCGCGGCTTCGATGCCCTCGACGGTGAGCACGGTCTTGCCCTCCACCCGCTCCACCGGAATGACGCAGGATGCCATGAGGGCGCCGTCGATGATCACGGAGCAGGCGCCGCATACGCCCTCGCCGCAGGCCCGCTTGGCAGCCGTCAGACCGAGCTGCTCTCGAATATGGAAAAGAAGGGTGATGCCCGGTTCCGCCTCGACCGGTCGGCCATTGAGCCTGTATCTGATCATGGGAGTCCACCTCGATGGCCGATGCCACGCAGGATGCCGTGTCTTCTCCGCGCTGCACGAGGGCAGGCCGCGACGCCCGCCGCGAAAGAGCGGTGGCTAGGATACCATGTCGCTGGGAGGATCGCAATTCGGATGTTCGGGGGCGGCGAGGCCGAGTTCAGGTCTTCCAGGACTTGACCTCGCTCAGGCGGTCGAGGGCCTCCCGCGGCGCCCGGCCCGCCTTGGCGGCGTTCAGCAGTCTCAGCGCGAGTCGTTTCCCCGCCTCCTCGATGCTGTTGCCGGAGATGGGCTGGGCCTCGTCTATCGCATCAAGGAGACGCCGCTCGTCGCGCTTGGCCATGGCGCCCAGGATGCGGTCGTGGGCGCTCGGCTGCATGCCCTGCATGGCGGTGGCCAGCAGGGTCCCGTCGATGCCGCGCAGAGCCGACCTGAGCAGCCGGTCGTCGAGACTCAGCACCGCCCGGGTCAGCCCGGATACGAAAGCGGTGTCAGCACCGAAGTCCGCGCTGGTGCCGAGTTCGATCTCGCCGCGCTCGGAGAGGCTGCGCACGATCTCGGCAAAGGCCGACTGCGCCGCTGCGATCTCGTCTCCCGAGAGGCGGCTGCGCAGATGGGCCGCGTCATCCTCGAGAATCGTGCCGCCGATACGACCGAAAAAGGGCTTGGCCAGCTCGATGCTCTCCTGGGGGCAGCCGGCCAGGGCCGCGGAACAGAGCTCGCGTCCGGCCATTCTCAGGCAACGCTCCAGGCTGCGCGGATCGAGGGCGAGCGATCGGATGATGTCCGGCAGCTCCCCCGGGACGACCAGCTGCTCCGGGTGATAGTGGCGGCGTTTCAGTCTGTAGGAGATCCAGGCTTCGGCCTTGTCAAAATACTCGGGCCCCAGCCGCGCGCTCATGCGCCGCATGAGCGCATAGGGGTGCTCACGGGCGAGAAGGCCGCGCAGACCCACCAGGGTGATGCGCAGCTCCAGCTCCTCGCCGGGGTCGAGCCCGGTGAAGGAGGGATTGGCCGCGAAAGCGGCTTCGATGGAGTCCGCTCCGGCGCCGGCCGCCGCGAGCTCGAGCCCCAGGCGCAGCGCGCGCCGGCTCTCCACGAGGGCGGCCTCCGAGAGGGCTTCGCGTTCGTAGGCGCGCGAGCGCTCCGCGATGAGGGCAATCCGCGAGGCCAGCTCGAAGAGGGCATCGCGTTTCTGGCGGGAGCTTTGGGGCGGCGACCACGCGGAGGATCGACGCGTGCGCAGCGAGCGGATCACTCGTCTTCCTCGGCGACCGGGGTCGCGGTCAGCTCCGCCTCCAGCTCTTCGAGGACGGCGACGGCGCGATCGGCGCCGTAGTAGGCGACGAGCTTCTGCGCGATGACCGCCGGCTCATCGTCTCCGGCGAGGGCGAGGAGACCCTCGATGATGACGCAGGCCTTGAGGAAGGGCCACCCGCTGCGGTTCTCCGCCAGGAGATAGGTGGAGAGCACGTCCTCGAGCGCCTCTTCGGGCAGACCTTCGAGCACGAGCCTGAGGCCGAGGACGAGCAGCGGGTCGTCCGACTCGTCCACCTGTCCCTCCAGCGCCTGGAATCCCTCGCTGCGCGCGGTCCGAGCGAGGGACATGAAGCGCCGGATGAGCCCGCCCAACTGTCGCTTCTCGTCTTCCTTGCACGACAATCGTCTCGCGAGCTCGGCGTTCCACTGAACCATGCTTCCTCCCAGCCTACCTGTAACAGTATATGACGCGACCGCCCCTTCATCAAAGCGTCAGCCGGAAATACGTGCATCGGCCGCCCGGAGACGGGCCGCGAGCATGTCGGCGAGCCTTCTGGTTGCCAGCGGATCGGACCTCAGGTAAGTTTCGAAGACCGCGGGTGGCAGTTCAAGCAGCAGAGCGTCCTCCTCCGCGCGCGCCGTGGCCGTGCGCTTCTCCTCGAGGATGTGGGCCATCTCGCCAAAGAGCTCTCCCGGCCCCAGCGATGCCAGCAACTCCTCGCCGAGCGGGCCCGGGTGGTAGATGCCGATCCTGCCGCGATGCACGAAATAACTCGACCGGCCGTCCCCGCCGAGCGAAAAGACCACCTCGCCCGCCCCGAATTCCCGTCCGTAGGAGCGGATGAGCCGCCCCGGATCCATGAAGAGGGCCCGCTCGAGTCGGGGAGCGCCGGGGCTGAGCGACAGCTTCTGGTACCGACCGAAGAGAAGGGAGTCGAAATGGTCGCTCACGTAGGTCAGTTCGGCGCAATAGAAGTAGAGCGAGAAGAAGGCGTAGACATTGGCGAGGAGGATGATGAGCCGGGCGAAGACCCCGTAGAGCAGTTCGTAGCGCGCCGTGGCCACCAGGAGCCTGAAAGCCTCCGAAAAGGCGACAAAGGCGAGAACGCAGAGCAGCGCGGCCGCCGCGGCCGCCCTCCTCGAGGGACGCTGGGCGGGCGCATAGCGGAAACTGCCATAGACGATCGCAAGCAGAAGTACGCCCGGCCCGAGCCGGGCCACGGCGTGCAGCCCCCGCGCAATCGCGATTCCGAGGAGGGGGGCCGAAGCCTGCGCGAGGGCCCTGAGTGCCTCGATGGCGACCAGGGCCGCGACCACTGCGACGAGGGCAGCCAGCTCGAGGCCGAAGCCCAGCACGTTCTCCTTCACAATGGGGTTCCTGCCCGAAGCTGCCCAGATCACGCGGAGGCCGCGCTGGATCGTCACGACGAAGAGGCGGGCGGCCCATACGAGACTCAGGCCGCCGATGACCGCCGCGAGCCCTCCGAGCGGCCGTGAGAAGAAGGACCGGGCCAGTCCTCCCGCATCCAGGGGGCCGAGGACCGTGTCGATGATCCGCTGCACCTGGTGCATCGCCCGGGGCATCGAGCTGAGCAGGGCGGAGGCGATGGCCAGGACCAGGAGGACTGCGGGCGTGGCGGAGAGGAGAAAGGCGTAGGCACCCGCAGCGGCGTGATTGGCGAGCTCATGCTCGACATAACGTTCATAGGCGAAGACGAGGCGCTGAAGGAGCGGTTTGGCGTGGGCGCGGACTGGGACCATGGGGCCAGTGTGATAGGATCGGGGAAGCGCGGCAAGACCTCCGGCCGACGACGCCGGACCGGCTCGATCTAGACGAATTTGTCCATGAAGATCCGCTCGTCCGGGACGGCCATTCGTGCCAGGACGCTGCGGCAGGCGTTGACCAGGCCGGGAGATCCACAGATATAGCCTTCGCAGGCCGACGCGGGGATGCGTCCCGAGCCAAGGTGACGTTCGAGGGCCTCGGTGATGTCTCCGGTCTCGCCCGCCCACTCATCCTCGCGGCGCCGCTCCGAGACGACGGGCACGAAATGGAAGCCGGGCAGCTCGTCGCCAAATGCCCTGAGCTCATCCACGTAGATCAGATCGCCCACCGTCCTTCCCCACAGAAAGCACCACAGCTCGGCCCCGGTGGCTTCTCCGCTGCGCTTCAGGTGGCGGAACATGCTCATGAAAGGAGCAATGCCCGAGCCACCGGCAACGCAGAGCTTGATGGCGGCGCTCTTCCGGAGCGCGAACCGGCCGAAGGGGCCGGCCAGATCCACCTGATCGCCGACCTGGAGACTGCGATGGATCCAGGTCGTGGCTATGCCGCGGGGTATGCGCCTGACCAGGAGCTCGAGCCGGTCTCCCTCCCCGGGCGGCGACGCGATCGAGTATGCGCGCTGTACCCGTTCGGGCATCCGATCGTAGGGAGGTATGGTCATCTGAACATACTGCCCGGGAGTGAAATCCAGCCTGCCGGAGATAAGACGAAGGGCGAGCTCACGGAGCTCGCCGCCGAGGTCGCGAAGTGACTCCACGCGGGCCTGCACGCGGCGGACATCGAAGTACTCCTCAGGTATGGAGACATCCAGATCGCGATCAACTCGCACCTGGCAGGCAAGCCGGTGACGCGTCTTCCGCTCGCTCTCGGTGATGCGGGGGATCTCGAAGGGAGAAAGGGGCCCGAGTTCCTGCTTCACGCGACAGCTGCAGCTGCCACAGGTTCCCTGGCCACCGCAGGCCGAGGGGATGTAGAGGGACGCGCGGCCGAACGCATCGAGGATCGTCTCGCCCGGCTCCGCAGTGAGCCGCATCCGGCCGTCATTCACGGAGAGCACGAAGCCGTTCGGCGATGTCGGCGACGATGGGGCCGCTTCCAACGATGACTTTTCCATCCGGTGATGCCTCGAACATGCCCGCAGTGCTCTTCATCCGGTCGCTCTGTGCGTCGAGGGACGTGCTTCGAGCGAACGAGAAGGCCCGGTCGCGATCCTCGCTCGACATAAAGTAACGATTTCTTTCCAAAATGCCGAAACTTATGTGACGTACGCAGGGAAAAGAGCGAAATCGCGGCGGATATGTGCAGTGATGCTTGCGCGCCGCGCTAACCTGTATCATCATATATGCTAATAGAAACGTAATGGAAAGGGGGACGCCGTAGATGGCCGGAAGAAGCGCAGCGCAGCTCATCGACATCCGCCTCGTCGAGGAGAAGCGCATCGACGATTCACTCTTCCAGGATTACGCGCGAATACATGAGCGTCTCGACCGAGTGCTCGACAAGGCGTCCAGACCCATAGACGAGGAGACTGCGCAGAAGGCGCGCGACCAGCTCCTGGCGCTGCTCGCGGGGCAGGCGGCCAAGGGTGTACCCGCGGAACGACTCTCGCAGTTTCTTCGCTGTGGCCTCGGTCATATTTGCGCTGAACTCTGCGCCGTCCCTGGCCTGCCGCTCGAAGAGATCGCGCGACGCGCCTATGAGGAACTCGGCCGGAGAGCCTGGGGCGCGTCGGAGTTCGAGCCGGCGGCCGCCCAGGCAGCACTCTCGCGCGTTGAGGAGGCAGCAAGGATTTCGAGACCCGTTTCTGCTCCAAGGAAGAAAAACGTTCCGTCGGCACGGTCCGCCGGAGCGAAAAAAAAGGTAAGCGAAGGCATACCTAAGGTCGCCTCAGCCAAAGCCGAAAAGGCGGCGCAGGCGAAGAAGGAGGCTCTGATGATGTCTGAGAAGAAAGCCGCGCCGGCCAAAAAGCCGACGCCGAAGTCGGCGGCTGCCAAGAAACCCGCCGCCTCCGCCGCCAAGACCGCAGCCAAGAAGTCTGCTGTCGCGAAAAAGCCCGCGGCCAAGAAGCCGGCTGCGAAGAAGGCAGTGGCCAAGAAGCCGGCCGCGAAGAAGGCAGTGGCCAAGAAGCCGGTCGCCAAGAAGACCGTAGCCAAGAAGCCGGCCGTCAAGAAGGCCGTGGCCAAGAAGACTGTCGCGAAGAAGCCCGTCAGGAAGCTCGCCGAGAAGAAGACCGCCGCCAAGAAGCCGGCCGCGAAGAAAGCGGTGGCCAAGAAGGCAGTGGCCAAGAAACCGGCCGCGAAGAAGGCAGTGGCCAAGAAACCGGCAGTCAAGAAAGCCGTCGCCAAGAAGCCTGCGGTCAAGAAGGCCGTGGCCAAGAAGCCGGCTGCCCCGAAACCCGCCGTCAAGAAGCCCGCTCCGGAGCCTCGCCCCTTCGGTCTTCCTCCCCTGGAAGAGAAGAAGCAGGACCCGACTCTCTAAGAGCGTCTCGTATCTCAATTGAACCCCGGGCGATGCTCTCGTCCGGGGCTCTTTTTTGTGCCGCCCTTGTGGCCGCGCGGACCTCAGCAGCCGCGCTGCCATCGTCGGGGCGCAGGCAGCACCCACCCAGGTCGTGCGCGCGCCGCCTTTCCGGTGCCGATTTGCCGATGCCGCTCCGGCCGCGTCCCCCTACCAAAGCCTCCCTATCCGCGCCGCTTCGTAAAGCCCATGATGAGCCCGAGCGCCACTGACCAGAGCGCCGCCAGGCCGATCTGGAAGTCGATGGGGAGGGAGAAGGTGACCGTGTGGGCGGGCACCCAGAACCAGGCGAGGGTCGCGAGGCTCTTGGTGATGCCTACGTAGCCTCTCGAGCCCGAGATGACATTGTCCGTGCTTCGATGGAGGAACATCAGGAGAGGACCGAACATCGCGTTGGTGAGGAATGAGAGCGAGAAAGCCTTGAGCACGAGCGAGCTCTCGCAGGCGGAGGGCAGGAAGTTCTGATCGACCAGAACCTGGAGGAAGCCCTTGAAACCCGTGAAGGCGTACTTGATCAGAATGCCGAGGAGACCCCAGACGAGGGCCTTGGCGATCCACTGAAGGACGCCCGTCCCCGCCTTCTGTTTCGCCGCGGCGATACCGACGAGCTCCCCGAGGGTTCCGAGAATCGCGAATTGTATGAAAGCGGACAGCAGCACATTGCTCCGGACCCAGTCCACGTACCATCCCATGGATCACCTCCGCGGCGCAGTATATCCGGCCGCCTCGCGAAGGACAACGCGGCCCCGCCGGCAGCGACGGCCCTTTTTCCTTTCGCGTTCCGGGGACCCGTGCTACACTCCGCCCGAACGCGCCTCACGGCGGTCAGGGAGGTCAGGGTGGCGATATCGCGGCAGATCAAGGAAAGCATGGAACGCTCATCGTGGATCAGGCGCATGTTCGAGGAGGGCGTGAAGCTCAAGTCGCAGTTCGGCGCCGACAAGGTCTACGACTTCTCGCTCGGCAATCCCGATGTCGAGCCCCCCGAGGCTTTCCGGACGGTCATGCGCGAGCTCGTCGAAGACAAAGCCCTCGGCACGCACGGCTACATGCCCAACACAGGCTACCCTTCCGTTCGCGAGGCGGTCGCGCGCAAGGCGAGCGTCCAGCAGGGCCTGGAGATTCCCGCCTCGTCCGTCATCATGACCGTCGGAGCCGCCGGCGGACTGAACACCGTGCTCAAGACCATCCTCGACCCCGGCGACGAAGTCGTCGTCGTCCGCCCCTACTTCGCGGAGTATTATTTCTACGTCCAGAATCATCAGGGCCAGTTCGTCCAGGCGGACGCCGGTCCCGGCTTCTCGCTGAGCGCGGAGAACATCCGCGCCGTGCTCTCGCCGCGGACCGCCGCGGTCATCATCAACTCGCCCAACAACCCCACGGGCGTCATCTACACGGCAGAGCAGCTCGGCGATCTCGCTGCCGTCCTCACCGAACATGGCGCCGCCGTCGGACGCAGACCCTACCTCATCGCGGATGAGCCCTACCGCGAGATCGTATATGGCAACGTGACCGTTCCCTCCGTGATGGCTGCTTACCCCGACACGATCGTCGTGACGAGCTGGTCCAAGACCCTTTCCCTTCCCGGCGAGCGTATCGGCTACATTGCGATCTCGCCCCGCTGCGCCGACGCGCGGGATCTCTTCGACGGCATGGCCATGTGCACCCGCATCCTCGGCTTCGTGAACGCGCCGGCGGTGATGCAGCGCGCCGTGGCCCGGCTTCTGGACGAGCGCTGCGACGTCGAGAGCTACGCCCGCCGCGGCGCCGCCCTCGCCGCGGGCCTGCGTGCAGCCGGCTACGAGTTCCCCGATCCGGCGGGTGCCTTCTATATATTCGCCCGCGTACCGGCCATGGAAGGCTCAAGCCGCGAAGAAGTGAACGCCCTCGGCCTCGACGTCGCCTTTGTCATGCATCTCAAGAAGTACAACATCCTCGGCGTCCCCGGCGTCGGCTTTGGCGCCCCCGGCTGGTTCCGGCTCTCGTACTGCGTTGCGGAGAAGACAATCCACGACGCCATACCGCACTTTGCGCGGGCCATGGAGGACTGGAAGGCGGGGAGGTAGGGCCGCTTCGAGTTCCCTTGTGACCGCCGCCATGCGCGGACTATACTCGTCCCATGGGCGGCACCGACGTGGACCCCGTTTCCCCGGAATTCATTCAGGGCATGGTGGACCATGCCCGTGCTGAAAATGCGCGCGAAGCTGCCGCGGCCGCCCACCGTCTGGAAGAAGCTAAACAGGAAGCCGCCCTGCTTGCCGCCCGCCTCGCGGCGCTGCCGGGTATGCGTCGCGTGATACTCTTTGGCTCGACGGCGCGGGAGCGCGGCTTCCGCGTCGACTCAGATATCGACATTGCTATCGAGGGACGTGACCTCCTGGCGGTCATGGCAGTGGTCGAGACTTCCGCTTTCCATGTGGACGTTGTGGACCTGGCACGAGCGAACGTCCATATCCGACAGCGCATCGAGAGCGAGGGAGTGATCCTCTATGAAGCGCGAAGCTGAGGACTATCGGCGCCTTGCAACGGAACTGGATGCCGGATATGCCACCATCAAGGAGCTGTACGCCAAGAATCGCCGCGCAGCGGAGCGGATCGAGGCGGGCGCGAATGATGAGCTGGACTGGGCGGCCCTCGGCTATACCATGCACAACCTGTACTGCGCGTTTGAGAACTACTTTCTGAGAATCGCGAAATTCTTCGAGAACGGACTCGACCCGAGGAGCTGGCACCGCGAACTGATCGAGCGAATGGCCCTCACCATTCCGGGAACACGCCCTGGCCTCTTTTCTCCAGAGTATGCGCGGCGCATGGGCGAGCTCATGCGCTTCCGGCATGCATTCAGAAATGTCTACGATGACGAGCTCGACCCCCGCAGACTGAGCATCCTCAATGACGATCTGCCGGCCCTCATCGATGATTTCGACCCATTCCATGAGCGGTTTGTGTCAGCGCTGCAGAATGCGGCCAGCGGGCTCGAGCCGAACTCGCCATGAAAATCGCAGGCCTCCGTGGAAGGTCCGGGGGCGCCAGGGGCTTTGGTGCCAGTATCTCCGGCAGGTCCGGCGAAGCCCAGAAGCCCCAGAATTTCCTCGAAATATACGTGTAATATTTGACATTATGGTTGTTTTTGTATGCCGCCCATCGCGAAATCGCCATCGGAAAGTCGCAGCTAAAACTTGATCATCAAAAGATTTAATCCGGTTTAGCTAATCCCGAAAATGGTTACACCAATTCCCAAAAAAAACTTGACACCGCAATTTGGGCTGGCTATACTGCCCGCAAGACTTAGGAAAGGGGATCACTAAACCGTCGGTTTACCCCCTTTGCAATCGCTAAGGAGGACTTTGATGAAGAAGCTTATCGTTCTGCTTCTCGCCCTCGCCTTCGTAGGCCTCGCCGTCTACGCAGACGACATGGCTGCGCCGACTGTGCAGTTCTCGGACTCGTTCTCGACTGGTATCATGTACAATAGCCCCGCAGATTTCGTGAGCCTCTACGATTTCTGGGATAACGGCTATGTTCT
Organism: Rectinemataceae bacterium; assembly: GCA_035505775.1. Lineage (GTDB taxonomy): Bacteria > Spirochaetota > Spirochaetia > Treponematales > Rectinemataceae > JAJXZP01. The sequence continues at coordinate 193 of DATJQN010000338.1, read as the reverse complement.
CTACAATGACTTGGATCTGTCATTTACGGCCGGGAATTTTGGATGGTTCGCCGAGTTCGATACTACCGATGCGACCAAGTCCGGCCAGCCCACCTTTGACGCGTTGAGCGCCTATGCCAAGTTCGGCCCCGCCAAACTCGAGGTCGGCAAGACCAGCAACGGCGACTTTACGACCCTCGGTGATGTCGCCGCC
>DATJQN010000337.1:0-2918 GCA_035505775.1 Rectinemataceae bacterium | reverse complement strand
TCGAGGGGCATCCCCTGCGGAAGGACTTCGCGCTGAAGGTGACGCCCCGCTTCCCCCCCACGGAAACCCGACAGGCCGAAGGAGCCCAGGCATGAGCGATAGTGCCACAGACACCAGGGTCTGGGATGAGGACGAGGTCCTCGAGACCCAGGAATACACCCTCAATCTGGGTCCCCAGCACCCGAGCACCCACGGCGTCTACCACGCCAGGCTGCGGCTCAACGGTGAGAGCATCGTCGCCTGCGAGAACGTCATCGGCTATCTGCACCGCGGCATGGAGAAACTCGCGGAAGCGAGAACCTATGCGCAGTTCGTGCCCTACACCGCCCGCTTCGACTATCTGGCGGGCGTCCTCAACAACTGGGGCTACGCTCTGGCCCTCGAAAAACTGGGGAACATAGCTGTCCCGGAGCGCGCCGAGTACATTCGCGTCATAGTGGGCGAGCTTCAGCGCATCGCGAGCCACCTCGTGATGCTTTCGAGCATGGTCATTGACCTCAACGCAGTAACCGGCTGGATGTACGCCTTCACAGCGCGCGAGGGAATTCTGGACCTGCTCGAGGCAGTCTCGGGTTCACGCATGAATCTCAGCTATATCGTGGCCGGCGGGGTCGTCGAGGATCTGCCCGAGGAGTTCGAGGCCAAGGTCAAAACCACCTTTGCCGATCTGCGATCGCGACTGGCCGACTTCGACCGACTGGTCTCCGGCAACGAGATATTCCAGGGAAGAACCAGGGGCATCGGCGTCATCGACCCGGAATCGGCGCTCGAGTACGGCATGACGGGTCCCAACCTCCGGGCCTCCGGGGTGGCCCTCGATCTCCGCAAGGACGCCCCCTACGGCATCTACGATCGCCTCGACTTCGAGGTGCCGGTGCTGCGATCGGGCGACAGCTACGACCGCTACTACATCCGTCTCCTCGAGATCTACCAGAGCATCGGCCTCGTGGAGCAGGCGCTCGACGGTCTGCCCTCAGGCCCCGTCCGCACGAAGCTTCCCAAGGTATGGAAGCCGGCAGCGGGCGAAGTTTTCGTCCCGGTGGAAAGCGCCCGGGGCATTCAGGGCTACCTCATCGTGAGCGACGGGAGCACGAAGCCCTACCGCATGCATCTGCGGTCTCCCTCATTCATCAACATCGGCATTCTCCCGGAAATCGCTCCCGGACTCACCATCCAGGACTTCGTCGCAACGCTCGCCTCGCTGGACATCGTCCTCGGCGAAATAGATCGTTAGGGGGGCGCATGCAGACTCTGAACGACCTGTTCCTAATCATATCCGCGTTCCTGCGGGGGCTCATGGGATCGCTCAACTTCCCGCCCCTGCTCACCGACACGGTCATGGCCCTCGTCTCCTTCGTGGCCGTCGCGGCCCTGGTCACGGTGAACATCATCGTCATTCTCTGGGTCGATCGCCGCGTCGCGAGCTTCTTCCAGGAACGGCTCGGCCCGAACCGGGTCGGCCCCTTCGGCCTGCTGCAGTCGGTCAACGACGCGGCGAAGCTGATCGGCAAGGAATCCATCATGCCGGCGGCGGTGGACAAGCGCGTCTACAAGCTGGCCCCCGTCCTGATCTTCACGATCACGATGATCCTCTACGGCTTCCTGCCCTACGGCAAGGGCGGCTCGCCGGTCGACATGAATGTCGGGCTCCTGTTCTTCGTCGCCCTCTCCTCGACCTCTACGATTGCCATCCTGATGGCGGGCTGGGGATCGAACAACAAGTATTCGCTCCTCGGCGGCATGCGCACGGTGGCGCAGGTGATCAGCTACGAGATACCCCTGGCCTTCTCCATGCTCGGCGTGGTGATGATCTCGGGTTCGCTCAACTTGGGCGATATCTCGGCCGCGCAGCACGGCGTCTGGTTCGTCTTCATCCAGCCCCTGGCCTGCGTGATCTTCCTGATCTCGGCCCTGGCCGAGCTCGCCCGCTCGCCCTTCGACATGACCGAGGCCGAGCAGGAGCTGATCGCCGGCTATCACACCGAGTACTCAGGCATGCGCTTTGCCCTTTTCTTCATGGCCGAGTACGCCAACCTCTTCTGCGTGGCCGCCCTTGGCGCGACGCTCTTCCTGGGTGGATGGTCGGGCCCCTTCCTTCCGGGTTGGCTCTGGTTCATCGGCAAGACCTGGGTCATGGTTCTTCTGATCCTCTGGCTCCGCTGGACCTTCCCCCGTGCGCGGGTGGACAAGATGATGAAGTTCAACTGGAAGTTCCTCATCCCCCTGTCGATCCTGAACATTCTTCTGACCGGTGTCGGCATCAAGCTCTATCAGTACTTCACCGCGGTGGGGAGGTAGCCGTGTTTGGCCTAGGTTTGGTTCAAGGTCTGTATACGACCGCAAAGCGCTTCCTCATGAAGAAGGTGACCCAGCGCTATCCCGAGGAGCTGCCCGATCTCCCGCCCCGCAGCAAGGGCTCCTTTGGTTTCGACGCCGACGCCTGCATCTCCTGCGGGCTCTGCTCCGAGGCCTGCCCCAACGGCGTGATCAAGGTCGACTACTATCTCGGCGAGAAGAACAAGCGCATGCTCGAGCGCTACAGCATGAATCTCGGCTACTGCCTCTTCTGCGGTCTCTGCGTCGAGGCCTGCCCGAAGGACGCGATCTTCTTCAAGACCGACTTCGACCTTGCCTGCTATCGAAAGGACGACACCTTCTTCTCCTGGAGAGGCAACTCCTATCGGCCTCCTATAGAGCCCGCCGCGCCCGCGGCCCCGGGAAAGGGGGACTGAGCATCATGGAGTCTGTTCTATTCTACATTTTCGCGGCCATCGTGGTCTTTTCCGCCCTTGCCATGATCCTGTCGCGCAACATGGTGCATAGCGCGATCTACATGGCCGCCGCCTTTCTCGGCATGGCCTTCGTGTACCTCCTTCTTCAAGCCGAGTACGTTGCCGTCATCCAGATACTGGTCTACG
>DATJQN010000336.1:0-3378 GCA_035505775.1 Rectinemataceae bacterium | reverse complement strand
GGTCGAATGCCCCTCCGGCTCCCGCTGCTATCTCGGCGATGGCATGCGCGGTCGAGTAGCCGGGCTTGTAGGGGCGCTTGGTCGTGATCGCGTCGAATACGTCGGCCACGGCCACGATCCTCGCCTCGAGGGGGATCGCTTCCCCGGCCAGCCCTTCGCAGTAGCCCGTTCCGTCCCAGCGCTCATGATGGTACCGGGCCACGTTCAAGGCCATGGAATCCACGCCCGGCATGTCGAGCATGCGGCCGCCGTGCTCGACGTGACGCTTCATGGTCTCCCGCTCTTCGGGGCTGTAGCGGAGTCCCGACACGAGGACCTCGCGCGGCACGCCGATCTTGCCAATGTCGTGCAGCGAGGCATAGAGACCTATCCGCTTGATGAAGACTTCGTTGAGGCCCATGCCCTCCGCAATCACGCGGGAATACTCCCCCACCCGGCGTACGTGGAGTCCGGTCTCCTCGTCGTTGACCAGATTGACGTTTTCAAGAGCGGTGACCATGGCCACGGTCAGCAGCTCGATGGTGCGGTTCTTCTCTTCGATGAGGCGGTCGTTCTGCCAGGACCGGAGCGCCTCCCGAACGGTCAGGATGAGGTCGTCCCGCCTCCAGGGCTTTCCCAGGTAGCGGTAGAGGCCCGCATAGTTGATGGCCGACGCCACGGCGTCCAGATCGGCGTAGCCGGTGAGGAGCACGTTGAGAGTCCTGGGGCTCTTTTCCCGTACGCGGGCAAGGAGGACCTCCCCGCCCATTCCGGGCATCCGGAGGTCCGATATGAGCAGTGCGAGGGGGCAGCCCTCGGCCATGAGCTCGTCGACCAGCGTAAGTGCTTCATCCCCTGACTCGGCCGTTTCGATCCTGGCCTCGGAGCCGAGGCTGTTCCGCAGCTCCGACTTGAGGCTGAGGAGGACGATGCCTTCGTCGTCCACGCAGAGAATGGCCGGCTTCTCGCTGGAGCTCATCACCCCAATTCTAGTTCATCGGAGCCGGCTTTCAAAGAGCGGCGATCGTTCAGCGGGGGGCAAGCGCCTTCCGGGCGGCCTCCATGGCCTTTCCGTAGTCCGGTTCCTGGGTTATCTCGGGCACCAGCTCGGCATGGACAACCCGGTTGCTCGCGTCCACGACGACGACCGCCCGGCAGAGCAGGCCCGCCATGGGCCCGTCGGTCAACTCCACCCCGTAGGATTTCCCGAAGCTCCGATCGCGGAGCTCGGAGAGGGGGATCACCGATTCCACTCCTTCGGCCTTGCAGAAGCGGCTTTGGGCAAAGGGCAGGTCCCGGCTGACGTGGAGCACCACGGCTCCTCCGAGTTTCTTCACTTCCTGTTCGAATTTCTTCGCGGAGAGGGCGCAGACCGAGGTGTCCAGACTGGGCGAAACACTCATGATCTTCACTTTTCCCGCAAAGTCGGCGAGGGAGACATCGCTGAGATCGCCCGTGGTGAGTTTGAAATCCGGGGCCGCGCCGCCCACGGCAGGGAGGGAACCCGCCGTGTGAATCTGATTTCCCCGCAGGGTGACTGTCGCCATTTGCATCCTCCACATGTTTGATCGGAGCCAAGCGGATACACGGCTCTCCCTCGAAGCTACTGATAAGGGAATGCCTGTTTCAATGCCGGTTCCTGACCGGCTCACATTCCGATGGGGAAGAGACTCCCCTGCTTGTCCCTGAGCCGCTCCTCCACGGTGGCGGCGATGGCCTCGAAGTCCCGGCTCTCGGCGACGAAGTCCAGCCGGTCGCCGGGCACGATGAGCACGGGCGAAAGTTCGAAGGACTCTATCCATGCCTCATAGAGACGGTTGAGGGAAGCCAGGTACTCGTCGGGGATGCCGGCCTCGAAACTCCGCCCGCGGCGGGCGATCCGGGCCTGGAGTGTAGGGACCGTGGCGCGAAGATAGATGACCAGATCGGGTGCGGGCAGGAGACTGCAGAGGCTGCGGTAGAGCTCCACATAGGTTTCCCAGTCGCGCCCGCTCATGTCGCCCCGCTCGTAGAGGTTCTTCGCGAAAACCTCGGCATCCTCGTAGAGCGACCGGTCCTGGACGACCGAGTGCCGGTCAGCCATGAGCGCGTGGTGTGACCGGACGCGATGCGTGAGGAAAAAAACCTGGGAGTGAAAGGCCCATCTCGGCATATCCGCATAGAAATCCTGCAGAAAGGGATTCTGGGCCACCGGCTCATAGTACGGTTCGAAACCGAGACGCCGGGAGAGCAGCTCGACAAGGGTGGATTTCCCGGCTCCGATGTTGCCGGCCAGGACGATGTACTTCTTCATTGCGGATCAGGAAGGAGGATAGGCTCGCCGCGAAGGCAGTGCAAGGGCCGGCGCCGGGTTTGCGGAAGGGTGGGATGCGGCGCTATAGTCGCCCTATGCGACTAGCACTCATCCAGACCGAACCCGTTTTCGGCGCGCAGGACGACAACCTCGAGTCCCTGCGGGAGACAATCCGGGGAGTGGATGCGGACTTCTTCGTGCTCCCCGAGCTCTGCCTCTCGGGCTACGACTTCGATGACCGGCAGGAAGCCGGGCTCCTGGCCGAGGAGGTCGATGGGCCGCGCGTCCGCGCTCTCGCCGACGCGGCGACCGAGCGGGGCTCGGGGATCGCCTTCGGCTTCGCCGAGCGGGCCCCGGGCGGGAGACTCTTCAATTCCGCCATGATCGCCCTTCCGGGCGGCCGGCGAAGGGTCTACCGCAAGACCCACCTGTTCGCCCGCGAGAAGCTCTGTTTCGACCCGGGCGATTCCGGCTTTTTCGTGGAGGAGTTCCGCGGCATGATGGTCGGGCTCGCGATCTGCTTCGACTGGATATTCCCTGAAAGTTTCCGGACCCTCGCGCTGCGTGGCGCGGATCTCGTCGCCCACTGTTCGAATCTGGTGCTTCCCTTCTGCCAGCGCGCGGATTTCGCGAGGGCGGTGGAGAACCGGATCTTCGTGGCGACGGTGAACCGCGTCGGCTGTGAGCGACGTTCGGGCAGGAGCCTCACCTTCACCGGGGAGAGCGTCCTTTTGGCTCCCGACGGCAGCTGTCTCGCGCGGCTTCCCCCCGACCTGCCCGCCGAGGCCCGGGTCGACATCGATCCCACCCTGGCGCGGAACAAAAGGATCGGGGAGCTGAACGACCTTCTGGCGGATCGCCGGCCGGATTTTTACGAGACCTGAACTGCGGGGGCTCCGGCGAGTCTCGGGAAAGCGGCGCAGGCCGGGAATCGCTTGGCGCCCTTGCCGGCGCGCAAGCGCCACAGACCCGCGTTGTGCGGAAGCGATCCGGTAGCGGAGACCTGCGGGGGTGGCCGTCCCTGCCGATCGACCGGCGCACTACCGGGAGTCGGATCCCTGGACGCCCCGTGCGGCGAACAGAAACAGCTCGCTTCTGCTCCCCGC
>DATJQN010000335.1:0-3271 GCA_035505775.1 Rectinemataceae bacterium | reverse complement strand
TGACAATAAGTCAATATTTTTCGCCAATATTAACCTCACCCTAACCGGCCCCTCATCGAAGCCTGCCGCCGCCCCCTGTACTGTCGCTCCACCGGCCCGGGTCCCTTCGCCGCCATCGCGACGCCCTCTCCCTGGCTCGTGACCGCCTCGTCGGCAACTCCCACCACGTCGGCCCCGTTTCAGAGACAGCGGCTTCTGATACACTTCCTGCGGATTTTTCCATGCAGGCATGCACAAATTTACGACCTGAGACGTCATAGTAGGTGCGCGACCCGATGGGCAGAAAGCAAACGAAGGATCTCGAGACAACATATCGAACGCATCACCGGGGTCTGCTCTCATGGGCGGCCCGGGCCACCAGAAGCCTGGCCGATGCCGAGGATCTCGTGCAGGAGGCCTACGCAAGCGCGCTCGCCGAGGCGGAGTCTCTCGACCTGATCGACGACCTCGCGGCCTGGCTCTTCACGACCCTGCGTAACAAGGTGCGGGATCTCTGGCGCCACCGCGAGGTTCAGCGAAAAGCGGGCGAGACTGCCGTATCGGAGGACCTGATCTCGGAAATCGTCGCGGACTCCGGGATAGATCCGCTGTCAGTCGCGGTGGAATCGGAACTGCAGGGCGCACTCTATGAGGCGATCGAGGATCTGCCCGAGGAGCAGCGGCACGTCATCGAGGCCCAGGTCCTCGACGGTCTGACCTTCAGGGAACTAGCGGAGGCGAGCGGAATTTCGCCGGACACCCTTGCGGCGCGCAAACGTTCCGCGATCAAGCGCCTTTCGGCCGCTCTGCGCGAATGGGCGGGAGCCTGAACTATGGAGGAATTCTCATGATGTACGGACAAGGGATGCATGAACGCCATCGAAAATGGCATGAAGCCAGCCCCGAACGGCGTGCCCTCATGGTCGCGGCGGGGATAGTTGTCGCCGCGGCCGCACTCGCGGTGGTGGGGCTCATTGTGATGCTGCTGTGGAACCAGATCCTTTCGACAGTCCTGGGCTTGCCCGCACTGCGCTTCTGGCAGGCACTCGGTCTCTTCATCCTCGCGCGGCTCCTGTTCGGCGGCCGCGGGAACTCCTTCCTGGCCCGCATGAGGATGCGCCGCGTCATGCGTGAGCATATCGCCCATCCCCATGACCGTGGCGAGGAGAAAGGGGAGCAATGAGTCCCATCGCCTTGTCCGTCTCTTTCGGCCGCAGGCTCCGCTTGGGAGCGGCGTTGCCGTTCTTCGTGCTCCTATTCGCCGTCGCCCTGCCGGCTGCACCGCAGGCAGCCGCGGCGGCACCTGCAGCGGTAAGCCTCGACCAGGCCGTGACCACCGCGCTGGCCACCGACCCCGGTCTCGAGGCCGCGGCCCTCGACAGACTTTCCGCCCTCGCCAAGGCCGATTCGGCCCGATGGCGACGCCTGCCTTCGCTCAGCGCCAGCGCGGGCTACCAGCGGCTCAGCGATCTCAGCTCGTCGATGAACCTCGGGCCCTTGGGCACGGTGAGCTTCAGCTCCCTCGACAACCAGTTCGCCTTCGGCGTGAGCATGCAGTATCCGATCTTCGCCGGGTTTCGGACCAAAGAGAACATCGCCATCGCCGGCTTGCAGGCCGAAGTGAAGGATGTCGCGGTCGAGACCGGAAAGCGAGCCCTGGTGTTCCAGGTGCAGAAGGCCTACTGGGAAGCCGTGCGGGCCACCCACAACCGTGCCACGCTCGAGCAGAACCTGACCCTTATGAAGGAAAACAGCAGCCTGACGGCGCGGCAAGTCGGGGAAGGGGTCGCCACCCAGGCGGACCAGCTCGCCTCCCAGATGCGCCTCGAGCAGGCGACGCAGGATCTGAACGACGCCCGGGCTCTTCAGCGCAATGCCTTCCTCGTCCTCGCCTCGCTGATGGGCATGGATCTCGGCTCCCTCGGCATTTCGACCGCCGCCCCGGACGCGGCCCTTCCGTTCAGCCTGATCACGGGCGTGGAGTCGCAGGTCCTTCCCGACGCCGCGACACGCTTCGACGAGGCGGCGCTGATATCGAAGGCCCTCGCCCGCAGACCGGAAACAAGGACAGCCCAGCTCGCGCGGGCCATCGCCGAGCACTCGGTGAAGCTCTCGCGTGCCGCCCTCTACCCGACCGTGGCCCTGACCGGCAACTTCAGCTACGCGGATCCGAACCAGCGCGTCGCATTCCAGAGCGATCCCTGGCTCTTCACGGGAACCTGGGCCCTCGGTCTGCAGATCAGCTACGACGTCGGCGCCCTGCCCGCGGCCATGGACGACATCAAGGCCCAGGGCTTCGCAGCCTCCAAGGCCAAGGCCGACGAGACCCGGCAGCGGATGGCGGTGGTCATGGACGTGGAGACCTCCCTCGTGAACCTGGAACGGGCGATGCGCGATCTCGCCACCACCGAAGCCATGGTAGCCCAGGCCCAGGAGAACCTTCGCGTCATGCAGGGTCGGGTCGCCGCGGGCACCGCGAAGGACATCGACCTTGCATCCGCGCAGTTCGACCTGCTCAGGACCGATTTCGCGGTCACCAACCGGCGCATCGACGTGCTGATCGCCCAGGCCGACCTCGACCGGGCCACGGCCGCGTCGGACCTTCAGTGAGGCTCCCGAGATGCTGAAGCTGTTCAAGTACCTGCGGCCCTATGCCATACCGGTGGCTGCCGTGGTCGCTGTCGTATTCTTCCAGTGCCTGGCCGATCTCTACCTTCCCACCCTCATGTCGGACATCGTGAACAAGGGGATCACCAACGGCGACATCGGCTTCATCGTGCAGACCGGACTCACGATGCTGCTCGTCGCCCTCGGCGGCTCGGCCTGCGCGATAGCGGCGAGCTACCTTTCCTCCCATGCCTCGATGGGCATGGGCGCCCAGCTCCGGGACGACATATTCGCCCGCGTCTCCAGCTTTTCCCTGCACGAGTTCGACACCTTCGGCACTCCGTCCCTGGTCACCCGGACTACCAACGACGTGACCCAGGTGCAGATGGTCGTCCTTCTCATGATGCGCATGATGATAAGCGCACCGATCATGATGGTCGGCGGCATAATCCTGGCCGTCTCGAAGGATCCCGGTCTGTCCTGGGTCATCGTGGCGGTCATCCCCGCGCTGGCAGGCATCATAGCCACGGTGGCCATCAAGGGCTTCCCCCTGTTCCGGGCGATCCAGAAGAAGATCGACAAGGTCAACCTCGTGCTTCGCGAGGGGCTGACCGGCATCCGCGTCATCCGGGCCTTCAATCGCGTGGACGACGAGAAGCGCCGCTTCGAGGCCGCCAATGTCGAT
>DATJQN010000334.1:0-11121 GCA_035505775.1 Rectinemataceae bacterium | reverse complement strand
CCCCTCACTCTATGATGCTCAAGGGGCGTCCCGAAGTGCGGAGGGAATCGGTTTTTTCGAGGGCTAGGCCAGGTACTCGGGATTGATCCGGGACATGGAATCGAAGAGATTCCGTTTGAGCGCGCTCGACCCGCCCGTCAGCTCGTGGATCTTGGCGCGTACGTCGCGTCGTTTCGAGTCGAGTCCGTAGGGGCAGGTGCAGACGGCCGAACGGAAGCCCTTTTCCTCGGCAAAGGCGACGATCTGTCGCTCCTCGCAGAGGGCGAGGGGCCGGATGATCGAGAGTGGATACTTGCGGTAGCTGACCACGGGCGCCATTCCGGAAATCTCCGCCTTGTAGAGCATGTTCATGAGCAGGGTTTCGACCACGTCGTCCAGGTGGTGTCCGAGCGCGATCTTGGTGAAACCCTCGGCCATCGCATAGCGGATCAGCTCGGTACGGCGCTGCATGGAGCACCACCAGCAGTTCATGCTGCGGCCCGCCTTGAGCCGTCCCATGACAGGCACGTCGATCGATACATAGTCCACGTCCCATGCCTGCAGCAGTTCCACGAGGGAGGATTTCTTGCAGCAGGAACAGAAGTCGGTCGCGATGTGGATGGCCCGGATCTCATAGTGCGCCGGCCACCATCGACGCTTCGTGGCCAGATCGTAGGCGAGGCTGGTGGAGTCCTTGCCTCCGGAGACTGCCACCAGAATCCGGTCGCCCTCGGCTATCATGTCGTAGCGGCGCAGCGCGACCTCGGTGAGCTTGGCCACGACGCTCTCTGCGTTCTTCATGTCGGGGCATCGTAGCCGCCGGAAGCCCGCAGCTTCAAGGGGCTGAAAAACGCTGCGCCCCCCCGGCCCGGAAGGGCACCAGGAGGGGCGCGCTGAGAGCGATCACCGTTCCGGCAGGGGAACTATTTGCTCGTTCCGAGAATGGCGTCCTTGCAGGCCTTGGACACCGTCATCTTGACCGTGGTCTTGGCGGGAATCTTGATCTGCTCGCCGGTGGCGGGATTGCGGCCCAGGCGCGCCTTGCGCTTGTTGAGCTTGAGAATCCCGATTCCGGGCAGCGTGAACTTCTTGTTCTTCTTGGTCTCGCGGCAGGCGAGGTCGACGAGGGACTCGATGAAGGCGGCGGCTTGTTTCTTGGTCAGACCGTTCTTCTCGGCGAGCTGGGCCACAACCTGGGCCTTGGTAAGTGCTTTGGGAGCGGCTGGGGTAGCAGGCATGTTCATCTCCTTGTAGAGTTTCGCTTATCATAATCCCGTGACGGGGCATTCGCAAGCACAATCGCTAGCTGCCCGTCCGGTGTTGTTCTACGGCGCATCGAGCGCATGAGGCAATCCTATGTTCGTCCCGTGCCGCGGTCAAGCGCGGAGGGGCCGGGACCGGCTGCAGATGGAGCACCGGAAGAGTCGGCCAAACTGCGCTCGAAGGTCGCCTTGTCTTCCAGACTGTCGATTTCCACCCAAGAACCATCGGGGATATGCACGGCGTGCACCGTGATGAGATCGAGGGCGGAGCGCGGAATCTCGTCCCAGTACAGTCCTTCCCAGCCCGTCCCGGAAACCCGTTCGGAGAGCCGCCTGGCGATCAGCGCCCCATCCTCCGCATTCCAGTAGGAAAGGCCGGTGAGGATCCAGCCGCTGCCGCCGGCGACATCGATGCGGTGGACCCGGCCGGATTCATCGCAGCGCACCACCCATTCTCCCTGCATGGAATCGCGCCAGCCCACGTACCACGAGCTTTGAGCCGGCGGTGCCGCGGGGATGACGCCGTCGGCGAGACGCAGGTCCCCGTCGAGCACGATCGTGTCGCCCAACCTGTCGCCAACGAGGCGCATGGACCAGATGTTGTTCCGGTCGTCGAAGTGGTCGTTGTGCACGAACTCGATGTCCGCTTCCCCGGCCCAGCGACGGAATGCCTCCGCACGGTAACCAGTGATCACCGTGATGGGGGCGACGCCGGCAGAGCGCAGCTGGCGGATCTGGCGTGCGAAGAAGCTCTCGCCGGCCACCTCGACCAGTACCTTCGGCCTGTCGTCCGTGAGCGGTCGCAGCCGCGTGCCCATTCCCGCGGCCAGAATGATCGCGTTCATGTGCAATCCCTGCTGCCGCTTTCGTCGAATTCTTCGGCGTCGGCTCGAGCCCGGTCCGCCCGGACACTCTTGTAGACCAGAACCGCTCCCGCTATGACGGCGAGCGGCGCGATAACCGCCAGCAGCCTGCCGAACAACCCCACTTCCCGGTCGAGTTGCGCGCCGAAGGCATAGCCGACCCCGAGCCAGAGCGGAGTTCCGATGAGAATGGCCAGGCCGTCGTAGGCCAGGAAACGCCTGAACGGCATCCGAAGAAAGCCGGCACTCAGAATTCCCGGCATTCTGAGTCCCACCACGAATCGGCAGGCGAAGACGATCCGCGGCCCCCGCCGGTGAAAATAACGTTCGCCCTGGACAATTGCGTCCGGCTTGACGATCCGGGAGAAGAACTTGAAGCGAAGGAAACGGGGACCCACGCTTCGGGCCAGACCGTAGTATACGAAGTCGGCGAGCGCCAGCGCGCAGACGGCCACAAGCAGCGTCTCGGGTATGGGCGTGCCCGTACCGCGGACAAATACTCCCACGAGCGCGAGCGCGATCTCCTCCGAAATGGGCAGGGTGAAGCCGAAGAGAAACAGGAAGATGAAAATGGAGAGGATGACGTGGCCCGCGAGCAACGGCCCGAAGAAGGCGAGGATCTGGCTCACCGTCGCATCTCCTCGGTTTTCTTGGCGACGCCGAATCGCGACTCCACGAAGGCGAGTCGCTGCCTCGCCCGCAGGAACCGGTCCAGACCGTAGTCACGGTAGCTTCGGGCCCGCACCGGGTCCCTGCTGGCGGTCTCCTGCAGGAGCGACCAGAGCGACCACAGGAAATCCTGCAGGAGGCGATAGGCCTCCACCCGGACCTTCAGGCGGTCGCTCGCCGCCGGTCCCGCGTAGCTCGCAAGGAAGCGGCGCTCCTCCTCCTCGTCGAAGCCGGACTCGAGCGTGAAGGAAGCAATGTCCCAGGCCGGGTCGTTCATCCCCGAGTATTCCCAATCGATGAGCGTAAGCCCCTGGGGCGTCTCGAGGATGTTCTCCGGCACCAGGTCGTTGTGACAGGCCACCTTTTCTTCGGACATGACGGAGAGCGGGCGTTCAAGGGCCAGGACCCGCTTCCGGATCCGGTCGTAGCTGTCATAGAACCGCGCAAAACGCCCGCGGGCCACCCGTTCGTAGATACGGATGAGCTTGAAGACGTCGAAATCATTGACAAAACGCAGGCCCGAATGGTGGAAACGATGGAGCAGTCCGGCGACCGCTTCCGCGGTCTCGGGAAGGCGTGCCGCGATCGGATCGAGCGCCCGAGCTTCGCCCAGGAACGGCGTTATCTTCACTCCGGTCCGTCCGTCGAAGAACAGCGAATGCGGCGTGAAGCCCAGGCGCGCGGCCGCCTCCTGATTTGTCCGCTCGATGGAGCGACGGATGAAGCGCCCCGTTCCCCGCCCCGGCAGCCTGAGAACGATGGCCTCTCCTCCGACATAAAGCTTGTAGTTCTGGTTGGTCAGACCGCCCAGCCGCTCCCTCGTGTCGACGTTCACCCCCTTGCGCCTGATGTCGGGGGGGAGCGCCGCCTCGATGCGACGGCCGTCGATGAAGCGGCGGAGCCCCTCGAGCAGCCCGGCCTCCGGCCGGGGGCCCTCGTGGCTGCCGGGCGGGGCAGCGCTGCCAAAATCTCCGTGGGCAGCGTCAAGCTCTCCGCGCACTCGTTTCGTCAAGAAAGCTCCTACACCGGGCATCAGAGAACCTCTTCGGGTAATTCATACCAGCGCAGCCGCTTGCCGACCAGGGCCCGGGCCTTCCAGGCCAGGCTCTTCTCCTCGGTCTCGAGAGCGCTCCTGAGGAGGGAGATGCCTGTGGCCACCCGCGCGGCACGAGACTCGTCCGGCACGGACCCGGCCGCCCATGCTTCGAGCCGCTCGAGCGAGAGCTGCACCGTCGTGAACAGGCCCCAGTCTGCAGCGCAGGCGCCGGCCAACCGCGCAGGGTCAAGTCCTTCCGTGCCTCCCCGAACCGGATCATGATCCGCGAGGATGCAGTACGCATCCGCCAGGTCCTTCTCGTTTGCCTCGACGACCTGCAGCTTGGTCAACAGCAACTCGGCGAGCGACACGGTTGGCCGCCCGTCGCCATCCGCCGCATCGATCCTGATCTCATGGCACATCCGGAATCGCCGGACAAAGACGTCGGCGCTCTTGCCGAGCTCTTCGTGGCTGAACTTGAGGCGCGAGTCCCCGTTGTACAAATTGAACTCGGCATCCGGTTTCCAGCCCCTCGAGACGAACAGTCTTTCCACCGAGTTGCCGTCGGAGGCGCTGAAGAAGTCCGCATCACCGCAGACCCGCGCGTAGGGGGGCAGCCGGCTTGTCGGGCAGAGGGCGCGGACCGCGAGGCCACCCATCAGCAGCAAGCGGAGCCCGCGATCCTTACCCTCGGCGCTGAGCCCGAGGGCCTCAGCCAGAAGCGATTCGTTACCGTCCACCGCGCGATCACTCCACGGGAATTTCGCCGTAGATCTTGTCCACATCGATGCCGGATCGCCTTCTGTACGCACGCATGCCCACATAGATCCCGATCGCCAGCAGGTAGAGGAATCCCATGAACAGCATGGATGGAACGTTGCGATAGCTGATGCCGTAGAGGTTGGCGGGGTCGATGAGCCACTCGTAGAGGAGAAAGCCGAGGAAGCCGCAGAAGATCAGCCCGAAGACAGTGATGAGGGGGAGCTTCCCGATTCTGAAGCTCGCGAGGGGCGATGCCCGGTAGAGCTCCTTTTTGGTGAAGGGAAGCAGTATGGCCGCCAGTCCGGTCCCGAAGAAGGTGACCGCGATGACGAGGGTGGAGACCAGGGTCAGGCTGCTGAAGTTCCATACATTGAACACGAAGAGTGCTGAGACGATGAGGCCGGGAATGATCATGAAAAGCAGTGCATTGAACGGTGTTCGCGTCTTGGGGTCGATCCGCGCCATGGCCTCGGGGAGGAGTCGGTCGAAGGACGCTGAGAAGAGGATTCGAGTGCTGGATAGGTAGATTGTGCCTGCCCAGCCGAAGAACCACATGGCCATGGCCACGAGGACGATCACGCGCACGATGGTCGACGGCGTGGCGAAGAGCGCGAGCAGGGCGGGGTAGGGCCAGACGGGGAGGACTGGGGTGCCCTGGACGAGGCCCCAGCGGGCGCTCCAGTACGCGGCATTGGCGTTCATGTAGAAACCCCAGCCGAAAGCCTTGTCGATGCCCAGCAAAAGTACGATGGCGAGGACGGTGGTCACGATGAGGGCGCTCGCCATGCCGACAAAGTTCTTGCGGAAATCCTGGGATCCCTTGACCTCGCCGTAGAGGGTAGCCCCCCAGTTGGGCCAGAGGTTGAAGAAAGCGAGATAGGGCATAAGGAGGAAGATGGCGCCGAATCCTCCGCCCCACAGGGGGGTCGAAGCGCCTGCGGCCTTGCCCGCGGCCTCCACCGAGGCGTAGGCGTCCTTGAGCCCGAAGAGCTGGCCCGCCCCCGCGTCGAAGCTGTTTTTGAACGAGCCGCTGTTCCCGGCGAAGAGCATGACGATCACGACAATGAGGCCGGCGTTGCCCAGCCAGAAACAGAATTTCTGGACCCGGGCGTAGGACTTCATTCCCAGCGCAATGACGAGAAGCACGAAGGCGCAGGTGACCACGCAGACGACAAACCAGGCCACAGGGCTTGCGGCGATCGAGAGGGCGGCATCCCTAAAGCCGAGGACGGCCGCCAGGGGCACGAGAACGATGTGCCTGAGCATGTCGGCGTAGATGGGAGTCCAGAGCCACAGGATGAAGCACCAGCCCGTCATGGCGAGGACGAATCCGACGCCTCCGCCTAGTATTCGGCTCTGCCACACGTAGTCTCCGCCCGCCCGAGGCATTACTGCTATCAGGCCGGCGTAGACCACTATTTCGGCGAGGATGAGCACTGCGCTGATGATGAGCGCGGGAATCATGCCCCCCTGGAAACCGTAGGCCTGGCTCATGGTATAGAGCCCGAGCGTCACCAGGTTGATCGAGAAAAACGCATAGATGAATGCATCCATGACCGACCAGGAACGAATCAGGCCGGTCGCCTTCCGAAGAAACAGGTCCGGTTTCTCTGCCATACAGTTTCTCCTTTATCGCATCTCAGCCCGTCGTCAGAACGTACGAGCCTATTCCCTTGCGCGGGTCGAGATCGATGAGGGCCCCCTGCAGGACGCCCTGTTCGTACAGGCTTCCCGGATTGATACAGAGGGTTTTGCCGATGCGCGCCACGCCCTTGGCCTCGTGGATGTGGCCATGGAGGGAGAGCAGGGGGTGGCGCTCCTCGATGATCCGCCGCACCGATGAGCTTCCCACCGGTACGACACTCTGTCCAGCGTTTTTGACGTTCAGATTATCGTCCAGCTCGGGCGCATCATCGAGGCCGGTTCCATGGGGCGGAGCGTGAAGGTTGAAGATCCAGCGGGAACAATCGGTGCCGGGGGGGATGAGGGAGCTGAGACGCCCGTAGAGCTCGGGCTCTTCCGCTTCCCGATGCGTCTTCCAGGGTGTCGGGTTGGACCAGCCCGTCGACGCCATCGTGAAGCCGCCTCCCAGCTCGACACGCCTGCCCTCCGCATTCTGCACGACCGATGAGCCCGCGATGACCTGATCGAGCTCGAATGCGTCGTCGTTGCCGGGACAGACATAGCACTGAACGCCGCTGCCGGCCAGCTTCTGCTCGGCGATTTCCATCCACCGCATGGCGACCGCGAGGACGGTGTCATGGAACAGCCTATCTATGCGGGCGGGATCCTCCGCATAGCCCTCCATGTCGTCCTCGGTTGTCCGGAAGGGGTAATAGCCCCGGCTGGCGATGGCCTTCTCCATCGAGACAACATCGGCCTCGGTCTCCATGGTGTGGACCTGCTGGAGCAGTACCGCCCGCCACTGGCCGTGGGAAGTTCTGACTATCGGGACGAGTGCCTTGCCCGTCATGTCCCCGCCCAGGACAAGGAATTGGGCCTCATAGTAGACGGCGGCCGCAAGGAACTTCCGCCAGCAGACTTCGGATCCATGGATGTCCGTGGCAAAATAGAGCCGCAGGTTCTTCGTTGTGGGACGCACGATTCTCCGATCCGCCCGGAAATTGTTGCAGACTAGCTTTGCCGTTGCCCTGCTGTCAAGCGCGAGCCTTGGTGAGGGGCCAGAACAGCCCTCTTCCGGTCACCCCTCGCACGCGGGCGATTGTCCTGCCAAACTGCATCCCGAGTTCTCCCCAGGTCCAGAGCAGCGCGATTCCGGCGCTGGCCGGGGCTACCCATGTTGGCAGGCCCGGAAAGAGGGCCAGGCCAAGGAGGAGGGCGTCAACGACCAGGATGTCCGGGATAAAGGGGCGATACTCGGTACCGATGAGCCGTTCCCGAAGCAGCTCGCCGGAGAAGCGGGAGCCCGAGAATCCGATCAGGAGGCCGCCCAGAAGCAGGGCCGATGAGCCGATTCGCGGATACATGAGCAGGATCCACAGCCCCATCGGAAGCAGCGAAACCAGTTCCGCCAGGTACTGCGAGAGTCCCCCCGAATCGCGGGCGCAGCCAACGACCGTCCAGCCCATGCCGGCGACGAGGGCTGCATAGCAGATCCAGATCACGGGCATGCCCAAGATTCGGGGTTCGGCGAAGAAGGCGTAGCCCACAACCCAGATCAGAACGAAGAAAATCTGGTCAAGAACCTGCCCCTCCTCGCTCGACACCGGCGGGAAAATGAGGACCCCGAGGGAGGTGATCGCCCGAAGCTGGAACCAGTCGGCGGCGGCAAAGAGGATCATGGCCGGGGCCACAACTTGATAGGGGATGACGGGGAAGGCGAGGGAGATACCCAAGGGGAGGAGGAAGACGTTGAAGGAGTCGAACCAGTGGTCGACAAACTCCCCCAGGGGGCCTGAGGCCCCGGTGCGCCGGGCCTGGATGCCGTCCAGAGCGTCGAGCGTCTGATAGAAGAAATAACCGAGCGCAACGAGGCCGAAAATCCATGGCCGGTCTCGCCCCGCGACAGAAACAGGTCCAAACAGCAATCCGGACAGTATCAGGAAGGAAAGGTACGAGCCGAGATTGCCTATCATGGATACAAGGTTGGCTGGAGCCTTCCGGGGAATCGCCTTTATGGCAATGGGCCACCAGTGACAGAGCAGGTACCTGTCCACGATCGAGCGGTTGTCGGAATTGTAGACGTACTTCAGGGGACGATCGGGGTCGATGTAACGTTCCATGCCGGCCTGTGCCTTTCCGCGTCCTCTTCGGAGCGCCGAATACTACACCAGGGAGGGTGAATTCGACAATGGGGCGGCTTGAGATCATCGGCCTCGGACGGTATACTGCCGGCGCCGGCAGTGGCTGTGCCTGGCGCCAGAGCGCAGACTAGGGAGGCATCTATGAACCCCGCCTTGACCACACTCCAGGAGCGAGGCTTCCTCAAGCAATGCACCGATATCGAGGGGCTGTCAGCGGCCATGGATTCGGGCCCCCTGACCTTCTATGAAGGCTGCGACCCCACCGGGCCCTCGCTCCACATCGGCCATATGGTTCCCTACTTTGCGATGCGCCACCTGCACGAGGCGGGGCACCACGGCATCGTCCTCATGGGCGGGGGCACGGCCCGGATCGGAGATCCTTCCGGGAAGTCCAGCATGCGCCAGATCATCAGCTACGAGGAGATAGACGCCAACACGAATCTCTTTCTCGGCCAGATCGATCGCTTCCTCAGCCTCGACGGCACGACACTGTATTCCGAAAACAACAAGAACTGGCTCGCAGACCTCAACTACATCGATTTTCTCCGGGATATCGGTCGCCATTTTTCGGTGAACAAGATGCTCTCGTATGAGGCCTACAAGCTGCGAATGGAGACCGGCCTCTCCTTCATCGAGTTCAACTACCAGCTGCTGCAGAGCTACGATTTCCTCCAGCTGTACAAGCGCCACGGCTGCCGGCTTCAGATCGGCGGAGACGATCAGTGGGGCAATATCGTCGCAGGCATCGATCTCATCCGCCGGGTCGAGGGGGCCGAGTGCTACGGCCTGACCTTCCCCCTCGTCATGACCAGTGACGGCAAGAAGATGGGCAAGACGGAAAAGGGAGCCCTCTTTCTCGATCCCGCCATGACCAGTCCCTACGAGTTCTTCCAGTATTGGCGCAACGTGGCCGACAGCGACGTTGAACGCTTCCTCCTCATGTTCACCTTTCTACCGATCGAGGAGTGCCACCGGCTCGGCCGGTCGAGCGGCGGCGCCATCAACGCAGCCAAGGAACGTCTCGCCTGGGAGGTGACAGCCCTAATTCACGGCGGCGGAGAGGCGGACAAGGCTCTCTCCGCCGCCAAGGCGGCCTTCGGAGGCAGCGGAAACGTGGACCAGATCCCCTCCAGGACCATCGCCCGGGCTGACCTGGCCGGCGGTCTCGGCGTGCTCGACCTCTTCCTCCTCTCAGGTCTCGTGCCTTCCAAAAGCGAAGCCCGCCGTCTCGTCCAGCAGGGCGGAGCCACGATCGGCGATCGACGCGTCGAGGACGAAAAGACGATTGTCGACTTGAGCTGGATCGACGGCGATGGCGCCCTCATTCTCCGCGCCGGCAAGAAACGGGTCATGCGACTGCTCCCGGAGTAAAGGCCGATCGCGGCCATGACCAGACGGGAGTTTGTCTCGGAGTTGGGCGGCATCATCCGCCTGCTCCGCGAGCATTCGTTCCTGGCATACTCGAGCTCGGGACGTCGGGAGTATGAGCAGAAGCTGCAGACCTGCGCCGACTACTTCGCCTACCTTGTCTTCAGAAAGACGGGCGTTCCGGTTCGAGCCCTGCCCGGCCTGGTTTCCATCGAGTCCGTCCGGGATGCGAGTTACACCGCCGGAAAAAACCTGGCCGTACGCGCGGCCAAGCGGGCGCGGGCCCTGGCCGACCGTGCGACGGGCCTGAACCGCGACTACTACGCCGAGTGCGCACGTGTCTGGGAGCGCGCTGCGCTCGCGTTGGGCGAACCCGATCCCGAGTAAGGGGCTCCACCGATGCGCCCCTGTCCCGTCTGTATCTAGCGGAGATCCACCGTGGCGGCAAAATCCTCGCGAATGCGCTCGCGCCGCAGCTCGGCGGCGTACCCGAAGACGGTCACCAGGGCCGCGCGCCAGGTATCGGTCCCGAGTCCGACGGACTCGAGCAGGGCCCGCTCGCCGAAGCCTTCGATCGGGCAGGAGTCGATCTCCGCTGCCGCCGCGGCGCCCATCATGGCCATGGATGCGAGATAGCACTGGGAACGTGCCCATTCCTCCACGCGCCCCGTCGATGCGAGCTCCTCGTAATAGGGGAGGTAATCCGGGAGAAACGCCTTCAATCCACCCGGAAACCGCTCCGCCCGCTGACGCAGGAAGGCGGAGCCGGGGGCGTAGTCCTCTGCCGCTCGAACGGCGAAGACCACCGCCAGGTCGGCGCTGGCGACGCATTCCTGCCCACCGCAGGCTTTAACGAAGGCGGGCCCCAGCGTGGAGGTGGATCCGGCCACGAAAAGCCAGTGCTCGAGACCGAAGGATGTGGGCGCGAGCCTGCCGCATTCCAGAATGTAGCGGACCAGGTATCCGGGAATGGCGCGGGCCGCGGAAAAGCGCTTGCAGGCGTAGCGGCGTTCCAGCGCGCCAAGGTAGGACCGTGCAGACGCGTCGAGCAGAGCCCTCTCTGCTTCGGAAAGCCCGGAGCCGGCTTCCATCAGGCGATCTCCAGCGCGACCTCGAACATGGCGCCGAGCGAACTCTGCCGCTCTTCGGGGCTCATCTCGCGATGCGTCACGTTGGAATCGGAACAGGTGAACATGGCCAGGGCCCGCTTGTGCAGGAAGGCAGCGTTGCAGTAGAGGGCGTAGCACTCCATGTCCGTGGCGGCGCAGCCCATGTCGGCCCAGCGTTTCCATCCCTCCTCGGGGGCCAGGGCGCTGTAGAGCGAGAACACGTCGGAGGAGAGCACGCTGCCGACCCAGTACCGATACCCGGCGGCCCGCGCGGCCACGACGCCCCGCTCGAGCAGCCCGAAGTCGGCG
>DATJQN010000333.1:0-2209 GCA_035505775.1 Rectinemataceae bacterium | reverse complement strand
TGACAAGAAGCGAATTCTCGAATCCTACACGGCGACTGACGGATTCACGCCGACCAATCTCATGGCCGGAGCCGTCCTGCAAACTGCCGACGGACTTCTGGCGTTTGCAGGAGTAGGGGCGGTGCTCTTCAATCCCTCACTTCCCATCAAAGAACATCCCCCGCTGAAGACCCTGCTGACCTCCTTCAGGAAGCAGGAGGTCGACCAGAAGCTTCCGACCGACGTTTCCACGGCAAAGCGCGTTTCGGTGGACTGGTCGGACCGGCTCTTCTCGTTCATCTTTGCGGCTCCGGCATACCTCGATTCGGGCAATGTCGAGTATTCATACCGGCTCAAAGGGTACGACAAGAATTGGATAGAAACGGGCACGAGGCGATACGCGGGCTATACGAATCTGGCGGGCGGCGACTACACGTTTCAGGTCAGGGCCCGCCTCCCGGAGGACCCATGGCCGCCCGAGGAGTACTGGTCATCAATCGCCATCCACGTCTCGACCCATCCTGCCCTTCGGTGGTGGGCAATCATCGGCTACGCGGTCCTTGTCACGGGATGCGCGTGGTTTTTCCTGCACCGCTACCAGCGGCGCCAGCGGGACAGGCTCATTGCCCAGGAGCTCGAGACGAAACGAGAGCGTGAAGCAAGGGAAAGACTCGAGCGGTTCGACAAGCTCAAGGACGCATTCCTGGCAAATACCTCGCATGAGCTCCGTACGCCCCTGCACGGGATCATCGGCATCGCGGATTCCCTCGCCGAGGGCGTGACCGGTCCCCTCCTCCCTTCCACGGTGAGCAACCTCACCCTCATCTCTTCGAGCGGCAGGCGTCTGGCGACCCTGGTGGATGACATACTGGACTTCTCGAAGCTCAAGGAAGGGGAGTTGAGCCTCAACAGGCGCTCCCTCCCTCTCTCCCGCGTGGTGGAGCTCGCCACGATGCTAGTGGAGCCGCTTGCGCGCTCCAAGGGACTCGATCTCAAGACTTCCATCCCGGAGGATCTGCCGAGGGTCTTCGGTGATCCCGACCGCATCCAGCAGATACTCATGAACATCACGGGGAACGCCATCAAGTTCACCGAAGCGGGCGGGGTTTACGTGACCGCGGAGCCGATTGACGGCGGCAGCTTCATTCGGGTATCGGTTCGGGATACGGGCATTGGCATTCCGGCGGACCGACAGGAGGACATCTTCAAGCCTTTCGAGCGTATCGAGGTCACGGACCGCGCCATGACCCGGGGGACGGGGCTCGGGCTGTCCGTGACCAGGAGTCTCGTTCTGCTCCACGGGGGAGAAATCACCGTTGCGTCGAAGCCGGCCGAAGGCTCGACGTTCTCGTTTACCCTTCCGGTTGCAGACGACCAGAGTGAGGGCCCTGGCGATCCGTCGGACCCGGAAAGCGCGCCTCATGTACAGCGCGTGGGAAAGCTCGCTGCGGAAGAAACGGAGGAAGCGGCCCCGGCCCCCGTGGAAGCTTCCATGAAGGACATCAAGATCCTCATCGTCGACGACGAGCCGGTCAATCTCCAGCTTCTCGCGAACCAGTTGTCGCTGGAGCGCTACCAGGTTTCGCAGGCCTCCAATGGCCCCGACGCCATCGACCTGTGCCGGAGAGCGAAGCCGGACCTCATTCTCCTGGACGTCATGATGCCACGGATGGACGGCTACGAGGTGTGCCAGAAGATAAGGGAGTTGTACCCTCCGGCCGAGCTGCCGGTGATCATGGTCACCGCAAAAAATCGGGTATCCGATCTGGTGGAGGGCCTCGGCGTCGGCGCCAACGACTATATCCCCAAACCCTTCTCCCGCCGGGAGCTGGCGGCGCGCATCAAGACCCATCTCCAACTCTCCCAGATCAACAAAGCCTACGGGCGGTTCGTGCCGCACGAGTTCCTTTCGATCCTGGGCAAAGAGAGCATCATCGACGTGAGCCTGGGAGACCAGGTCCTGCGGGAGATGACGGTCATGTTCGCCGATATCAGGGCTTTTACGCGGCTTTCGGAGAACATGTCGCCCGCCGACAATTTCCGGTTCATCAACGAGTATTTCGGCCAGATCGTCCCTGCCATCCGCGAACGCGGCGGAATCGTGGACAAGTACCTCGGTGACGGGATCCTCGCCCTCTTTCCCGCGCAAGTGGATGACGCCCTGTCTGCCGCCATAGGGGCTCACGGAGCCGTTGATTCCTTCAACCAACAGCGGTCCAGAACTGGGGGT
>DATJQN010000332.1:0-11649 GCA_035505775.1 Rectinemataceae bacterium | reverse complement strand
TGCGCAGGATGTCGCGCCCCTTGAACACGACCCGTCCGGCCGTGTAAGCCACCAGGGACTCGGGGATGAGCCTGAGCACCGACTGGGCGGTCACCGTCTTGCCCGAACCCGATTCGCCCACAAGGGCAAGGGTCTCGTTCTCGCCGACCTCGAGATCGACCCCATGAACCACCTCGCGAATCTCCCCCCCGCGGCGGAAACCGATGCGCAGGCCCTCGAGCGAGAGCAGCGGCCCGCTCATGCGGCCCTCCGGGGGTCGAAGGCGTCGCGCGCCGCCTCCCCGACAAACACGAGGAGGCTCAGCATGCCCGCGAGCACGACGAATGCCGAAATGCCGAGCCAGGGTGCCTGAAGGTTGTCCTTGCCCTGGGCGAGAAGGTCGCCGAGGGAGGGGGAGCCCGGAGGAAGGCCGAAACCGAGGAAGTCGAGCGAGGTCAGGGTCGTGATGGAGCCGCAGAGGATGAAGGGGAGGAAGGTCAGCGTCGCGACGAGGGCGTTGGGTAGTATGTGCCTGAAGATGATCCGGGAGTTCCTGAGACCCAGCGCCCTGGCGGCGAGGACGTACTCGAAATTGCGGGCCCTGAGAAACTCGGCCCTGACGACTCCCACGAGGGCCATCCAGCCGAACAGCAGCGTGATGGCGAGAAGCCACCAGAAGTTGGGCTGCACGACGCTCGAGAGGATGATGAGGATGAAAAGCGTGGGCATGCCGGACCATACCTCAATGAATCGCTGCCCGAGAATGTCGACAGTGCCGCCGTAGTAGCCCTGGATGGCCCCGGCGCCGACGCCGATGGCGGAGGAGAGGAGCGTCAGGCTGAGACCGAAGAGCACCGAAATGCGGAAGCCGTAGATGATGGTCGCAAGCACGTCACGGCCCTGGTCGTCGGTGCCGAGCGGGTTTTCGCGGGTCGGTGGCGAGGGAGCCGGGCTCGGAAGGTCGTAGTTGATCGTATCGTAGCGGAATCGGATCGGCGGCCAGAGCATCCTGCCCTTCGCGAGAATGAGGCTCCGGACTTCCGGGTCCCGGTAGTCCGCGGCCGTGTCGAACTCTCCCCCGAAGGTCTTCTCGGAGTACTGCGCGAGAACCGGGAAGTAGAGGCGGTGGTCGAAGACTATCAGGAGGGGCCGGTCGTTGGCCAGGAACTCGGCGAAGAGACTGAGTCCGAAGCATGCGAGAAACAGCCACAGGGAGACGTAACCGCGCCTGTTCGCCTTGAAGCGGCGCCAGCGCTCCCGCCCCAGCGGGCTCATGCCGAGGCCTCCGCTCACGACCGCCTCGTCTCGAAGTCGATGCGCGGATCGACCAGCGTGTAGGTGAGGTCGCTCAGAAGCGTGAGGAGCAGACCCAGGAGCGTGAAGATGTAGAGCGTGCCGAACATGACCGGGTAGTCGCGCTGCATGGTCGCCTCGAATCCCAGGAGGCCGATGCCGTTGAGCGAGAATATCACCTCTATGAGCACGGATCCCGTGAAGAACATGCCGATGAAGGTCGCGGGGAACCCGGCGATGACCAGGAGCATCGCATTGCGGAAGACATGCCTGCGAAGGATGCTCTTCTCGGTGAGGCCCTTGGCCCGCGCCGTCATCACGTACTGCTTGTGGATCTCGTCCAGGAACGAGTTCTTGGTCAGCAGCGTGAGCGTGGCGAAGCCGCCGATCACCTCGGCGAGGACCGGGAGAAAGATGTGCCAGAGATAGTCTCCCACCTTGCCCACGAGACTCAGGGACGCGAAGTCGGTCGACGTCAGGCCCCGCAGCGGGAAGATCTTAAGGTAGCTGCCGCCCGCAAAGAGGACGATGAGGATGATGGCAAAGAGGAAGGTGGGGATCGTGTTGCCCACCACGATGGCCGAACTCGTCCAGACGTCGAAGCGGCTCCCGTGCCGGACCGCCTTCCGGATACCCAGGGGAATGGACGCGAGATAGATGATGAGCGTGCTCCACAGGCCGAGGGATATCGAGACGGGCAGACGCTCGACTATGAGCCCGATCACGCTCTTGCCCTTGAAGAGACTGTCGCCGAGGTCGAAGACGAGGTAGCGCCTGAGCATGTCGAGGTAACGGACCAGGATCGGCCTGTCGAAGCCGTAGCGCTTCCGGATCGCCGCAATCACTTCGGGGTCGAGGCCGCGGGCGCCGCGGTACGGGGAAGCGTTCTGTTTCGAGCCGGGCCCGTTCCCGGAAGTGCCCGAGCCGGCGCCCGTTTCGCTCTGTCCCTGCCCCGAGATTCGCTCCATGGCACCGGTCGGGCCGAGGCCGCTCAGCGTCGCCACAGCCTGGTCGACCGGGCCTCCGGGGGCGATCTGCACGATGAAGAAGTTCACCGTGATGATCGCCCAGAGCGTCGGGATCATGAGAAGGAGACGACGGAGGATGTAGTTCGCCATCGCGCGACTACTGCTTGGGCAGGGCGGCTTCCTTGGCCGGGTCGATCCACCAGCTGCTCAGCCCGAGATCGTAGCGGGGCACCACAGAGGGACGGCCGAACTTGTTCCAGTAGGCTATCCGGTACTTGCCGAGATTCCACATCGGCATGACGTAGAAGTTCCAGGTGAGGACCCGGTCGAAGGCGCGACCCCAGGCGAGCAGCGCCTTTTCGTTCGCCTGGTTGGCCACGATGCCGTCAACGAGATAGTCGATGGCCGGATCCTGGATTCCCGCCAGGTTGTAGGTCGAGTTGAGGTAGTCCGACCGCCAGATCTCCTTCACGTCGAGACTCGGGTAGTACATCGCGTCGTAGCCGCGGTCGATCATGTCATAGTCGCGGTTGCGCATCCGGTTGACATACTGCGTCGTGTCGACCTGCCGGATCGTCATCGTCACGCCCATTCGTTCGAGGTTCTTCTGGATGGGCGCCGCTATCCGGGCTATCGACGGGCTGTAGATGAGCAGCTCGAAGCTCATCAGCTGCCCGGTCTTGACGTTTGCGAGCTTGCCGTCCTTGTTGATCTCCCAGCCCGCATCCTTGAACAGATCGAGCGCAGTCCGGATCTGGTCCCGAATGTTGCCCGTGCCGTCGGTGACCGGGGGCTGGTACTCTGTGGTGAAGACCTCGGGCGGAATCTTGGAGCGGATCGGTCCGAGTATCCTGAGCTCGTCCGCGCTCGGCAGTCCCCTGGCCTCGTAGTCCGTATTCGTGAAATAGCTGCGCGTGCGCCTGTACTGGTCGTAGAAGAAATTCTTGTTGAGCCACTGGAAATCGAGGGCATATCCCAGGGCCTCCCGCACGCGTCGGTCCTGGAAGATCGGCCTCTGGACATTGAATACGAAGGACTGCATGGGCTGCGGTCGCTGATCCGGGACGAGCTGCTTCACGATGTAGCCCGCATCGAAGGGACGGCCGGTATACATGGTCGCCCAGTTCTTCGCGATGCTCTCCTGATAGAAGTCGTACTCGCCGGCCTTAAAGGCCTCGAAAGCCACGGTCTCGTCACGGTAGTAGTCGTACCGGATGGCGTCGAAGTTGTTCATGCCCTTGTTCACGGGCAGGTCTGCCGCCCAATAGTCGGGCAGACGCCGGTACACGACGTATTCCCCGATCTTGTAGTCCTTGACCGTGTATGCGCCTGTACCGACGGGCACTTCGGTGAGAGGATCGGACAGCTTGCGGCTCGACCAGTAGGACTTGGGCAGGATGTTCAGCGACGCGAGCGAGACGGCCAGGGCCTTGTCGCCCGACTTGAGCGTGAACTTGACCCGCAGCGGCGAGAGTGCCTCCGCCTTGACGCCATCGTAGTACTGCCTGTATTGCGGAACGCCTTCCGTCATGAACTTGTTGAAGGTGAAAACGACGTCGTCCGAGGTTATGGGCTTGCCATCCTGGGCCCGTGCCCTGGGGTTGATGTCGAAGATGATCCAGGAGTAGTCGGCCGGGTA
The DNA here is from genome assembly GCA_035505775.1 of Rectinemataceae bacterium. Taxonomy (GTDB): domain Bacteria; phylum Spirochaetota; class Spirochaetia; order Treponematales; family Rectinemataceae; genus JAJXZP01. Next base: position 7,770 of record DATJQN010000332.1, on the reverse strand, counting down.
TTCGACCTTTTCCGCGATGAGCGGATAGTAGACGTCGACCTCGTCGAGGGAACCCGCCATGAGGGTGTCGAAGAAATAGCTGTCGGCGCCTAAGGAGGCGACGCCGCGGTCGGCGAAGCGGTTGAAGTTGTCGTAGGTGCCGATCGTCCCCTCTCGAAGCATGCCCCCCTTCGGAGCGTCGGGGTTCACGTAGTCGAAGTGCGCGAAGCCATCCGGGTATTTGGGACTGCCGTGCAGGGCGAGCGAATACGAGGCCGTCACCTGGGCAGTCGCTGTGGCTGCGGCAATCAAAGCGAGCGCGATGACTGCGAATATGCGGGATGTCATGCTCCCTCCCTTAGTTCATGAGTCTATTGATAAGAAAATAGAACCGAAGGTGGGCCGGGTCAATAGCGGAGCCAGGGGACCGCGGAGGTCAGGGGAAGGTCAGCGCAAACTCCAACTCATACTTCAGTCCCGGCGCCGGCTGGATCACCAGCCCGGCGCCGAGCTGCGCGGCGAGGAGGTCGATGAGCTGCAGCCCGAGTCCGGATCCGGCTCTCGACACTCCCCCCGGAGGCAGGCCGGGGCCATTGTCGGCGCAGCTCAGGCAGAATCGTCCCTCCGAGACTCGTCCCTCGATACGTATGCCCGGGTCGCTGACGCCGCAGAACGCATGCTTGAGCGAGTTGGTGACTATCTCGTTGACGATGATTCCGAGCGTGGCGAGCCTGCCGACATCGAGGTCGATCTCGTCGATCTCGATGAGAAAGCGCACGGCGGGGTCGAGCGGGTAGGCCGCCGAGATCTCCGCCACAAGCGAAGAGAGGAACTCCCGAACGGACATGAGCTCGAAGCTGCCCGACCTGTGCAGCAGGTCGTAGAGCTGCACGAGAGACTGGAGACGGTTGCTCGCGTCTCGGAGCAGCTCGGGAGGCGTCTTGGTCCCGGCCGAATCGGCCTGAAGCTGGAGCATGCCCATGGCCACAGCGAGGTTGTTCTTGATGCGGTGGTGCACTTCCCGGAGCAGGAGCTCCTTCTCCCTGAGCAGTCTCGCTATGTGCTCCTCGGAACGCTTGCGGGAGGTTATGTCGGTGAGGAGATTGAGCGTTGCCGGTCTGCCCTTCCATGAAAGCACCGTCGTGGACAGGGAAAACCACAGCTCCGTCCCCCCCGCCCCGATCATGCGAAGGTCGTAGACCTCGGCCGGCAACGAGCCGCTGATGCGGCCCCGAAAGTTCGACACTATCCTGTCGCGGTCCTCCGGATAGAGATAGTCGACGAAGCTCCGGCCCGCGAGCTCCCGGGCAGGAGATCCGAGAAGCTGCGCCATCCTGGAGTTCACGAACGCGAACTTCTCGTCCTGGGCGATGATGATGGCTTCGCTTGCGCGCTCCACGAGCGTCCGGTAATGCTCCTCGCTCTCCCGCAGCAGAGCGTCGGCCCGCTCGTTGATGAGGAGGATGAAGCCGATGCCGCCGACGAGCATCACGAGAAAGAGCGGCACGAAGGTGAGGGTCTGGATGACGGCGGGGGTCATGAGCCCGAAGGTCGGCCCCGTCGTGAGCGCGACTGCGGCGCGGGAGGCAAGAATGGCGCAGTACAGCAGGCTGGCCAGCCCGATGAACAGGCGAAGCGTGCTGCGCCTTTCCCGGCGCAGCATTGCACGGGCGAGGAGGGCGAAGGGCGGAATGGTCGCGATGGAGGCGGTTGCGACCCTGACGTTCTGCTGCCTCGTCAGCAGAAGGAAGCCCAGCACTTCGATCGCGAGAAAGACCGCATACAGCGCGTCCTGCCGCCTGCTCGCTCCGTCGACACTGGCAATCGCCGAGGTTTCGAGCGCGAAACTGGTGAACAGAAGAGCATTGCCGATCTGGATCGAGACGATATCGGGGATCGACCCTCTGAGATACAGGAGGGTCCAGGACAGGGCCTGCAGCAGTGCGCCCGCGAGATAGCGCCGCGTGAGACGTCGCTCGACGAAATGGCCCCGGTAAGCCAGAAGCGCGGCAGCGGTCCCGACGTTGCCGACGATGAGGAGGCTCAGGATCGTCCTGATATCGAGGTTGAAGACGTCCATGGATTGCCTCCTGCAGCCCTAGGCCCGGCTGCGGCGCCTCGGATACGGGATCACGGCAGAAGTGGACCGCTGGTACTTGCGGTATTCCGGATACTTGGCGGCGCTGATGCCCTCCGTGAAGCGGAGCGAGCCCGCGAATACCGCGGAGAGCGCCAGGGGACCGGCCAGGCTCCAGTGAAGGATCGAATGGTCCGCGCAACCGGCCAGGTAGACTGCCCACCAGAAACCGAGCTCGCCAAAGTAGTTCGGATGGCGCGAGAGGGCGAAGAGCCCCGTGCTCCGGAAGCCCCGCGTCAGGTCGCCGGCGGGGTCGGCTGAGGGCTCTCCGCGCAGGACTGCGGCGCGATGCGCGGCCTTGGCATTCTGGAAGCGCCATTGCTGCTCGTCCGCCACCAACTCGAAGACGAGGAAGGCGAGGCAGAGCGCCAGCGCCGCGAAGAAGGGCGGATCGAAAGCGCCCTCCGCAGCGACGGACAGTCGCAGCAGCGGCGATGCGATGAGAACGAGGACCCCGATCTGGAAAAGGCAGATGAACGCCGCATTGAAGAGCTGCCAGGCGGCTGGGGAAGTGATGCGCTCGCGCAGAAGGCCCCAGCGGTAGTCTTCCGTCCCCGCGTAGCCTCCCCTTCGGGCGAAGTTCAGGCTGAGCCGCAGGCCCCAGAGACTCACCACGACAGCCGCGGCGACCGTGCGCGGAGACCATCCCCCCGCGGCGGCATAAATCCACGCGAAGGCCACGGGGGCGATGGACCAGATCCGGTCCACCCAGGAGTAGTCGGCGCTCAGCGCTCCGAAGGCGAAACAGACGAGGGCCAGGGCTGCTGCAAGCGGCAACGAGCCGGGGGCCGCGAGCAGGCCCAGGCCCAGGCGGGATGACAGTGTGACGGCCCCGTAGCCCGCGAGTCCGCAGACGGCGACAAAGAGAAGAAAACGCCTCATGAGCTTCAAGTATGGTTCCGCGGAGGCTCCGAGACAAGCGAAGGCATCAACCGGTAACCCGCAGGCGCCGGGCCGAGTCGGAACGTCAGACCGTCCCGCGGGACAGCGCCACCACGAGCACGAGGGCGGCGAGCGCGAAGCGATAGACGGCGAAGCTCCTGAAGGAATGTCTCTGCAGGAAGGAGAGAAGGAACTTGATGCAGAGGAATCCGGAAACTGCGGCTACAGCGAAGCCGATGGGGAATATCGAGAGTTCGGCGCCTGAAATGGCGCCGGAATGCACGCCTTTCACGATGTGGTAGAGGCTGGCCAGACCCGAACCGGCGATGATGGGCGCCGAGAGGAGGAAGGAGAACTTGGCGGCGGTGGCGCGGTCGAGGCCGAGAGCCCGACCCGCCGTAATGGTCGCCCCCGAGCGCGAGACGCCGGGGAAGATGGCGAGGGCCTGGGCGAGCCCCACGAGTGCGGCATCCTTTCGGTCCACCTGGCCAAAGGAACGCAGATGTTCGGTGCCCCTGTCGACCAGCCAGAGCATGAGCCCGAGGAGCGCCAGGACGAGGGCCATGAGAACCATCGACAGCTGCGGGATGGGCGCCACATGGAACGAAGTAGTGACCTTTCCTTCGAAGAGGAGCCCGGCGAGGGCTCCCGGAATCGTTCCCAGCACGAGGAACCAAGCCATGCGGCGGTCGCTGTCCTCCCCTATCTTCCGCTGGAAGATCGAAGTGAACCACGCGCCGACGAGCCGAACCCAGTCCGACCAGAAGAACACGAGCACCGCGAGCAGGGTGCCGAGATGGAGGGCGACATCGAAGGAGAGGCTGTCGATGGTCGGGTTAGTCCAGTTGAAAAGCCAGGGAACGATGATCAGGTGAGCGGAACTGGAGATCGGCAGGAATTCGGTGATTCCCTGGACCAGCCCGAGGATGGCGGACTGAAACGCTAGCATGGCTACCCTCCAGCGAGGTTATAGCCTATCGATCCTCATCGAGGGAATAGCGACTCCGCACAAAGGCCAGGGCATTGCCGTCGAAGCGTCGCCCGATCTCCTCCCTGGTCCCCTCGTCAAAGTCCTCGCTCTCGTTGGCCGCGCCCTCGGGATCGCGCGAGCTCATGCCGAAGAATTCCCCGTCCATCGAGACATAGCACAGGACGAGGGAGAGCGCGGGGAACTGCTGCCAGAGAAGCTCGAGCTCCTCTTCGGGAAGGCCGTCCATGGTACCGAAGGTCAATCGCAGGAGATCCGGACTCTCCGACCTGCCGGACCCTTCCTCCAGGATGTATGCCGCCGAAAGCAGAATATCCGCCGCACTTCTTCGCTCCTCCGCGGTGCCGCCTCGGACCCGGAGCTCACATTCGCAGCTGAAGCCCATCTCCCCTCCTCCACGCAAGTCTAGTGCAGCCCGACCGACGAAAGAAAGCCGTACCGGGCTCCGGCGGCAGTACATTTCTTCCAAGCATGAACCTGGTAGGCAACAGGGGGCGAGTCCCCGGCCCTTCGCCGTCGCGCGACGCCCCGCAGCGTCCGTCAGCCGCTCCGTCGGCGATCCCGCTGGCCGTTCTGGACAACCGGGAGGTCGGTCCGGGGATCTTCCTCCTTCGCATCCGGCGGGCCTGGGATTTCGAACCCGGCCAGGTTCTCGGCCTGTCCCTCGACCCGGCCGTCCCTGCGCGGCTGTACAGCATCGCAAGCGGTATCGATGAGGACTTTTACGAGATCCTCTACAACCGGGTCCAGGGCGGGCTCCTGACCCCGCGTCTCGCCACGCTCGTGCGCGGCGAGACGGTGACCGTCTCGCCGCCGAGCGGTACGTTCCGTGGCTCGGCTGGTCCCGCGCTGTGGATAGCGACCGGAACGGGAATAGCGCCCTTCGTCTCCATGGCCCGCTCGCGTCTGGCGGAGGACAAGCTCCTCCTCCATGGCGCGCGGGGACCGGAGTACTTCTATCAGATCGAGTACTTCTCGGCCCTGCTCCAGGAGCGGTATGTCGCCTGTTGCAGCCGTCGGGGAACCGGCTTCGGCTTCCAGGGCAGAGTCAGTGACTGGATTGCCTCGCGCGAGAGCTTCCCTCAAGACCGGCCCTGCCTCCTCTGCGGCAGCGCCGAGATGGTCGTCGGCGTAAGGGACCTGCTCCTCGGCAAGGGCTTGCCATTCTCGTCCATCTCGGGGGAGATTTACTTCTAGCATGGATTCCTCTCGTATCACGAATGAGGATCGATCCCCGCTCTTCGGGGCGAGCCTCGAGGAACTGGGCCGGATAGCCGCAGCCTTCGGACAGCCTGCCTTCGTCTCGGCCCAAATGGCCGACTGGCTGTACAAGAAGGTGGTGGGCAGCGTGGATGACATGGCCAATCTGTCCAAGACCTTCCGCGGCGCCCTCGCCGAACGGTATGTGCTGGGCAGGAAGGCTCCCGAACATGAGTCGGTCTCACGGGACGGCACGAAGAAATACCTTTTCGGCACCGGGCATGGGCGCTTCGTGGAGGCGGCATACATACCGGAGTCGGATCGGGCCACCCTGTGCCTTTCCACGCAGGTGGGCTGCAAGATGGGCTGCCTGTTCTGCATGACCGGCAAGCAGGGCTTTCAGGGGAATCTCGGCCCCGGAGAAATCGTCAATCAGTTCGCGAGCCTCCCCGAGCGGGACCGCATAACGAATATCGTGTACATGGGAATGGGCGAGCCCCTCGACAATCTGGAAAACGTGCTGGCGAGCCTCGAGATCTTCACCGCCGACTGGGGTTTCGCTCTGAGTCCGCGGCGCATCACCGTGTCCTCGGTGGGGATCATCCCGGGCCTCGAGGCATTCCTGGCCAGAAGCGAATGCCACCTGGCCATCAGCCTCCACTCGCCCTTCGACGATGAGCGTCGGAGCCTCATGCCCGTGCAGAACGTCTATCCCCTGGCCGAGGTCCTCGCTCTTCTCCGGTCCAGCCCCATCGCCCGCAGGCGGCGGATATCCTTCGAGTACATCATGTTCGGCGGCCTCAATGACACGCCGCGCCACTCGCGGGAACTAGTCCGGATTCTCAACGGCATCCGATGCAGGGTCAACCTGATCCGGTTTCATCCGATACCCGACACGCCGCTGCAGGCCTCGCCCGACTCGACGCTCCTGGCCTTCGAGGAGCAGCTGCGCAAGGCAGGCGTGATGACGACCATCCGCAAGTCGAGGGGCCAGGATATTCTGGCAGCCTGCGGTCTGTTATCCACCAAAACGCAGATGAGCGCGGTCTCCGCGCCCTGACCGCCCGGCCGCAGGCCCCCTCAGGTACGAGGGCTTGGAAGCGGACATGCACCAGGACCGTCGCACTGTCGGCCTGGCGCTGAAACCGACGATGAGCCGGACCTCACTCTCGGGGGCATCGACTATGGCGTGGGGGAGCTGCCTGGAATCATGCGTCTCCGATTACGGGAGTCGCGCCGATGCGCGAATCCCATCGGTCCACGAGAATGGCCCCGCCCGCCCATACGAGGCAGAGGGCCGCCACTGCCAGCCAGAGCACATGGTAGCCATAGGACTTCACGAGGGGCCCGGCGAGCAGGGGGCCGATGGACCAGCCGCCCTGGAAAAAGACGCCGGTGAAGGACTGGAATGAACCGCGCCAGTTTTCCGGGGAATGCTTGGCGATGAAGATCCCGATATTGGTTGCAGCCACGATCTCGCCGATCGTCCAGATGATCGTGGAGAGGACGAAGCCCCCGCGGCCGAGCGGAGCGGACAGCATGCCGAAGCCCACCACGTAGAACAGTCCGGAGAGGGCCATGCAGAAGAGCGGTGCACGGGATCTCAACAGGCGGGCCACCGGAATACTGAGCAGGATGACGACAATCGCGTTCAGCGACATCATGAACCCGAAGAAGGTCGTCCCCGACGCACCCATCGATCCGGAAAGGGTCAGCGGGAGCGAGAACCCCGTCTGCGAATAGGTCATGCTGTTCATCAGGGCGAGGGCGCAGAATGCAAGCAGAATGGGCCGGGCCAGAAAAGCCCTCAGGGCGCCGCGCTCGTCGCGTCGCTCGAGACTGGTGGCGGCCGAAGCCGCCCTCGACGGCATCGTGACGCCCGTGGCGATGAGGGCAACCGAAACGAGGGTGCTCAGCGCATCACCGCGGAACAGCCAGGGCAGATGGTTGTTGAAGAGAAAGGCCGCGACGATGGGTCCGACAGCCACCCCCACATTGACCGACCAATACTGGAGACCGAACACTTCCTTGCGCCGGTTGAGCGGCGACAGATCCGTGAGCACCGCCCCGATCAGGGGTCGCGCCGCGCCCCTGAACAGACTTCCAACGACGATCAGCCAGGGCGCCCAGGCTTCCCGGAACAGAAAGCTCATTGCAAGATTGCATGCCGCCGCGGCCGCCTGGCAGCCGAGCAGACTCTGTTTCCTGCCCAGGGCATCCGCGAGCCGGCCCGAGAACAGGGCGCCCACCGTCGACGCCCCGAAGGTCAGGGCCACGAGAGTGCCGGTATGCGCCGCATCGAAACCGAGAGCCCGGCTCAGATAGAGGGACAGGAAGGGGGCCACGAAGTCGCCGAAGCGATTTATCATCGTCGCGAAGAACATCGACCAGAGCGAGCTGCCGAGGGCGCGGTACGGTTCGAGAAGCCTGCGCAGTCTTCCGGCCGGTCTGTCGTGGGGCATGGCTCGTGAGTATATCGAGCGGCCATTGCTTGATGAAGTACCGTCAGGCTCGATACAATGCGGCGAGCAAAATCGTGCGCAGCCCAAAAAGGATCCGCCTCCTTCTCGCGCGCTACCCCCTG
>DATJQN010000331.1:0-7115 GCA_035505775.1 Rectinemataceae bacterium | reverse complement strand
GCGATCAGGCTGGGCAGCCCTTCGGCCTCGGCCTCTTTCAGCCCGAGGCGGGCGAGTTTTTCCTCGTCGATGGACTGGGCAAGTTCAGCTCTCTTTTTCGTGGCCTGGCCGAGGAGAGCGACGGTATCGACGGGGAGCAGCACTGGAGTAAAGCTTCCTTGGGCAGCGATGTCGGTCAGGGGATCCAGCCCGAGAAGTACGGCGAGATCGATTTGAGCATCACGGCACTGGCGTCTTGCCGATACGCAGCGGCTCCGAGCGGCCGCGACCTCCGCCTGGGTACTCAGCACGTCGTACTTCGTGACCGCCCCGGTCTGCTCCTGCCGTTCGACGATTCCGAGGTGCTGCCTCAAATCCGCGAGCTGAGCGTCCAGCGAGGCGAGTTCCTCCTGCAGGAAGAGCAGCGAATAGAAAGCGGCGGCGGCCTGAAAGGCCTGGCCCGACGTGGCCAGGTCAAGAGCCGTCATCTCCGAATCGAGCCTGGTTTTTGCCGTCTCGACGCGAATTCCGCGCCGGCCGAAGTCGAAAATGACCTGCTTGAAAGCCAGATGCAGATCCCATCGTTCGGGGGGTTCCGGCGCGAAGGCGTCGTCGGGGCCGAGCCGCGCGTAGGCGCCCACCGCTCCGAGTGTCGGGAGGTAATCGCTCCGGGCCATGCCCAGAGCAGCCCTGGCCGCTTGGACCTCGGCCCCCGCCCGCCTGACTCCGGGCTGCATGGCCAAAGCCCGCGCCATAGTCGAGTCGATCGTCAGGACGACCGTACCCGGACCCTGAATTGTACCTTCACCTTGCTCACCACTCTGTCCCCAAGCGGCCAGGGTGCAGCAGAGAGCGAAGCACAGATACCCCATCATCCTGATGCCGTATGTCATGGTTCGAGTTCCTCCGATGTTCGCGCCTCGATCATTCGTCCGCGACCGCAGGCGCATTGGCCGCCCTGCGTTTGCGCGGTGCCGGCGTTCTCAGAAAGAGAAAGGGGATGGAAGAGATGAGACTCACGACGAGGGCGACGAAGAACGTGTCGTCGATCGCCGAAATGAAACTCCCTGTCTGCACTGCGGCCATGATCATGGACCGTCCGGCGGCGGCCGCCGCGGCGGAGCCGGCTCCGGCGGCATGGAGGGCGTGCCAGGCCGCAACCGCCAGGGTCTGCCTGAAGATGGGTGACGAGGCGTTCATGCCCTGGCCGTTCATGATCAGGTGAAAGCCTTCCCGGCGCGTGAGAACGGTGCTCAGGATAGCCACTCCGAAGCTCCCTCCAAGCTGCCGGACAACCTGCATGAGGCCGCTTCCCTGGGCAGCCCGCTCCACGGGGACCGCCGCAAAGACTGTGGTTTGAATCGGCGACGCCAGGAGCCCCATTCCCACCGCAAGTATGAACACGGTGAGGTTGATTTCCACGCTGTTCGAATATGGCGAAAGAAATATGAATCGGTACATTCCATAGGCGCGCGCCAGAATACCCACCAGGCCGGGGATCTTGGCGCCGAGACGATCGGTAAGCCGCCCTCCGATGATCGAAGTGGCCGCCATGCCCAGGCCGTATGGTATGAACACCAGGCCGGCCTGCATCGGCGTGTAGCCCAGGCCGACTTGCAGATAGAGGGGGAGGAGAAAGTCGGCTCCGAAGATACCCAGGCCGAAGACGAAAAGGACGAAGCTGCCGAGGCTGTAGTTGTAGTTCCTGAACAGCCCGAGGTCGACGAGGGGATGATCGCTGCGGATTTCTGTCGCGAAGAATACGAGGAAACCGAGGGCCGAGAGACCGAAGCACCCCAGGACGAAAGACGAGTTCCACCCGTCGCTGTTCCACGAGGCGCTGCCGCTGGAGAGCGCCAGGAGAAGGCTGCCGAGGGCGAGCGCAATGGATGCGAAGCCAAGGTAATCGAAACCTGCGATCACCGCGCCGCGGTGATCACTCAGGACCACGTAGGCCACGCCCAGACCGAGAAGGCCGACCGGCAGATTGATGGTGAAGATCAGTTGCCAGGAGAAATTGTCGATCATCCAGCCCCCGATCGTCGGCCCGAACGAGGAGACGACGAGGTTGGGGATCATGTAGACGCCCAGGGCGAGTCCCAACTTTTCCTTCGGGAATACGCGCCTGATGTAGGCCGAGCCCAGCGGTGCCATCATGCCACCGCCGATTCCCTGGATAATTCGAAAGAGCACAAGGCTGGAGAGACTCCACGACAGACTGCAGAGCAATGAACCCACGGTGAAGAGGGCCACGGCTCCGAGGAAGACCGTCTTGTAGCCAAACCGGTCGCCGAACCAACCTGCGGCCGTAAGCGTGACTGCAAAAGACAGAAGATAGCCCGTGATGACCCACTGGACTGCGTCCGTAGAAACTCCGAAGCTGACCTGCAATTTGGCCACAGCCACGTTGACGATGGTGGAGTCCAGGATGGACATGATGCTCGCGAAGCCCACGGCCGCCATGACCAGCCAGGGATGGGCCGAGTGCCCGGGTTCGAGCCCGGGAATTCTGGACCTGAGCCTCTCCTGGAAAGCCGGCATGAAGCTGAACATCGTCCCCTACTCCCTCGCCGTCTGTACCGTGACTTCGACGGACATGCCGGGAAGTAGACGGGAGGGCGGATCAGGATCGTATTTCTCGTCGCGATCTATGGAGATGCGCAGGGGTACGCGCTGCGTCATCTTGGTGAAGTTGCCCGCGCCGTTGTCCTGCGGAATGAGCGCGAAGGCGGAGGCGGTTGTCGCGCCGATGTTTTCCACCTTCCCCCGGAAATGCCTGCCGGGGAACGCGTCGACCGTGAATGTTGCGGTGTCGCCCACGCGGATGCTCCGGATCTGGGTTTCCTTGAAGTTGGCATCGATCCAGACGTCGTTCAGGTCGCACAACGTGTAGATGGCCTGGGCCGGCTGGACCACCTCTCCCGGCGTCACCCAGCGCTTGGCCACGATGCCGTTTACCGGCGAGTCCAGGACAGTCTGGCCGAGCGCGGTTTTGACCTGGGCGAACTCGGCCTCGGCCAGTTTCTCCTGCGTTCGTGCGATGTCGAGGGTAGCCTGTGCTGCCCGGAAAGCCTGATTCAGATGATCGTACTGCTCCTGGGAAATGACCCTGCTTTGCATCTGGACCGAAGCGCGGGCAAAGTCGTCCCGAGCCTGCTCAAGCTTCAGCTCGGCGAGCCTGACGTTCTGGGCCGCATATTCCTCGTTTACGGCAGCACGGGCCTCTTCCGCCTTCGGCGTGCTGTCGTCCAGTCTCGCGATTACCTCGCCGGCGCTCACCCGATCACCTTCGGCCACCAGCAATGAGCTGACCCGGCCGGTTACTTCCGCGCTCAGGATGCCTTGCGTGGCGCCGATGGCCGCATCGTCGGTGGACTGGCTCGTACTGGAGAAGAAACCGAAAACGTAGGCAGCGAAAAGGGACAGCAGGGCGAGGCCCACTCCGATGACCAGATAGGTGCCCCTTCCTGTTTTCTTTCTTGGGGCTGCGTCGGCAGTCCGCGGAGCAGCTGCGTTCGTATCCGCTTCTGACATTGTGTCTCCCTTGGCAAAGGAGCATCCTCTGCAGAGGCGCCGTCCTTCGTCCGAACAGTGAGGCAGGTGTCCATGACCTGACACCGTTTACTAACCGGCCGGTTAGTGTTACTCTCGAAGCAGGAATATAGTCAGTTACTAACCGGTCGTCAAGTAAGTAATCGCAGGGGGATGCAAGTATGGGACAACAAGGCTCAGATACCCGTGACCGCATCGAAGAAATCGCTATAAAGCTTTTTACCGAAAAGGGTTATGATCGGACTTCTCTTCGAGAAATTGCCGAGGGTCTCGGAGTCACAAAGGCAGCCCTCTACTACCACTTCAAAAGCAAAGAGGAAATTCTTCAGAGCATCGTCGATGGCAGGAGGAAGGACTTTCAGGACGTAATCGACTGGGGAGTGAGACTCCCCCGGACCCCGGAGGCCCGACGGGAAATCCTGGAGCGCATCGCCGGCCTCGTGGAGACGAAGTGGAAACCGATGATTCGATTCGCCCAGGTAAATCAGGTTCGAATGGGCAGTCTCAAGGGCCAGAGCGGCGAGGCCAACCTCGAGCAGATGCGTCAGCTGTTCATGCTCGTGTGCGGTCCGGACGCTGCCCCTGCGGAACAATTCAAATCGGCACTGGCGATCATCGCCCTCCTCGTGGGGGCCGCCGGCATGGGTTCGCTGTTTCCCTCGCTGCGCGACACCGATTTTTCGAAGATCGCCCTCCAGGTGGCGACCGAGCTCATCGGCTCTTGATTGCCAAAGTCGCGATGAAACTCTTGATATAGGGATCGAGCAGATCACCGCCCCGATCATCCTCGTAAAAGCCCGCGATCGAAAAGCCGGCTGCTATCTGCCCGCCGATCTGATCGTCAAGTGTGTGGCCGAATTCCAGTGGAGCCTGTGCGGCCATGCGGGCCTCGAGTTCCTCGGACGGAAGCTGCTCGAGGTCCGAATACGGAATCCGATACCTCACCGTGAGCGTTCGCTTTTCATCCCAGGCCTTGAGATCGAACATATAGGTGATCGGATTGCAGAAGCCGGCGAGGAGTCTGCCGCCCTCGCGCAGGACGCGACTGCACTCTTTCCACACGATGCGCACGTCGTCGATGAAACAATTCGAGACCGGGTGAAAGATGAGGTCGAAGCTTCCGTCCGCGAAGCGTGAAAGATCGCGCATGTCCCCCTGCTCGAGCCGGATCTCGAACCCCTCCCGCTCTGCGACGAGGCGATCGCGTTCCAGCTGTGCCGGACAGTTGTCGAGAACCGTGACCTGCGCGCCGGCGGCGGCGAGCACCGGTGCCTGCTGACCGCCGCCCGAGGCCAGACAGAGAACTGCGGCAGCCCTGAGCTCCCCGTACCATGCGCGCGGTACCGGGATGGTGGGAGTGAGGACCAGGGACCAGTCGCCGCGGCGGGCCCGGTCGATGGTGGCTGCATCCACCGGGACGGTCCACTTGTTGCCATCGGCAACCTCCCTGGTCCAAGCCTCACGGTTGTACTCGAGAATATTCATCGCGGTTCCCCCTGCCCTTGTTTGTGACGAGTATAGCCGATCTTCATGCCTCTCAGCTTCCGGTCATGCGCGGCTCGAGGCGGGTCTGGCCAGGTGTGGAGACTTTGGTTTTCCTCTTTCCAAATCGGGCATTTGGAGCGATACTTGTCTCTGCCGGCATAATTCCACGATCCGTCCGTGCAAACGGGCAGGGAAGGAGGCGCGCGTGCAGAAACCGATTACCGAGAGGGTAAAGGCCCTCTAAAAGCCACGCCGTGGAAAACACGGAAATCCCGGCCAGTGCTGTGCACTGGCCGGTTCTGTTTCCGGTCCAGAGGCGGCCAGGACGTGACGTGACCAACAACGATGTGCTCATACGACTGCGCTATGCCCTGAACATCACCGATCTGAAAGTGGCCGAACTCTTTGCGCTGGTCGGCTGCGAGATCGACAGGACTGAGCTCGAAAGCATCTTCAAGAAAGAGGATGAGGCCGGCTATGCGGAATGCAGTGATGAGCTTCTGGAGAAATTCCTCGAAGCGCTCGTGCGGAGCCGCAGGGGGCCGAGGGAGGGCGCCCTTCCCTCCGGACCCCCGGGGGCCCGAGCCCGACTGTCGAACAACGACATACTGAAGAAGCTTCGCGTCGCCCTGGAGTTGAAGGACGACGACATCATCGGGATTCTGGCACTGTCCGGAGTCGAGGTCTCGAAAGCCGAAGTCTCTGCATTGTTCCGGCGGCCCGGACATCCCAACTACCGGCCTTGCGGCGACCAGTTTCTCCGCAATTTCCTGGCCGGTCTCACCGCCAGATACCGGGTCTGAGCGGCTCCGGCGGGCCGGGGACCCGGCGAGCCTGCATCTCCCCATGGGTGGGCCCCCATGCCGCTTGAGCAGCGCAGAAGCTTTCGCATAGCGTCGGGATGGGCTGCCCCTGCTACTTCGTCCCCTTCTCGCGCTTCTTCTTGACGTCCTCCGCCTTCCGCGATATGCGATTCCAGACTGCGGACATGCCCATGGCTTTCTTGGCGGCGCTGAGCGTGGCCCGCGCTTCTTCGCGCATCCTGAGCGTACCGTCGTAGACCACTTCGTCGGCGAGTCCCGGCTGGGAATCGTACTTCGCCCGGCGCTCCCGAATTGGATCGAGGAAGGCGTTGAGCGCTTTCGCGAGCTTCTCCTTGACTTCGACGTCGCCCACCTTCCCGGCGCGGTAGCGGGTCTTGAGGTCCTCGACCTCGGCCTTGTCCGGGTTGAAGGCGTCGTGGTACTGGAAGACGGGATTGCCTTCGACCGTGCCGGGGACATCGGCCGAGATGCGGTTCGGATCCGTGTACATGGACATCACGCGCTTGTGGACCGTCTTCTCGTCGTCGGAGAGGAAGATCGCATTGTTGAGGCTCTTGGACATCTTGGCGTTGCCGTCGGTGCCGACGAGAGAGCCGAAGTCCGAGACCATGACCTCCGGCACCGGGAAGGTCTCACCGTAGAGGTAGTTGAAACGGCGCGCTATCTCCCGGGTGATCTCGACGTGGGCCACGTTGTCCTTGCCCACCGGGACCAGGTGGGCGCGAGGGAGGAGGATGTCCGCTGCCTGCAGAACGGGATAGCCCAGAAGACCGAAGGGCATCTCCTCTATGCCGGCACCCTGGGCCATCTCCTTGAGGCTGGGAATGCGCGAGAGCCGCGGCACCGTGACCAGATTCTGGAAGAAGAGCGAGAGCTCGACGACTTCGGGTACCGCCGACTGCAGGTAGATGACCGAGCGCGCAGGATCGATGCCGCAGGCTAGATAGTCGAGGACCGCCGAGCGCACATTGTCCGCGAGGGCCTCGATGTTCTCTTTCTCGGGCTTGGTCGTGAGAGTGTGGAGATCGGCGATGATGAAGAAACATTCGTACTCGTCCTGGAGCCTGACGCGGTTGGCCAGGCTGCCGACGTAATGCCCGAGATGCAGTTTCCCCGTGGGGCGGTCTCCGGTGAGTATTCGCTTGCGTTCCATTCATTGTCTCCGTTTTTCGGTGCTGTGCGTGCTGCTCCGGCGAACGGCCCCTGACAGGGGACGTTCCTCCCGGCTGCTCAGGCAGTTCCGTCGGAGGGAGCGCTCCCCCTCGTCCCGCGCGG
>DATJQN010000330.1:0-3441 GCA_035505775.1 Rectinemataceae bacterium | reverse complement strand
GAAGGTCGAGATTCCCTCCTACGCGATCCGCGTCAACCATCCCTTGAGGCTGGGACTCCTGTCCATCTACCAGGTGAGCCATGAGATTCAGCGCGCCCTCGTGCTCCAGGACAGCCAGGGAGGCGTCCACAGTCTTGCCCGAGGAGAGGAGACCCAGGCGGGCGAGGCCTCGATCCAGCTCCTGGACCCGGGCAAGCCGGGCGAGAGCGCCTCTGTCCGGCTACGCGATGCCTCGGGCGAACGCGTCGTGAAGCTCGGCGTGGGCGATCCCGTCGGAACGATGACCGTGGCGGGGGTCCGTGAGCTGGAGTTTTCCGGCCTCGAAGCCGTCCTCGACCCGGGCTTCCCGCTCGTCCTCGCCTCCCTGATCATCGCCGCGCTGGGACTGTTCCTCACCTTCTTCCAGAAACTTCGATCCATGGGAGTGACCACCGCATGAGTGCCCTGCCGACCCTCGCCTTTCTCCTCATCATTCTGTCAGCGATCGTCCAGGCGGTCTTTCTCTTCCGGAAGGAGCGCGCAGCTGACCCGGTCTCGCATTGGCTGGCGGGGCTTGCGGCGCTCCTTCTTGCCGCCGTGATCGCGACGCGCAGTGTCGAGATCGGATTTCCCGCCCTGACCGGAACCTTCGAATCCCTCGTTTTCTACGCGCTCGTTCTCTGTGCCCTTACCCTCGCCTACCGCCTGCAGCGCGGGCTCCCGTTCTTGCCGCTCGTGCAGTTCGGCGCCACGCTCGCGGCCCTTGCCCTTCTGGCTGTATCGAGTTCGCCCCTCGCGCCCCGTGAGACGCTCGCCCCCATTCCGGCCCTTCGATCCGGGTGGCTCGTGGCCCATGTGGCGTTATCGTTCGTGGGAGAGGCCTTCTTCGTCGCCTCGTTCGTGGCCTCGGTCGCCTATCTCTCCGTTCACGATGTCGAGAAGCGGCGCGACTACGACCGCATCTCGTACACATCTGTAGCCGTGGGCTACCCCGTGTTCACGGTCGGCGCCCTCATATTCGGGGCCATCTGGGCGGAGCGGGCCTGGGGTTCGTGGTGGTCGTGGGATCCCAAGGAGACCTGGGCACTCGTGACCTGGCTCGTATACACGCTCTACCTTCACCTTCGACTCATACGCAGGGGGGAAAGAGCCGATGCGGGAAGCCTACCCGCCGTGGTGGCAGTCGCAGGCTTCCTGTGTACCGTCTTCACCTTCTTCGGAGTGAACTTCCTCCTGACGGGACTGCACAGCTACGGCTGAGCGCGCTACTTCAGCTGCTTTCTCACCTGCTGCAGAACCTGGTCGCGGAACCGGTCCGCCTCGTCGACGACCGACTGGGCCTCCGCCTTCATCCGGGCGACATATGCCGCGTCGGTGATCGCGCCCAGGTTTATCAGCACGTTGAGCGCCGCACCCTCGACGCCGGCCCGGGCCATGAGGGCCCCGACCCCTACGTCGGTGACCGAGTTGGCGTTGCCCTTGGCCGCGGCGTCGATGCACAGTCTGAGCGCCTCGAGGCAGGTCCTGGCGGTTTCCAGCGGCACGCCCGCAGCTTTCTTGTAGCCTTCCTGCAGGGCGGCTTCGCGAGCGGCCTTCTGCGCATCGCTCGCCTTGGGAAGCTTCATGGCCTCCATGAGGTCGTTGAATGCGGCCGTGTCCTCGTCGACGGCCCGGACGAGCGCCTCCTTCACTGCCTGGGCGCGAAGGGCGAGGGACGAGAGCTCGGCCCACGAGGCTTCATAGCCCTTCTTGCCGACGGTGAGATTGCAGACCATGGCCACCAGGGCCGCGCCGAGACCGCCCGCCAGCGCCGCGACCGAGCCGCCGCCCGGAGCGGGGGAGTCGCTCGCGACCTCATCGACGAAGGCGTCGACCTTCATGGATACGAGGGGACGCGGCCCACGGCAGGCGTATTCGACGATTTTCTTCGCCGGGTCGAAGGGGGCCACCGAATCCAGGCCCATCGATCGCACCGCAGTTTCCACGAGTTCGGCCTCGCTCGCCCCCTCGCTCTTGCCCATGGACTTGAGGAAGTGCCTCCCCGCGGCGAGCATCGGTTCCAGGGGGATCAGGCCCACGACTTCGCTGCCCGTGACGAGAAGTCCGAGCTTCTCGGCCTCGGCCTTCGCAGTCTCGAAGACCCTGTGCAGCGCGGTGGTCTTGTAGTTGATGAGGTTGATCGAGATCTGTGCGCAGCGGTACGAATCGATGTACCAGCCGATGGCACGGACTTCCTTTAGAAGTCCGGGAACCTTGACCGTCTCGCCCTTCTCGTTCTTGAGCGTATTGCCCGCGGCATCCTTGGCCGCTCGGCCGCCCTCCCTGATGGTCAGCGCCACTTCGTTGGCCAGCTTCTTGTCGCGTGTGTTGAGGTTCACGTTGTAGGCGATCAGGAACTCGCGGGCCCCGACTGCCGTCGCGCCCCACCGCGGGACAAACGTGGACGGGCCGAAATCGGGCGCCCACTCGGGCTTGTCAAGCTTTCCCGGGAGGGCTTCGTACTCGCCGACGCGGATGTCCGCGAGACTCTTGCGCTCCGGGCGCGTGGCCGCGTTTTCATACAGATAGATGGGCACAGCCAGTTCGGCGGCCATCCGTTCCGCGACGCTCCGCGCCAAGACCACGCAGTCGGCCATGTCGACTCCGGAGACCGGGATGAAGGGGCAGACGTCGAGGGCACCCATGCGCGGATGCGCTCCCGAGTGCTTGGACATGTCGATGAGCTGGGCGGCTGTGGCCGCAGCCTTGAGCGCGGCCGCGGCGACGGAGTCCGGATCCCCGACGAAGGTATAGACGGTCCTGTTCGTGTCGGCTCCCGGGTCGACGTCGAGCAGGCTTACTCCTGCGACCGATGAGATGGAACGGGCGATGGCGTCGATCACGCCCCTGTCACGCCCCTCCGAGAAATTGGGGACGCATTCGACGATCCGAGTGCTGGCCATGAGAACTCCTTGAACGCTGCGGTGAGGGGATTCTAGCATGCCCTTTCCGTTTCGTGAATCCGTGGGTAGCTCGGCGGATCAGGACAGTTCTATCTCCGTGAGGAAACGATCGTATTCGCGGTTCAGGTCCTCCTCCCCGGCCCGGCCGTCGGCCACGAACTGTTCGGTGCTGCCTTCCTGCACGCTGAAGCGCTCGGAGAGCGGGGACTCGCTCGCGATGATCTGGTTGGTGGCGGCGATGACGATGTCCCGCAGCAGGCGGTCCGACATCGCATCTATCTGCCGCTTCTGCGTATCGAGATAGGCATGGTCGTCGGAGAAGGATTTCTCCCTGAGCGCCCGATACTCCTCGTCCATGTCCTTCTTGAGCTGGATGACGGCCTGTACGCGGGCTTCGACGCCAAGGTCGGAGGCCAGGAGCATTCCCGCCCGCTCCGTGAAGTGCTTCTTGTAGAGCAGGGCCCGGTACTTCTCGAAGTAGTCGATCAGATAGGACCGGATCTTCTGCTGCTTTTGGATG
>DATJQN010000329.1:0-15458 GCA_035505775.1 Rectinemataceae bacterium | reverse complement strand
GCTCTCGTTGCCGGTCGCGGTGAAGCCGAGCTTGGAGGCGACGGTGACGAAGCGGGAGGCGTTGGGCTGCCCGTCACTGACGGGGGTGTACATCGGCTTGCCTGCGCCGGACATGATCTCGTCGATGATCTTCTTCCGGTTGATGAGGAAGTTCATCGCGTAGCGCACTTCACGGATGGCGAAGGGATTGAATATGGTCTTGCCGTCCTGAGTCGTGCCTGTATACGGTGCCTTGTTCGGGTAGGGGTTCAGGTAGAGATCGACATAGAATGCGCCATTGACGGCGTAGGGATCGAGCTGCGCCTTCACGTCGTCCGGGAGAGCCTTGAACGTCGCGCCGTCGGTGGAATAGTTGAAGAGATCGCTTCTGCCGGAAGCGACGTCCTTGAGCGCGAGATCCTGCTGCGTCTTCGCGTCCACCAGGATCTTGTCCACGATGGGACCCTTCACCTGCGCGCTTACGGCAGCGACGAGGCAGAGGGCGATCGCGAGTGCGATCAAACCTTTCTTCATGCAAACCTCCTTGAACCGGAATGCTGATGCGCCGTATTGTGAACCAAGGATTTCCAAAAGTAAAGCTTTTTTGGCGGTGGGCCGGGATGAGCGGGAATCCCTCCCGGCCAGGGCTGCCCAATTAATGTCTTTTTAGAGAATGATTTAGAAGAATTCCACCCTGTGGCCACGACAGATGTCATCCCGGATGGGATAGGGTATCCCGGGCAAGCTCCGAAAGATTCCGGGGCCATCCCGGAGGCTGGATGGCCATGTCCAACGGACGCTGCCGGTCGCAGCGCGGATCGGGCGGAGCCTGACCTGACGCAAAGCTGCATAATCATGCGAAAACATGGCGGGATCGTGGATATTCACTCGGCCCGCGGCGGGTCAGTATCGCCTAACGCGACCACTTCAGAACCCGGTCCCCGGCGGCGCTCAGTACTTGAACTCGCTGTCCCCGTTTGCGGGGGTGCGGGCGCAGAACCGGCGTACGCCCGCGTCCGCGACAATCCTTCCCTGCGCATCCGGGGACGGCGCTCAGTACTTGAACTCGCTGTCCCCGATGAACTCGCGCAGGATGCTGTCGCGGGGTACGGTCTGCGCCGGTATCGGCGTGAAGTTGTCGAGGAAGACCTGGAGCCTACGCGCTTCGGAGTACTCGACGGCGGTCGGCTTGACCGTGCGCAGCAGGGGCTCGGCGTAGATCTTGAGCACCCCCAGTTCGTAGTCGAGCGCGGAATTGAAGGCCGCGTCCGCGGAGTTCTGGAAGGGGAAGATGTGCTTCGCCTCGCCGCGCTGAACCGAGGGCCACATCTTGAGGGTGTCCTGGGCCGAGTGACCGCGGAAATTGTAGTCGCGGACCATCCGTCTGAGCAGGCGGTTGTCGGTCGTGCTGACGCGGTTGTGATCGTCGAGGTTGAGCTGGGTCAGGGCGCTCACGTAAAGCTTGAACTTCTGCCTCCGGTCCACGCGCGGAGTGAGCCGGTCGTTGAGTCCGTGGATGCCCTCAATGACGAGGATGTGGCGCTCCTCCATCCTGAGCTTCTTGCCGGAGCTCTTTCTCGTGCCGGACTTGAAGTCGAAGACGGGAAGCTCGATCTCCCTGCCGGAGAACAGCGACAGGAGCTGATCGTTGAGGAACTCGACATCGAGGGCCTCGAGGCACTCGAAATCGTAGTCTCCGTTCTCGTCCCGCGGCGTCTTGTCGCGATCCACGAAGTAGTCGTCGAGAGATATGACGAGGGGCTCGAAGCCCATGACTTTTAGTTGTATGGAGAGTTTCTTGGAGGTCGTGGTCTTGCCCGAACTCGAGGGCCCGGCGATGAGCACCACCTTCAGTTCCGAGGCCCGGGCCGCCACCAGGTCGGCGATGCCGGCGATCTTCTTGTTCTGGAGCGCCTCCGCCACCTGTATGTAGTTCTTGATCCCCTTCGAGCCGTTGACCCGGTTGAGGGAACCGACGGATGAGACGCCGAGCACGAGCGCCCGTTCTTTGGTCTCCTTCGCGATCGAATAGAGCACGGGGTCGTCCACGAAGGGAGTTATCCTGTCGGGCGCCTCCTTGTGGGGATAGCGGAGCAGAAGCCCACCCTGGTACGGAAGCAGTTCGAAGGTGCTGAGGACTCCCGTCGAGGGCACGAGAGGATTGACGTGGAGGTCGCGGAATCCCACGCATTCATTGAGGGGGATGAGGGAATCGTTGAGGTGTTCAAGGAGGAGGAGGGTGTCGGGCTGCGAGCTTGCGCGGAAGTATTCCACCGCGTCGGCCCAGGAACGCCATTCGAGGCTGATGGGTACGTCCCGCTCCACGAGCTCCCTCATGCGCGTTTCGAGAGCGTGCACATCATCGGCGCTCATCGGCCGTCCGTCGGCGAACTGGTGGAAGAAGCCCGTGCCGATGGCCATGCCCGCGACAAGCCGTCTTCCGGGATGGAGTTCCCTGACGGCGATGGCGAGGAGGAAGCAGAGCGAGCGCCGATAGGTGGTCGCCCCCTGCACGCTGTCGATGGTCACGGGAAGCACCGTGCAGTCGGTCAGGAGGCCTGAGTCGAGGGGCTTGAGCTCGTTGTTGACGAGGGCCGCCGCGAGGGGCCAGCGAAGACTGCCGAAATGCGAGATCGTGTCGGAGAGCTTGACGCCGACCGGGAATGCGACCTCTTCACCTGAGGCATACCTGACCGTGATCTGTCTCATGGCACCTGACTCCTGGCGGATGCGGCCCCCCCGGCGGCGGGGCCGAGGGTGCCGCGAAGATTCTCGAGGCACCTCACAGTGTGACGCATGAACCGCCTCCGGCGCCAGAGGAAAACCGTGTAGGGTCTCAGCCCTTGACCGCGCCGGCAGCGATGCCCTTGATGATGTATTTCTGCAGCGCAAGGTAGAAGAGCATGATCGGGAGGGCGGAGAGGGTCAGGGAGGCGGTCATCGGGCCGTATTCCTTGAGAAACTGGCCGTGGAAGGCCATCTGTTCGAGCTGGAGGGTTCCGGACCTGACCACGATGAGGGGGAGGAGGAAGTCGTTCCAGATCCACAGCGCGTCGAGGATGACTATCGTCGCGGTGATCGGCTTCAGCAGGGGGAAGACAATCCGGAAGAAGATGAAGAACTGCCCCGCGCCGTCCATCGCCGCCGATTCCTCCAGCTCGCGGGGAACCCCCTTCACGAAGCCGTGGTACATGAAGATCGCCGTCGGGGCCCCCAGCCCCCAGTACAGCAGCACGATGCCCCAGAGGGTCGTGAGGCCGAGGTCGGAGGCGAGCACCGCTATGGGCACCATGATGATCTGGAAGGGGATGACGAGGGCCGCCGCGAACAGGATGTACACGAGCCAGGAGAGGCGGGTCTCCGAACGGGCGAGCATGTATGCGGCCATGGAGGAGACGAGGACTATGCCGCCGACGCCGCCCGCCGTGATGAACAGGGTGTTCAGGAAGGTCCGGGGAAAGCGCATGACGCGCCAGGCTTTCAGGAAGTTCTCGAGAAAGAGGGATTTGGGGAGGGCGAGGGGGTTCATCATGATCGCGGAGTCGGGCTTGAAGGCGCTCATCACGATGAACAGGACGGGGAAGATGAAGAGCGCGGCGATGACGATCATCACGGGCTCCAGCACCCATTCCCCGCGAAAGTGAGGCCGTCGGGCGTTCATGCCTGCACCTCCCGCCGCTTCATGACGAGGAGCTGAATGCCGGTGATGGCCAGGATCGCCAGGAAGAGGAGGGTGGCCTTGGCCGTGGCCAGGCCGGCCATCTTCTTGGCGAAGGCGTCGAAGAAGATATCCATGACAAAGGGTATCGTTCCCAGGGCGTAGCCGGAGGGACCGGTGAGCGCGTAGGTGAGGTCGAAGCACTTGAGCGCGTTGGCCGTCGAGAGGAATATGCAAACCGTGATGGCCGGCATGAGGAGGGGGAGCACGATCCTCGTCAGCCGCTGCAGCCCCCCGGCGCCGTCTATCCGGGCCGCCTCGAGCACGTCCGTGGGTATGTTCTGCAGGCCCGCGAGGTAGATGACCATGTAGTAGCCGGCCATCTGCCAGACCGCGACGAGGACGACCAGCCAGGGCGCCTTGTCGGGGTCGCCCATCCAGAGGTCCACGCCGGTGAGTCTCGGCAGCAACTGGGCGAAGACGATGGACCAGATCAGCGCCACGACGATCATCGAGAGCACGTTGGGCATGAAAAACACCGAGCGGAGCACATTCTTGCTGCGGATCCGGGCATCCAGCGCAAGTGCAATGAAGAAGGCGAAGAGGTTGGCGAAGATCACGGAGAAAACCGTGAAAAAGACCGTGAAACCCACGACGCCGAGATCGACCTTGCGCTCGACCCAGGCCCGGGCGAGCTCCCGCTTGGCCGGGCCGAGCTCAACGATGGCAGCCACCGACCTGCGCAGCGAGGCAAGGCTGGCCGCTCCGAAGGGCGCCTGACCGGCAAATGCCCGGAGCGCCTGCTCGGCAGCGCCGGTGTCTCCGCCGAGGCCGGCCTCCTTGGCGGCCGCGATCAGCGCGTCGACCGAGGAGGAGGGCGGCGCATTCGGGCCCGACAGCTCGGGGAGGGACCAGATTCCGTCCTCGATCGTAAACTCGTCGAACTCCGGCTTCAGCCGGTACTCGGTTCCCTCCAGCGCATAGCAGCCGGCCAGCCGGGCGCGGTCATCGACGGCGAGCTGCGGAAGCACGATCGTCTCGAACTGCTGCCTGGCAATGCTCTGTGGCAGGTCGGCGTCTTCGTTGTAGTTGCGCTTGGTGTAGACCCGCGGGTAAAAACGGGCGTCGACCTGGCCCCGGAATATGTCGCGATAGTTCTTCAGCCCCACCGACCGGAAGCCCTCCGGCTCGTAGCCGACGGAGGCCAGGATGCGCTCCACATGGAAACGCGCGGCACCCTTAATCGCCAGTCGGTGATATGCCTCCCCCGCTCCGTCGAGGCTGTAGATCCGCAGGAGGAAGTTCCGGTCCGCGGCCGAGCCGACCTTGTCGAGAATACGAGCGCGGAACTCGGCCGCCGGCATGCTGATCGGCGAGCGCGGCGTCAGGCCGTCCCAGTTGGTGAAGGAGATGGCGAAGCCCCTGCCGAAGGGATAGATGAAGAAGAGGGCATAGAGTACGAAGGCAGGGAGTATGAAGGCCAGAAAATACAGAGATCGCCTCGATCGCGACTGGACCATGGGTTCTCCCGGACGGAGCGTCTCCTGTGACGCTGAAGCGCGGAGCCTGTCGGCGACAAGACGGCAGCGATGTCTCGCTCCCATCATGTCGCCAACAGTCGCCGCGCTGAAAAGCAGCCGGAGAGCGCCGCAAATTCAAGCACTGCAGGCGGCTGGCGGCCTCAGTTGCCGGCGGTCTTGGCGATCTCCGTCGCCCATTCCTTGTCGATGTCGGCAATCACGTCGCCCGCGCTCTTCTTTCCGAACATGTACTGCTGCGCGCCGTTCTTGCAAGCGTCCTCGAAGACGGCCGTGGGGTAGGCGGCGAAGGCCCAGGGGTAGGATCCCTTCTTGTTGACCGTCGTCATGAGGTCCACGAAGGGACCGCCGAGGGCGGAGACGTCGGCGCCTTTGAAGGTGGAGGTCAGCTTGTAGTCGGTGACCCAGATCTGGCGGGCCTTTGCGGTCGAGAGCCACTCGAGGAACTTCAGGGCCGCGGCGCGCTTCTCGGGCGAGGACTGGGCCGAGACGCCGAAGCAGGAATCCACATCCGCATAGAACTTGTTCATGGACGCGTCATTGTAGACGGGGAAGGGGACGAAGCCGCAGTTCAGCTTGGGATTCGTGCCGATGGCGGCGCCGTAGGACCAGAGGCCCTGCACCATCATCGCGGCCTTGCCGTTCGCGAACTCGGCCTGCTGCTGGTCCCAGTCCATCTCCTGGGCATCCTTGTCCATGTTCGCCCGGTAGAAGTCCATAATCGAGAAGAGCTTGGCCGTGTCCACCACGCCGAAGGAGGTCTTGCCGGCGTTCATGTCAGCCACGAAGCTGCTCGGATTGATCTTTTTCTCCGCGAGGAGGGTGGTCTGGACCAGGGTGATGAAGTGCCCCATGGACCAGTTGGCCTTGAGGAGGCCGGCGAAGGGGGTCATCCCCTTGTCCTGGAGGGTTCTGCAGACGCTCTGGAGCTCGCGGTAGGTGGTCGGTGCCTTGAGCCCGTAGCGGGCGAAGATGTCCTTGTTGTAGATGATGCCGATCCCCGCGAAATCCATGGGGAGGGCCCACTGCTTGCCGTTCCAGGTGACCGCGGGCTTGGCGCCGTCGATCACCTTGCCGAGCACCGGCTGCTTGGAGAGGTCGACGAGGTAGCCTTTCTTGGCATACTCGAAGACCCGGGAATAGGACTGCATCTGGAGAATGTCCGAGAGCTGCCCCTGGGCCGCCCGCGCCGACATTGTGGCGTCGGCATCGTTGGGGATGATGAGCATGGAGATCTGGATTCCCGGATTGTCCTTCATGAACTCGGCGACGAGTTTCTTCAGGCCGTCCTGGTTCTCCTGCTTGTAATAGTACATCTCCAGCTTCTGGGCCGAGAGCATCCCGGCGATGGAGATCAGGGCGATGGCGATCGCTACAAGTTTCTTCATGGAATGAGCCTCCTTGAGCGGTGAAAGCCCTGCGGGGCTGTGCACCGAGGCCGATTGTGGGGCCGCTGTCCGGATTTGTCAACGAAAATCGTTAACCGGTTTAGCAAATCGGTTTACTAATCGGCATTGACCCATCGGCGATGCCGAGCTAGACTGGGGCGAGTTCATCTCGCAGCCGCGGCCCGCTGGTCGCGGGGAGCAGCGATGCGGCCCACAATACGAGACATTGCCGAACGCGCAGGCGTTTCCAAGACCACCGTCTCCTTCGCGCTCAACGATCCTAAGCGCATATCCGACGGAACCTACCGGCGCGTCATGGCGATAGTGAAGGAGCTCGGCTACGTGCCGGACCCGGTGGCGCGGACACTGACCACCAAGCGTCTCGGCGCGCTCGGGCTCCTCCTGCCCCAGCCCATAACCGAGGCCTTCAGGAATCCCTACCTCTGCGAGATCATCCGCGGCATCGGGGAGGTCTGCGAGGCCAGGGAACTCTCCCTGACCATGCTGCCGCCGGTGAAGGGCACGGTCATCGAGGCGGCCCGGAGGGCCTTCGTCGACGGCCTCATAACGATCGGCGTGGGACCGGACCATGAGGTTGTGGAGCTCCTGCACAACCGGCATATACCCTTCGTGACGATCGACGGCCAGGATTCGGAGACGACCCTCAATGTCGGCGTGGATGACGAGGACGCGGGCTTCGCGCTGATGCGCCACCTCCTCGATCTCGGCCATCGGAGAATCGCCATTTTCTCGCTGCGTCCCGAGACCATCAACCCGCCGGAGTCGAGGTATTCCCTGGTCCGGGACCTCCGTCTGGCAGGTTTCGCGCGGGCCCTTGCCCTCGAAAACCTGTCCCTGGACTCGCCGGGGCTCCGGGTGGTCGCCGTCGAGGGCTCCGTGGAAGGAGGAGCTGCCGCCGCGTACGAGGTGCTGCGGGCTGCGGCGGAGCGGCCGACCGCCATCGTGGCCATGGCCGACGTCGTGGCGCTCGGCGTGTACGAAGCCTGCCGCCAGCTGCGGACGGGCATTCCGGCCGACCTCAGTGTGGCAGGCTTCGACGACATACCGCTGGCCGCCCTCGTGTCGCCGCCGCTGACCACCGTCAGACAGCCCGGAAGGGAAAAGGGCGCCGCGGCCGCCTCTCTCGTCGTCCAGCTGCTGGGCGGGCAGAGCGCGGAACACCGCCGCCTTCCCACCGAGCTCGTCGTGCGGGCTTCGACCGCAGCGCCCAGGGCCTGAGAAGCCTCCACCCGGGTCAGGTCATGAGGTTCGGCGCGGACGCTGAGCGCTTTCTCGCCCCGGGATGCGAGCGGATCGTGACCCTCGCCGGCCTCCTCGCGGCGCGGAAGCTGCCCTATACAGTCATCCGGACCGCCACGGCCCGACACATCGTCCTCAGGCTCGGGCGAGAGGCCCCGAAACTCGCCCTCGCGGCTCACTATGACCGGGTCGCGGGCAGCCCGGGGGTGCTCGACAATTCCTGCGCCTGTCTCCAGCTGGTGGAGTTCGCCGCTCGGCGCAGCGCGACCGGCGCGGATTCCCTGCCGCCCCTCCTCCTGCTTTTCACGGACGGCGAGGAGAATCCCGCGACCCAGGGGGCGACCGGCCAGGGCGTCTACGCCCTGGCCAAGGCCCTGGCCGCCAGTCCCGCGCTCGCCCCGGGCGCCAGCCTGCCGCCCGTTCTCGTACTCGACGTTACCGGACGGGGGGACCGGGTCATCCTCTCCTCCGCTCCCCTGTCCCTGCTTCGACGCCATGGCCTCGAAGGTGGCGCCCTCGCCGAGGGCCACGAGCGACTGAGGAAGCTGGCGGCGTCGGCGCTGCGTCGCGCGGGACTGCCTGCGGGTGCCACGGTGGATCTCCCCTGGTCCGACGATCTGGGGCTCATTCTGGGAGGGATTCCGGCTCTGACCCTCAGCCTCCTGCCCGAGGCCGAACTCAGGGAGCTGCCGGAGCGGCGCCCCAGGACCTGGGGATTCCTTCATGGCCCGGGCGACGGTCCGGAGCTGGCCGAGGATCGCTCCTTCGCCCTCATCTCCGCCTTTCTCGACTCCCTGGTCGAGGAAATCCCGGAGTTCGGTCGCCCAATCCGCTGATTGCTGGTATTATCGAATTCAGCGCCTCCGGGCACAGCCCTGCCCGATGGCCCGATACGAGGAGGATTTCATGTCCGAGACCGCAGCAATACCGCCCCGTTCCGAAGTCCCGCCGGCAGACCGCTGGAATCTCGCCCGTCTCTTCCCGAACGAGGCGGCCTGGGAGGAGGCGCTCAAGCGATACGAGGAGATGCAGCGCCGGATCGCCGCTTTTCAGGGTACGCTCGGCCGCTCCGCCGATGCCCTCCTCGAGGCGCTCGGCTTCTTTCGCGACTTCAACCTCCTCGACGAGCGACTCGGCGTCTACGCCAGTCTGAGGCAGACGGAGGACGAGGGTCTGGCCGAGTCCCGCGGGCGTTTCTCGCGGTACATGATGGCGGCCACCTCCGCGCAGGCTGCCTGGTCCTGGATGGTGCCCGAGATACAGGCACTCGCCGAGGACTTCGTCCGATCCTGCCTGGGCGACCCGCGATTCGCCGACTTCGTGGTCTACCTCCGAAAGCTCCTGCGATTCAAACCCCACATCCTCTCGGCCGCGGAGGAACGCATCCTCGCCCTCCAGGCGGAGACCACCCAGATACCCCAGGAGGCCTTTTCGGTCCTCAGCAATGTCGACCTCGACTTCGGGATGGTCGAGACCCCCGAGGGAGCCCGGCCACTGACCCAGTCCACCTTCAGCTCCCTCATGCGACACCCGGACCGCGACGTACGCCGCCGCGCCTACCAGCAGTTCTACGCCGGCTACGAGCGTCACAAGAACACGGTGGCCGCCCTCTATGCCGGCTCGGTCAAGCTCGACGTCTACCGCGCCAAGGTGCGCAAATATGCGAGCGCCCGTTCGGCGGCCCTCTTCCCCGATGACGTGTCCGAGGCGGTCTACGACAACCTCGTCTCGACGGTCGGCGCCAATCTTCCCGTCCTCCATGAGTACTACGAACTCCGCAGGCGCGCCCTCAGGCTCGACGAGCTCAGGCACTACGACGTCTACGTCCCAATCGTGCAGGAGGCCCGCTCGCATCACAGCTACGCCGAGGCCGTGGAGCTCGTCAGCGCCGCGCTCGCACCCCTCGGCGAGGAGTACGTGCGGACCATCCGCAGCGGCTTCGAAGGTGGATGGGTCGATCGCTACGAGAACAAGGGGAAGCGCTCGGGCGCGTTCTCGTCCGGCTCCTACGCGGCCGACCCCTACATCCTCCTCAACTACAAGGAAGACGTGCTCCACGACGTCTTCACGCTCGCGCACGAGGGCGGCCATTCCATGCACACCTGGTACTCGGCCGCCTCGAACCCCTTCCTCAGCTACAGCTACACGATCTTCGAGGCGGAGGTGGCGAGCACCTTCAACGAACAGCTGCTCTTCCACTATCTCTACGAGCGGGCGGACAGCGACGAGCTGAAAGCCTCGCTGGTCAACGCCAAGCTCGACGACCTGATCGGCACCCTGTTCCGGCAGACCATGTTCGCGGAGTTCGAGTCCAGAACCCACGCGATGCACGAATCCGGCGAACCGCTCACCGTGGATTCGCTGCGCTCCGAATACCGGGCCCTCCTGGGCAAGTACTTCGGCCCGGTCATGAAACTCGAGGAGACGAGCGATCTCGAGGGCCTCCGCATACCTCACTTTTACGACGCCTTCTACGTCTACAAGTACGCGACCGGCATCTCCGCCAGCACCGCCCTCGCGCGGGGAGTCCTGCAGGGAGGGAAGCAGGAGGTGGACCGGTACTTCACCTTCCTCCGCTCGGGCGGTTCGCGTTTCCCGATCGAGGCCCTGAAGGTGGCCGGTGTCGACATGTCCTCGCCGGAGCCGGTCAAGGCGGCCTGCGAGGAATTTTCGCGCTATACGCGCGAACTCCAGGCACTGCTGAAGCTCTGACTCAAGGCGCGAACATGCAGAGCGTGGGAGTGATCGTCGCAATGCCGCAGGAAGCCGCGGACATCCTCGGGGATGCGCGGTTCGGGTGGGCGGCCGCAGGCAAGGATTCATGGACCTCCTCGCGATTCCCGCTCAGGCTGGAGATCTCGGGCGTGGGCAAGGTCTTCGCGGCCCGTGCCTGCGCCGCCCTCACTCTCTCCTGTGACCTCGTTGTCAGCCTGGGCACCTCGGGCGGACTCGGTACGGAAGCCATCGGCTCGCTGTGGATCGCCAGGGAATTCGTCGAGCACGACATGGAGGCCTCGGGACTCTGGTATGAACCGGGCGTGACACCCTTCGCCGGCATGAGCGGCCCCGTGATCTCTTCGCTGTCGGATGAGGGCTTTTCGCGCGCAGTGGCGGCGTCTGCCGCGGCGGGTCTCGAGGTCGCGGAGTGCCGGGCGACCTCCGGCGACGTCTTCATCGCCGACCCCCTGCGCGCGCGGATGCTGGCGGAACGGACCGGCGCCCGGATCTGCGATATGGAAAGCGCGGCGGAGGCAAAGCTCTGCGCCTACCGTGGACGTCAGGGCGAGGATTCATTCGCCCCGATCGAGTTCTTCGCCTTCCGTTCGGTGAGCGACAACGCCGATCACCAGGCGGGCAGGGCCTGGAGCGAGCAGGTCACCTTCGCTGCCCGGGACTTTGACGCCTTCCTTTACAGCTTCGTGAGCGCTCCCTCGCCCTGACACGGCGCACAGGAGCGCAGCTCCGTATGAAAAGGCCGGCCACGCCCTACCGGGGGCATGGCCGGCGGTTCCTGCCTCTTCGTCGCGGGTGCCGCGCAGGCGCAGGCGCTGCGCGCCCGGGCGCAGGTACGCGCCGGCGTACGCGCAGCGTCGCCTCTACGGGCTACACGCCCAGATAGGCCTTCTTCACCATTTCGTCGCTGGCCACGTCGGCGGCGCTGCCACTGAGCACGATCTGTCCCGTCTGCAGGACGTAGGCGCGATTGGCCACCGAAAGCGCCATCAACGCGTTCTGCTCGACCAGGAGGATGGTCGTGCCGCGCGAGTTGAGCTCGCGGATGACGTCGAAGATGGCATCGACCAGCACGGGCGCCAGACCCATCGAGGGCTCGTCCATGAGCAGAATCCGGGGCTCGGACATCAGGCCGCGGGCGGTCGCCAGCATCTGTTGCTCGCCGCCCGAAAGGGTCCCTCCCTTCTGCGAAGCCCGTTCCTTGAGCCGCGGGAACAGCTTGAACGCGTATTCGATGCCTCTCTCGATGGCCGCCCGGTCCTTGACGATATAGGCTCCCATCTCGAGATTCTCGAGCACGGTCAGACGGGGGAAGATTCCGCGTCCTTCGGGAACGAGCCCCAGGCCTTCGCGGTGGACCACGTTGGGAGCCAGGGTCGTGATGTCCTTGCCTCCGAAGAACACGCTGCCCTTGCGGGCATGCAGCAGCCCGGAGATGGAGCGGAGCGTCGTGGTCTTGCCGGCGCCGTTCGCTCCGATGAGGCAGACTATCTCCCCTTCATCGACCTTCAGCGATATGCCCTTGAGCGCATGGATGTTGCCGTAGTAGGCGTGCACGTCCTTCAGTTCGAGCAGGCTCATGCTCCACCTCCCGCCGG
Source organism: Rectinemataceae bacterium (assembly GCA_035505775.1). Taxonomy (GTDB): domain Bacteria; phylum Spirochaetota; class Spirochaetia; order Treponematales; family Rectinemataceae; genus JAJXZP01. Next base: position 3,304 of record DATJQN010000329.1, on the reverse strand, counting down.
ACGCGGCGCGAGCGTTCCGCTGGTTGCCGCCGCGGCGCCCCGGCCGAGGTAGGCCTCGATGACGCGGGTGTTCGCCGCGATTTCCGAGGGGACGCCCTCGGCGATCTTCTCGCCGTAGTCCATGACCGTGATGCGCTCCGAGATGTTCATGACCACCCGCATGTCGTGCTCGATGAGGAGAATGGTGATTCCGAGCTCGTCCCGCAGCTTGCGGAACAGTTTCATGGCATCCTCGCTCTCCGCGGGATTCATGCCCGCCGTGGGCTCGTCCAGGAGGAGGAGCTTGGGCTCGGAGGCCAGGGCGCGCGCGATCTCCACGCGTCGCTGGGCGCCGTAGGGCAGGCTCGATGCCAGCTCATTGCCGACTCCGCGCAGGCCGACATACCGCATCAGGTCCTCGGCCTTCGCCTCCGCGCGCTTCTCTTCCTCCCGGAATGCCTGAGTCCTCAGCACCGCCTGAACGGCGTTCTGCCTGAGGCGGGTGTAGGCCCCGACCATGATGTTCTCCACGACCGTCATCGCGCCGAACAGCCGGATGTTCTGGAAGGTGCGTGCGATGTGCAGCGCGGTGACGCGGTCGGGCGAGAGTCGCTCGATGCGATGCCCGTCGAAGGTGATGCTGCCCTCTTCCGGCCGATACAGCCCCGAAATCGTGTTGAAGAACGTGGTCTTGCCCGCGCCGTTGGGACCGATGATGCTGAATATGCGTCCCGTCTCGATGTCGAAATCCATCCTGTTCACGGCGGTCAGGCCGCCGAAGCGCTTGACCACCTTCTCGGTCCGGAGGATGACACTGTTATCAGACATGATCACCCTCCCCATTCTTGGCCGTGGTCCCCGACGATTCCGGCGCCTGCGGCTCCCCGACGCCGTTCTCGATCGTCCCGTCGAAGGACTCCTCCGCCCTGAGCTCGCGTTTGCGGCGGGCCGCCGGAAGGATACCCGCGGGCCGGTAGATCATCATGAGGATGAGGATGATGCCGAACAGGAGCCGTTGGTACTTCGAGGGGTCGATCTGGTTGGACAGATCCTTCCAATGGAAGTTGATGATCGGGATCACGGCATCGCTCTGGCGCAGCTGCGAGAGGAAGAGCGAGAAGCTCTGGAGGACCTGCACGTTGAGGATGGTGACCACCGCCGCGCCGATGATGACGCCACGGATGCTGCCGATACCTCCCAGGATGACCATCGTGAGTACGCTCACCGACTGCAGGAAGGTGAAGGTCTCGGGACTGACGAATGTCCGGCTCGCGGCGAACAGCACGCCCATGGCTCCCGCGAAGGAGGCGCCCACCGCGAATGCCCCGAGCTTGAGCTTGTTGGCCGGGATTCCCATGGCCGTGGCAGCGAGCTCGTCCTCCCTGACGGCGACCCAGGCCCTCCCGATCTTGGAGTCGTCGAGACGGTGGGTGATGACGACCACCGCGATGACGACGAGGAGGGCGATGAAATAGAAGAGAATGTTGTACAGCTGGTCCGGCGTGACCTCGTGTCCGACCACGCCTCCGAAGATGTCGTTGAATGCCTGCACGAGCCTGTGGGGCAAGGCCGGCCTCTGGATGGGCGAGATGCCCTGTGGCCCGTTCGTAAGATTGAAGGGCTTGTCGAGGTTGTTGGCCAGCTGCCTGACGATCTCGCCGAAGGCCAGCGTGATGATCGCGAGATAGTCGCCCCTGACCCTGAGGACGGGGAGGCCGAGTATGAGACCGACGATCGCGGCGACTATGACCCCCAGGAAGATGAACAGGTAGAACCAGTCCGGGGCGAGGAAGAAGGGCGTGCCGGGCGGCACCGTACCGGGGATCGCGTGACCCAGGAAGGGCTGCTGGGATCCGAAGTAGGCCCACAGATAGGCTCCGACCGCGTAGAACGCCATATAGCCGAAGTTGAGGAGCCCCGAGAAGCCGACAACGATGTTGAGTCCGAGTGCGAGGGCCGAGAACACCGCAATCTGGAAGATGACCTCCAGGTAGAAAATGTTCCTGGCGCCGAGTATCGGGACGAGGATGCAGGCTATCACGACCGCGAAGGCCAGCTTGGCCGTCTTCTTGATCCTGATGAAGTAGACCAGGGCCGAGGCTGCGGCGAAGACGAGGAACGAGGGAATGGACCTCGGGAAGATGTAGACGAGCGCGGTGCCGATCAGCAGCGCGATCGCGGTGATTATGAAAGGCCTCCGTCCGAGATTCATCGCGGTACCGAGGTCTCTGAGGAGTTCGCGCACACTCTTGTTCATGGCGACCTCCTATGCCTTCTGCCCCACCTGCTCGCCGAGCAGGCCGGTCGGTTTGAAGATGATCACGATGACAAGGACGAAGAAGGCAAACATGTCCTTGTACTCGGATCCGAAATTGCCCATGGTGAATGTGCCGAGGAAGGCGCCCGCAAAACTTTCCAGCATGCCGAGCACGATGCCGCCGAGCAGGGCCCCCGTCAGGTTTCCGATGCCTCCGAGCACCGCCGCCGTGAAAGCCTTGATGGCCGGCATGAAGCCGACGTAGGGGTCTATGCGCGTGAACTTCAGGGCGTACAGCACTCCGGCGGCTCCGCCGAGTGCGCCGCCCAGAAGGAAGGTGAAGGTGATCGCGGCGTCGACGCCGATGCCCATGAGGGCCGCGGTGTTGCGATCCTGTGCGACAGACCTGATCGCCTTGCCGATCTTGGTAGCGTTGACTATGAAATTGAGTCCGACCATCATGGCCACTGCCGCCACGATGACGATGAGGGACTTTATCTGGATATTCACAGGGACGGGGGCCGAGGACACCGTGAGCGTGAACAGCGGCAGCCGGTCATCGAAATTGCCGAACGTCGGGATGACCCGGTAGAACTGCCCCGTCGTCAGGCTTTCGATCAGACGGATTATGTCCTGCAGCGCGAAGGAGACGCCGATGGCGGAAATGAGGGGGACAATGCGCGGGGCATCGCGCAGGGGGCGGTAGGCGGTGCGCTCCATGAGCATTGCGATTCCGCCCGCCGCGGCCATCGCAATGACAAGGGCCAAGGTAAGGTAGAGATAGGGCCCCAAGGGGCCGGAGTTGGCGAGCACGCCGAGGCCGTTCATCGCTATCAGGAACTCGACACCGGCAAAGGCGCCGATGGCGAATATCTCGCTGTGCGCGAAGTTGATGAACTCGAGCACCCCGTACACCATCGTGTATCCGAGGGCGATGGCCGCATACACGAAACCGAGCGTGACGCCGTCGATAAGGACCTGGGGGAGTGTGCTGAGCGTATAGGTGAGGATGTCCACGTGCTGCGTCGAGTAGAGCAGCTTGTCCGCACCGGATCCCCGGCACAGGAA
>DATJQN010000328.1:0-11662 GCA_035505775.1 Rectinemataceae bacterium | reverse complement strand
CAGCCACCTACACACTCATGGCCTACGCTGTCGATGCCGCGGGCAACCAGAGCCGCATCGTTCGCTTCATCTATCGACTCGCGGCGGCCGGCTTCCCGGCCGCCGCCCCTCCCGCGGACGGGCCCAATCCTGTGGCACGGGCTGACAGGAGCATCCTCTTCCCCCGGATCCGCTCCGAAGCAGGCTTCTCCGAACTGGCTATTGATCCCGCTTCTGCTTCAAGCGGCGGCTCCCCGGAAGGCGTAGCTGAGGCGGCATCCTCCGTGGGCTCTGTCGCAGGCGCCGCAGGCTCCGTCACTGCCACAGGCTCCGAGTCCGCCCCCGGCCCGTCGGAGCCGCCGCAGTTCCTCGTCGATGTCAATCCCGGACGCCCGCCCCGATCGCCGGATGACTTCGTCCGAATGGAAACCGTCGGAGGATCCTCCCGATTCCGCCTGACCTGCCCCTACGGCTGGAAGGGGGAGCTTCAGGTGTATGTCGGAATCGAGGATGAAGCCGGAGTCCGCTATAATCCGGACCCGCTGACAGTACCTCTTGCGTGGAGCCCCGAGACCGTCGCCGGACCCGACGTTCCCGCCTCACCGCAGCTGGTCTCGGATCCGGCCGGCCGTGGGGCCTTCCTCGCCTTCCCGGGTTATGACGGAAAGATCTTCGTGAGCGTGGATGGTTCGCCGGAGCAGGCCTACAGCGGGCCCCTCGCCGTCTCCTCGCCGACCGGAAAGCTGAAGCTCAGCTGGGTGGGTGAGGACTCGCTGGGGAGGCGGTCCGCGCCCGCCGAACTCCTTCTCAATCTGCCTCCGCGCGCGCCCGATCTCAGGCTGCTCGGCATCGATGACGGCGCGCGTGTCGGCCACGACGTCAGGCTCACCGCGAGCGGAGCCGGTATCCTCCGCTACGAGCTCGGCTCGAGCGACAGTCCCCCGGCCGAGCCCTCGGCGGCCTCGGCGCTACTGGAGGCTCCGCTTGCGGTAAGCTGCCCGCCGGGCCAGCTCCGTGATGTGCTCATCCGGTACCGCAGCTTCGTCGATTCCGGCCAGAACTCCGTTGGAGGTGAGGAGCGCACGTTGCGCTTCACCATCGACAGGAGGCCGCCCGGCGTGCCAAAACTCCTCTCCTCGAGCTCGCGCTATTCGGACAAGCCCCTCTCCCTCACCTTTGCCGCCGAGCCCGAGGGCGTAACCATCTTCGCATCGGTCGAATCCGGGTCGAGCAGCTCATCATTCGCGCCGGTGACGGGCCCCATCGAACTGGCCGGCTCCTCGGCCGGGCCGGTCAACTACCTCGTGCGCGCCTATGCGGTAGACTCGCTCGGCAACCGATCCGCCGAGATGGTTCCGGTCAACCTCGTCGTCGACAAGGATTCCATCTATGCCGCCGAAGGCGCCCAGGCAGGCGGTGACGGTTCGCCCACGCATCCCTTTGCCTCTCTGGACGATGCCCTCGCCGCGGCCCAACGCGGTCACAAGAAGAGCGTCAATATCAGAGGCAGTTTCACGCTCGAAAGCCCTTTCGTCTGCCGTGAGGATCTGGCCCTCGTGGGCGGCTTTACGGGAGACTGGACTCCGGACTCCTCAGCCCGCGCGCTGGTTGTCGCCGCACTCCCTTCAGGCGCGGCGCTGTCCGTGGAGGGAGCCGTCCTCTCGCTTCACGGTATTGAACTCAGATCGGGCTCAGGCGGAGGGCCCCTCGTCGAGGCCAGCGGGGGAGCCCTGCTCTCGATCGAGGACTCGACGGTCGCTGCCGTGGATTCGACGGATATCAGACTGATCAAGCTCGATTCCGCGAGATTGCAGCTGCGGAACTCCACACTGAGTGCCGCAGCGACCATGTCCTGCAGTCTCGTGGAGGCGCAGGACTCGGAACTCGTCATGAGCGGATCCATCGTGCGATGCGCTTCGGGCGTGCACGCCTTTGGAGCCTTCAGCCTGACCGGGGGGTCACTGGACCTATCCACGTCGCTGTTCGATTGTTCCGCGGATCTCGCGCTCCGGCTCTTCGATGTGCATAGCGCCGTTCTGACGGTGAGCCGCTGCGAGGTGAGAATTCACGACGGCTCAGGCTATCTGCGGATCGGGAGCTTCGATCGGGCCAGCGGGGAGATCCGCGACTGCCGTTTCGATGTCACCTGGCACGGTGAAGCCACTCTCTTCGAGGCCAACCAGGGCTCGCCTCTGTTCCACTACGATACGATCAGGGCGGAGACGAGCAGCGGCGCCATCCACTTTTTCTACGCGCTCGGCACGAAGCTGGTGATCTGGAACTCGATCCTCTCCTGCTCCGGAGGCGACAGCACGCTCGTCTCCAGTGACGCGGCCCTGGTCGCGGGACAGTTCGTGGCCGACTGCATCTGGGGGTTCGGGCGGCTGGCGGATGGCGCAGGCACGGTCCAGAGCCTGCAGGACCTCAACGCGCTCAACGCCTCGTCGCCGCGCTTTGCCGGGCACAAAAACATATCCGAGGCCCCCTATAGGACCTTCGGTCCGCCCGTCAAGGGCGTGGCCCAGCTCAGTCCCGGTTCCGCCTGCGTGGGCGCCGCCCTCCCGATAGACAGCGAGCCGGCCAGGGACTTCACCGGCCGTCCACGGCCGGGCATCGCGGATACGGTGCCGCCGGATATCGGAGCCGACGAGATTTCCGAATGAGTCCGGAGGGCCGCCAGTGGCACCGCCCTCCGGGCCGCCAGCGGCACCGCCCTCCAGGCCGCCCGCAGCGCGACCGGTTCTGCTAGATCATTGAGCCGGAGGGTATTATCCCGTTCTTCGGGATCACGATGATCCCGTCCACGACATAGTGAAGGGGATACTCCCCATCCTTCCTCTCCATCGCGTCTATTCCGATCCGGCAGTTCTGGCCGATCCGCGCGTTCTTGTCGATGATCGCGCCTTTGATGATCGAGCCCTGCCCGATGCCGACGTCCGGGCGCCCGCTCGAACGGTTTTCCGCGCGCTGTTCGGGAGTCTCGTAGTAGTCGGCTCCCATACAGACGACCCCGTCCAGACTCGCCCCGGATTCGATCACCGTGCGGACACCGACGATCGAGCGGCTGATGGATGCGTTGGTGATGATGCAGCCCTCGGCCGTGAGTGCTTGATTCAGCGTGCAATAATTGAGCTTGGATGCCGGCAGGTTCCGCTTGTGCGTATAGATCGCATGATCTTCCTCGTAGAAGTTGAACTGCGGATTGATGGAGGTCAGGTCCAGATTGGCCTCGTAGAAGGATTTGATGGTTCCGATGTCCTCCCAGTAGCCGTTGAAGACATAGGCATTGACCGGCATCTTTCGGAGAATTTCAGGAATGATTTCCTTGCCGAAATCATTGTAGTCGTTGGCGAGTGACTGCTCCATGAGATCCGCATTGAAGATGTAGATACCCATGTTGGCGAGGAAGTCCTTGCCGCCGGAACGTCGTTCCTGGCGCAGCTCCTGGGGAATCTTGAACTCGGAGATATCCTTGGTCGGGCCCGGTTTCTCCATGAAGCTCACGATGTGACTGTCCTTGTCCACCGCCATGATTCCGAGCTGGCTTGCGGAAGCCCGGTCGACCGTCGTGCAGGCGATCGTAAGCCCGCAGCCCGACTCCAGGTGCTGGCGGAACATCTCGGCCAGATCCATGCGATACAGCTGGTCTCCCGACACGATGAGATAGTGCGTGGGCTCCTGCGGCTTGAAGTGCACGAGGTTTTTGCGGACCGCGTCGGCCGTTCCCTCGTACCAACCGGAATGCACGAGCGTCTGCTCGGCGGCGAGGATCTCTACGTAGCCTCTTGAGAAGGAATCGAAGGTGTAGGTTCTGGAAATGTGCAGATGCAGGGAGGCCGAATTGAACTGGGTGAGGATGTAGATCTGATTGAATCCGGCATTGATGCAGTTCGAGATGGGTATGTCCACGATCCGGTACTTGCCGCCGAACGGGACGGCCGGCTTGGATCGATCCTTGGTCAACGGGAAAAGACGGGTGCCTTTGCCGCCGCCGAGCACGATAGAAAGAACCCTGGCCACAGTCTCCTCCTTCTCGTCCTGGCCTCGACCATCCTCGCGCGGAGCACAGCCCGCGAACGCAGATGCGGAAAGTATTGACTCGTGACGTGATCTGAACGGATGCGCCGAAGGGCCAGAAGGAAGTATAGGGGCGAAAGATCGACTTTGCAAGGATATTTCAGGTCCCCGACCTTGAGACCTCGGTCGGGCCGGCGCGGATGGCGGGGGCCTGCGCGGCGTGATATAAATCGAGTGATGAATCCCCCGGATGCTCGCGCCATCATCGAAGACTTTCTGGCCGACCCTGAGATCGCCCCCTGCGTCGCCCATGTGGAGCGCATTCCCCCGCGCGAGGCAGTCTGGGCCGACCTGCCTGCGGATCTCGACCCCCGCCTTCGTCATGCCCTGGATACCCGAGCTGTACGCAGGCTCTACTCGCATCAGGCCCGCGCCTACGAGCTCGCTCGGGCGGGACGGGACTTCGTCGTGGTTACTCCCACGGCGAGCGGCAAGACCCTCTGCTACAACCTGCCCGTCGTCCAGACCCTCCTCGAAGAGCCGACGGCCCGCGCCCTGTATCTCTTTCCGACAAAGGCGCTTTCTCAAGATCAGCAGGCTGAGCTGAACGAATTGGCCCTCGCGGGGGATCTCCCCACCAAGGTCTACACCTTCGACGGAGATACCCCCGCCCCCCTGCGTTCTGCGGCCCGTGAAATGGGCCGAATAGTCATTTCGAATCCGGACATGCTTCATGCGGGAGTTCTGCCCAATCACACGAAATGGATCCGGTTCTTTTCCAATCTCCGCTACGTGGTCGTGGACGAGATGCATGCCTATCGCGGGGTGTTCGGAAGCCATGTCGCGGATCTCATGAGACGGCTCCTGCGTATTGCCGCATTCTACGGCTCACGGCCGGTTTTCATATTCTGCTCGGCCACGATCGGGAACCCGGCGGAGTTGGCCCGGTCGCTCGCGGGTCGCGACGTGGAGGAACTGTCGGAGAATGGGGCGCCGAGTGGCGAGCGCCGCGTCGTGTTCTACAATCCGCCGATCGTGGATCCCGTCCAGGGGATACGCCGCAGCACGGCCACCGAGTCCGAAAAGCTTGCGGTCCGCCTGTTGCGCTCGGGCGTCAAGACCATCCTATTCGCCCGCTCCCGGTTGCGCGTGGAGCTGATCGCCTCCTATATCAATGAGACCATCGCCAACATTTACAACGACAATGAGCGCATCACGGTGAAACCCTACCGGTCGGGGCTGCTGCCCAGCGAGCGTCGCGCGATCGAGCGGGGACTCCGGGAGGGGAGCATTCAGGGAGTCGTGTCCACGAATGCCCTGGAGTTGGGGATCGATATCGGAGGCCTGGACGCCGCAGTTCTGGCGGGTTTTCCCGGCAGCTTTGCCAGCTTCTGGCAGCAGTCCGGACGGGCCGGCCGCAGGGGGTCGATCTCTCTTGCGGTCTTCGTAGCATCCTCCTCCCCCCTCGACCAGTACGTCATCGAGCATCCGGAGTACTTCTTCGGTCGCAGCCCGGAGAACGCCCGCATCGATCCCGACAACCCCTACATCTTCATGGACCATGTGAAGTGTGCCGCCTTCGAGCTTCCCTTCGCCGAGGACGAAGCGTTTGGAGGAGGGCTGGCCCAGCCGGGCGAGGATGAAATCGGGGCCACCCGCGAAGCGCTCGGCTATCTCGAGGAGGAGGGTATCGTCCGTCTCACCGGAGGGCGGTGGTACTGGTCGGCCGACGGCTACCCGAGCGAGAAAATCTCGCTGAGGTCGGCGACCTCGGACAATGTGGTGATCGTCGACACGACCGGCGGAGCTTCGCGCGTTATCGGGGAAATGGATCGGCCGAGCGCCAAAGAGCTCATCTATGACGATGCCGTCTACATCCACCTCGGTCGCCAGTACATCGTCCTGAAGCTCGACATCGAGAACAGGACCTGTCATGTCGTCGAGAAAGACGTGGATTACTGGACCGACGCCGTGGTCAAGACCGACATCAGGGTGCTCACCGAGGATCTGCACGGCCGTCTCGACAAGGCCGGCAGAACCTCCGCTGCGGCGCAGGCCGGCCCCGCAGCGCGCTACGTCCTCGGCGATGTGCTGGTCCGCAACCAGGCCGAAAAATTCAAGAAACTGCGTTTCCACAGCCATGAGAATGTCGGCTACGGCGAGATCAATCTCCCTCCCGAGGAGATGCAGACCCGAGCCCTCGTCATTCTCATTCCGCCCGGCGGAGCAGGATCGGTCCTGGAGCGGGAATATTCCGGCGACGAGGCCTTCAAGGCGGCCGTGCTCTCGGGAGTGGGTCGTATGCTGCACGATGTGGCCCCGGCCTTTCTGATGTGCGATCCCCGTGACCTGGGGCGTACTGAACGCATCCGCGACCCCCACTTCGGCATGCCGGCGCTCTACCTCTACGACCAGTATCCCGGTGGAACGGGTCTGGCCGAAGGCCTCGCCTCCATGCTCACCCGCGTTGTCGGCGCCGCGCGGGAGCGTCTGGCCGACTGCGGCTGCAGCACCGGCTGTCCATCCTGCGTGGGCGTCGACTTTGCGGGCGGAGGAGTCCAGGGTGCCGTCAACCTGGATGGGGCCTCGGTCAAGCGCAGCGCCTGCGCCCTGCTGGCCGCGCTGGAGGAAGGGATGTGGCGGGAGGACTGAAGGGTCGGCTTGCGCGGCTTCGCGGCGAAGCAGGCCGGCAGGACCTGTCCGCCGAAGGGCTCACGGCCCGGGACCCCCTCGCCACTGGCGGCGCCAAAGAGCCGCGTCGGGCGGCCATGGTGCGGCAGCGCCACCATCGCGTTCCGCCGCCCTTTCTTGAGGGATGGACAGAGATCGCCGAATTGGTGTGGTCGCGGGAGCTGCGCCGTCCCCTCGATTTTCCGCCATCGATCGATCCCAGGCCCTTCATGTCGATGCTCGCGCTTCGCCGCATGGGGACGGGCGGGCAGCCGGGCGGCGCCCCTGATCAAGTGACGCGAGGGGAGGTGGCTGCGGTCCAGCGCGAGGCGGCTCCCATCCCTTCGGCCCTGCTGCGCTTCTTCGATCTGGAGACGACGGGCCTCTCGGGAGGCAGCGGTACCATCGCGTTTCTCGCGGCCGTCGGACGCGTCGGTTCAGGCGGGCTCGTGATCACCCAGCTCTTTCTCGAGGACTATCCGGGGGAGAGGGTCTGGCTGGATCGGCTCCTGGGTCACTTCGGCCCGGACGCGGTGGCGGTGACCTACAACGGCCGGGCCTTTGACATGCCGCTTCTGCGCACACGCTGCATCATGAACGGCATGGCGCCGCCCGCGCTTCCCCATATCGACGCGCTTGCGGCCGCCAGACGACTGTGGAAGAGCCGGGCCGGTGGGGCTTCGCTCGCGCTCATCGAGCGCGCAATCCTGGATCTTCGGCGGGTGGACGACATCCCGGGATCGCTGATCCCGGAACTCTGGCTGTCGTTCCTGAGAAGCGGCGAAGCCCCACTGATGGCCACTGCACTGTCCCACAATGCCGACGACATCGAGGGACTCGCGCGCATCGTGGGCCGGATTGCGGATCTGTACGATGATCCTTCCGCCTCGGCCGCATCGGAATACGTCGATGCGGGAGGCCTGGGAAGGAGCCTCGCGATGCTGGGAAGATTCGAGGAGGCTGAGCCCTTCCTCCGCAGCTCCCTGATGCGGGGGGACGAGGACTCCGGGCTCCGCCTGGCGCGGATTCTCTGGCGCTCCGGGAGGATGGATGAGTTGCGCGCCGTCGTCGAGCTCCTTCCGCAGAGCCTCGGAGGCTGCCTGCTGCGGTCGCGGGTTCAGGAGCGTGTGCTGGGTGATGCCCGGAGCGCCCTGCAGTGGGCATCCCGGGCGGAGCGCCTGGCCCCGAGCGAGAGCCAGCGCGCAGCGCTCGCCCGTCGCTGCCGGCGCCTCCGGGCGCGCGTGGGGAAGGACGGTGAAGGGAGCGGGGAGGGCGCGGAGCCCTGACAGGGTGTTGAAATGCCCAAGGCATTTCAACACCGGCTAGGTCCGTTGCAGCTTCGAGAGGGCGTCCTGGATGTAGATGTTCCGGATTCCAAGGCGCTGGAACTCGGCAAGAGTCTCCAGTGCCCGCTGCTTGTCGCCCTCGGCCTGGTAGCAGAGCGAGAGCTCGAGGTAGAGACGGTAGTTCTTCGGATCGTTCTGGATGAGTTTCCGGAGCGAGACGATGGCGTCCTGATACTTGCCCTGGAGGCGGGCGATCACGGCCAGCCCGAGCACGGCATAGACGTCGAACTCGATGTTGAGCGCCCGCTCGTAGTAGTCCACCGCCTTCTCGTAATCCTCCATCGTCCGGTAGGCGTCCCCGGCTCGCGTCAGGATGACCTTGTTGCGGGGATCCTTGGCGAGTATCCGGTTCCAGTAGTCCAGGGATCGGCTCTGCTTTTCGGTGCCGCGGTAGCAGTCGGCCAGGCCGAACAGCGCGTAGAAGTTGTCGGGCTCCTTGCCCAGGGCTTTCTCGAAATAGGGGACGCCCTGATCGAACTGCTTGAGCTTGCGATAACAGTTTCCGATAGAGGTGAGCACACGGATGTCCACGTCGTCGCCCTGGAGTTCGACCATGCGCTGCCAATAGCCCAGGGCATCCTTGTATTCCTTGAAATCGTAGTGCAGGTGCCCGAGACCTATCAATGCGTAGGGATTGTCGGCTTCCATTTCCAGGACGCGAAGATAGATGGCCTTGGACTTCCTGAAGTCACGGACCTTGCGATAGGCGTCCGCTACACGCGTGAGGACCGTGATGTTCTTGTTGTCATGGAGCAGGTACTGCTCCCAGATCTCGATGGCCTTCTGATACTGGTTGAGCGCCTTGTAGCAGTCCGCCAGGCCGAAGAGCGCGTAGTTGTTGCCCGGGTGATAGACCAGGCATTTCTTGTAATGATCCACGGCGTCCCGGAATGCCCCCCGCTTGCGGGCGGCGTCACCGAGGCCGACCAGGGCATAATTGTTCTCGCGGTCGCGCTCGAGGATCCTTGCGAAGCATTCCTCCGCTTCCTCGACGCGGTTTTCTTTCAAGTACTGATAGCCTCGCTTTGAAAACTCGGCAATCTCGGCGAGCTCGGGATTCGGGGCTTCGTGGCTGCCTTCGTGATGCTGATGGTCGTTCGCGGGATTATCACTCATTTTGTTCCTCTTCTTCGTGAAGGAGCTTTTGTATTACGGCCGCCATCGTACCAACCAGTTCTTCGATCTTCCGTTCGTCCCGGGCGAGCCAGTACATCTTCAGGGCCTCCACCGGCTTGTTGGCGGCCCGATAGTGATCGCCGACGCGGATGAGGCCATCTGAATACCCTGTCGTCTGAAAGATTCGGCGGGCGGTCTCGACATCGCCGCCGTTGAAGAGCTCGTTCCCCTTCCTGTTGAGCTTCACCTTGCGGTCCGACTCCACATCGCGGTTCGGTCTGTCCGCACTCTTGATGAGGCCCTCGGCTGGGAAACGCGAGAACAGGGTTTTGTCCATAGTTCCGGCCGTACACTTTAAGAATACGCAATATGTCCATAATAATCAACAATGCCGATTTCGCAAGCCCTCAACCGCCGGGATTTGCTGCGTCGATCGATGGGTGAACTTTTCTGTAGAAACGCACGCGTGATCGGCCGTAGTTGCGTTCGTCCGTGACTTCCAACCCGCGTATCTCGCCCGGAGGAGGATCTTCAGAAGGATAGTGGATGAGCGCGAGTCCTCCCGCGACGAGGCTTGGAGCCGTCATGAGCTGCTCGAGCAGCTGAGCCCTGAAACGGTACGGGAAGGGGGGGTCGCAGAATACTATGTCGAATCCCGTCTTGTTCCTCAGCAGAAAGCGCTCCGCGGGCATGCAGTGGCACTCGATATGTTCCTCGGCGACTCCCACGTTCCTCAGCAGGGCCGCGAACTTGGCCCGGTCTTTCTCGATGCAGGCCACCGGGCTGGCGCCGCGGCTGGCCGCCTCGAGGCCGAGTATTCCCGAACCCGAAAAGAGGTCGAGAAACGACAAGCCGGTGAGATCGCCCAGGATGGAGAACAGGGATTCGCGCATCTTGTCCATGGCCGGTCGTATCTCGAGAGGGCCCGAAGGTACCTCGACGGTCCGCCCCCGGTACTTGCCGCCAGTCACACGCACGGAGTTTCAGTCCTCATTTCTTCTGCGCAGGTCGCGTCGCAGGTCGCGCTCAACGTCCCGTTCCTTGATGTCCGCTCGCTTGTCGTACTGTTTCTTGCCTTTGCAGAGGCCCAGCTCGATCTTGATGAGGCCGTTCTTCAGATACACCGACAGGGGGATGAGGGTGTAGCCCTTCTCGCGCACTCGGCGATCGATGCGCTTGATCTCCTGGGCGTGGAGGAGGAGCTTCTTCTGCCTGTCGGGGTCGTGATTGAACACCGAGCTGAATCCGTACTGAGCCACCCGGAAATTCCGCAGCCAGACTGCCGCCTCCCTGACCTCGCCGAAGGCGTCGGGGAAAGACAGCCGCCCGTCCTTGATGGACTTGACCTCGGTGCCGAGAAGCACGATACCGCATTCGAAGGTCTCATCCACGCTGTAGTCGAAACGCGCGCGCCGGTTGAGCGAGATCACCTTCACGCCGTCGGGCCTGCTCATGCGAGGGCAATCCCTCGAGTCGGGGCCTCGCGCGCATCTTCGAAGTGGTCGCGCATGTGGGGAAGAGTATAGGAATCGCCGCCGGACTTGTCAACGCGAGGCGGGCATGCTAGTGTCCATCCCCGATGATACGGCGCGGCATGGCTCACAGAGAGGCGGCGTGATGTTCGCGGGCAAGCGCAGAACCTATGCGGAGGCGGTGGAGAGCAGGAGACGGCTCGGCTCCCGTCTGCTTCTGCTGTTGCTGGTCTTTGTCAGCTATCAGGTCGTGAGCGGTGTCTTCGTTGCCGCATATTCCGTCGGCTCCGTCTCAATGGCGCCGACCCTCCAGCCTCGGGACCTCATCCTCGCCACGCCGCTCTCCTTCGGCGCCAGGACGATCTTCGGCAAGCTGCCGGCCTTCGGCCACCCCGAGCGCGGCGACATCGTGCTCGCCGAGCCGCCCTTTGCCCCACGCCGCGGGTTCTGGGTCAGGGCGGCGGATTCCTTCGTACGCTTCGTCACCTTTCAGCGGCTTTCGCTGTTGTCGCGCGGCTACTCCGCCGCGCTTGCCGGCCCCATGGTCGAGCGGGTGGTCGGCCTGCCAGGCGACAGCATCGAGATGGACAATTTCGTCTTCAGGGTAAAGCCTGCGGGATCCGAGCATTTCCTCACCGAGTTTGAACTTGCCTCCGCGCGGTACGACATCTCGAAGACGGATCTCGTGGAGGGCTGGAAGGACAGTTTCCCCGCCTCGGGGACGATGGCGTTGCGGGTCCTGGGGAAGGACGAATACTTTCTCGCGGGGGATGCACGCGGCGCCTCGAGCGATTCGCGTCTGTGGGGTCCGGTCAAGATGGACCGGCTCGTCGGCAAGCTCCTCCTTCGCTACTGGCCACCGGCCCGCTTCGGAGTGCCATGAGTCGCGCCGGGCGAGCGTCACCCGCGTTCGCCGTCCCCCGTTCGCTCTACGTCCATGTGCCCATCTGCAGCGCCAAGTGCCGGTACTGCGATTTCTACTCGCTGCCGGCGGCCAGTTTTAACGGAACGGAGCTTCGTTCCCTTGTCCTGGCGACCCTTGAGCGTATCGAAGCGCTCAGC
>DATJQN010000327.1:0-4449 GCA_035505775.1 Rectinemataceae bacterium | reverse complement strand
AGTCTCCTCGTGTCTGGAGAGAAATGAAGCCGAGAGGGTAGCCTGGGCGACGCCGGGTGTCACCGACGTGGAGAACTGGCTGGTGGTCACCCCGGACTGAGGGCCAGGCGCTCCATGAATCTCTCTTCGTTTTTGACCAGGACCATGGTCAGCGCGAAGCTGACCGCGAGCAGCAAGCAGCAGGCCATCGAGGCCATCGTCGACACGCTCTGCAGCCGGCGCGGACTCAAGGCCAGGAGAGAGATCCGGGACGCCATTCTTTCGCGCGAGAATCAGCTCAGCACCGCGATTGGCGCGGGTGTCGCGGTGCCGCACGCCAGGATCGCGCGCTTGAGGGAGCCCGTGCTGTTCGTGGCAACTCTCAGATCGGGCGTCGACTTCGGCGACGGGGAAATCGTGGACATCCTTTTTCTTTTCATCACGCCGGTCGCCGCCAGCAATACTCATCTGAAGATCCTTTCCATGATAGGCGGGGTCGTCGAGGAGACTTCCTACCTCGATCGAATCAGAGCCGCTCAGAGCAACGCGGAGCTCTACTCGGTGCTGAGCTTCGAGGAGCTTCGCCGGGAGGGGTTCTCCCCCCTTTACGCGAAAGAGGTTTTCCGAGAACTGGACACCCGGGACGCTGGCCTCACCGACGCGGAGGTTCGGGAGAGACTCGACATCTATGGAAGGAACAGACTCCAGAGCATCCGCTCTGGATCCCTCCTGCGAAGGTTCCTCGGCAACTTCACCAACCTTCTCGCTCTCCTCATGGGGGCGGGCGCGGCGCTGGCGTTCCTCTCAGGGACGCCCGAGGTCGGATGGGCCATCCTCCTGGTGATCCTCATCAACGCGGTCTTCAGCTTCTGGCAGGAGTTCAAGGCCGAACGGGCGATCGAAGCACTCAAGGACATGCTGCCCTCGTATGCCACGGCGATTCGAAGCGGCGAGCCCGTGCGGGTCCTCTCCGATGGGCTGGTTCCCGGCGACATCATTCAGCTCGAGGAAGGCGACGCCATCCCGGCTGACGGGCAGCTCGTCGAGACCGCCGAGTTGCGAGTCGACAACAGCGCGTTCTCGGGTGAGTCCGAGCCCGTGTACAAGCTCAACGCCAGAACGCGAAACGAGCGCCAGTTCCTCTGGATCGAGATCCCGACCCTGGTTTTCGCCGGGACCAGCGTCATCTCGGGCTCGGGGAAAGCCGTTGTCACGGCGACCGGCATGAACACGGAGATCGGGCAGATCGCTCGACTCACCCAGGAGATCAAGGTCACGCAAAGCCCCCTTCAGAGCGAGATCTCCCGGCTGACAAAGGTCATAGCGCTGATCTCCGTGGCCATGGGGCTTGTGTTCTTCCTGGTTGGCGCCGCGCTCACGAAGATGACCTTCGCCGCCGCGGCGGTTTTTGCCATAGGGATCATCCTGGGGAACGTACCCGAGGGACTCTTGCCAACCGTGACGCTGTCCCTTGCCATGGCCGTACAGCGGATGGCAAAGCGGGGAGCCCTGATAAAGAAACTCTCCTCCGTGGAGACGTTGGGCGCCACCAACGTCATCTGCACCGACAAGACCGGAACTCTCACGACGAACCAGATGAGCGTACGGTGCCTCTGGCTTGGGGGGAGAACCCTTACGATCTCAGGATCCGACTACCAACCGGTGGGAGACTTCTTCGATCAAGGAGGCAGAGTCGATCCCAAGACACTCACCCATCCCGAGGATCTTCTCTTCTTTCAGACAGCGGTGCTATGCAACACCGCACGGCTCAGTGCCCCCAGCACGGAACGGCCGTATTGGAGCGTAGCGGGAGACCCCACGGAAGGGGCGCTCCTGGTGTTGGCCGGCAAGGCCGGACTGGACGTGCATGCGCTTCGCGCTTCGTCCCAGGAAAGAAGGCGGTTTCCGTTCGAGTCGGTTCGCAAGCGGATGAGCGTGGTGCGTTCCTTTGAGGATGGAGAGAGCCGCATTCTGGTCAAGGGTGCTCCCAGGGAACTGATCGAGTTGTGCACCGCCGTTCTTCGTGGCGGCGAGCAACGGGTGCTCACCGAAGCCGATCGGGCGGAGATCATCGAGCGCATCGACGCCTTTGCCAACGAGGGGCTACGCATCCTCGGCTTTGCGTATCGGCCGACACCGAGGGAATCCATCGAAACCTTGACGGCAGAGAGCGCGGAACGGGATCTGGTTTTCCTGGGGTTGACGGCGATGTTCGATCCGCCGCGACCGGGCGTCGCTGAGGCAATCGAGAGCTGCGGACGCGCCGGAATCCGAGTTGTGATGGTCACCGGAGACCATCAACTCACGGCGCTCTCCATCTCAAGGAAGCTGAATCTCGTGACTTCGCCCGATCCCGCCGTGATCACCGGGTCCCAACTGTCTCAGATGTCCGACGAAGAGCTGAAGGCCATCCTGCGGGAAAAGGAGGTGATATTCGCCAGGGTAGTCCCTGAGGACAAGCTGCGCGTGGTCACGGCGTTCAAGGAAATGGGCAATATCGTAGCGGTTACCGGGGATGGAGTGAATGACGCGCCTGCCCTGAAGAAGGCGGACATCGGGATCGCCATGGGCCTGCGCGGCACCGATGTCGCGCGGGAATCCTCGGAGATGATCCTCACCGACGACAACTTCGCGAGCATCGTCCACGCGATCGAGGAAGGTCGGGCCGTTTTTGCCAATATCAAGAAGTTCATAACCTACATCTTCGCGCATCTGGTCCCCGAGGCGGTGCCGTTCATCCTCTACGTGCTACTGAAGATTCCAGCACCGATCACCGCCCTACAGATCCTGGCAATCGATCTAGGAACCGAAACCCTGCCCGCTCTGGCTCTCGGCGTGGAGAAGCCTGAACCTGGTGTCATGGATCAGCCCCCCCGCGACCGCAGGCGGGGGATCGTTGACAAGCTTCTCCTCTTTCGGGGCTACGTCTACCTTGGACTCCTCAATACCGCGGCGGTCTTGATTGGGTACTTCGTCGTGCTTCTCCAGGGGGGCTGGCGGTTGGGCATGCCGTTGGAGCCGATTGAGACGGCATTCACGAATCCCCTGCACATCAAGGCCACAACCATGGTGTTCGTGGGCATCGTGGTCATGCAGATCGCCAACATCTTTTCCTGCCGCAGCGAGCGACTGTCCGCCTTTCGCCTGGGATTCTTCTCCAACACGCTGATCCTTGTCGGGATCGCGTTCGAGCTGCTCTTTACCGCCGCTCTGATGTACGTCCCTTTTCTTCAAGGTCTGTTCACGACAACCCCGCTGGGCTTGCCAGACTGGCTTCTGCTCTTTGGCATGGCGGTGGTGATCTTTTTCCTGGAAGAAGCTCGCAAGAGGCTTGTGGAGCTGCGGCGCAAGCGGCGGCCTCGGGCCGGGAGGTAGCCCCGTCGGCAACCCGGTCAAGGCTGACGAAACCGCATTCGGCGGCTATTCTCATTTCGACTACGAGTTCCTGGCGGCGGACGTGCACCGCACGGCGGGAGACGGGAGGCACCACGCGTATCGGCGAACGACCTTTCGATGACGTCCTTCGGGCGGGACGCCGTGAAGCGTTCCTCTTCGGGGTGCCACAGCTCGGCCGGCGCGACGGGAGACTGCTCTCTCTCGAAGAGATCGTTCGGATCGCGAAACCCGAGGGGGAGTCCTGGCTAGGCGTGCAGTCGATCGCCGTGGCAGACATCGTCGGGAGCGAGGGCCGCTCGAAGGACTTCTCCCGTTCCTTTCTGCCCCTGGAGACGTTTCTGGAGGTACGCTGGACGAAGGTACGCGACCTGTTCCTGGCGGGCCGGATCGCCGAGGCGATCCGGGTCTGTGAGTTCGGGGGGGCATACTTCGTGCGGGACGGCAACCACCGTGTCTCCGTGGCGAAAACGCACGGCATCGAGTTCATCGACGCGGATGTGACGCGCTTGCGCAGCCCTGTGAGGCTGCCCGCCGCCATGAGCCGCGGCAAGATCCCCATGTTCGCCGCCAAGCTCCAGCTCCAGCGGGAGACCCGGATCTTCGACCACGTTCCTGAAGAGCTGCTTGGAGACGCGCAGCCCCGCTCCTGGGCTGTCCTGCGGGCGCTTCTGGCGACGATCGGCGGCTCCCCGGACGACACCGAGCGGAGGGGGACGAGCCTTCGGCTCCTCTACGACACCATGCGAGCCCTGATCCGCAAGGAGGCGGTGGACCGTCTGTTCCCCGCGAAGTCCGACCTGGACATCTTCGCGGCGGCAATGGCGCTGTGGATGCGGCTCGGCGAGGAAGCAACTCCCGCCGAAGCCTTTGCCCGGCTCATCCGCAGTACGGAACGACGGCGGGGGATCCTGTCCCTCGGCTACGTGCTGTCACGGACGCGCCGCTGGCTGTTGTCCTCCGATGCCGAGGAAAGAGATTTCTTCCTGCAGATGTCCCGGCTCCAGAGCTTCCGGCCGGGCGCCGTCCTTCACGAGGGGAGCAAGAGCTGGTATCGCTTCCTTGGGCGGCAGCTCA
>DATJQN010000326.1:0-8424 GCA_035505775.1 Rectinemataceae bacterium | reverse complement strand
GCTAAAATTATCGATATGGCGAAATTGATAATAGATTCACTCGGATTGAGGCTTCGACCCCTGTGCCGGCTGTGCTGCGGCGGGCTGGGGTGGTGATTCCACGCTCTCGTCCGCAGCGGGGGTCGGGGCGGAAGCGGGGGTCGGGGCTGGGCTGGGAACAGCCGGCTCGTGCGCGGCGGCCGCAGCAGCGGGCGCCGCAGCCGCTGCTGGAGGCGCTGCAACCGACGGGCTCCCCGATCCACGCGAAACCGAGGGCCAGGGTTCCAAGCCGTCGAAGACCTGCGGGCCCCAGCGCCAGCGGCAGTAGTCCTCGAGTGTGGCAAAGCGATAACCGCGGCGCTTGAGCTCTTCGATCAGCGGCTTCAGGATGTCCCGCGAGGTCGGATGCGTGTCGTGCATGAGTATTATGCCGCTCGAGAGCCCATCGGCATGGCGGAGGATCCGGGCGAGTTCCCTGGTCATCTTGTCGACATAGCGCGGGCCGCCCGGATGGTAACGCAAACTCGCCGTGTCCAGCCATTCCCCGGGGGCCCAGTCGGCGCTGTCGCTCGAGTCCCAGCCCGTGGTCCACATCATGACCAGTCCGTGCGGAGAAAGGAGCCTGGTGACCCGGCGCCGCTGCACGGCGGTATTCCAGCTGCCCAGCCAGGGCGAGCCGAAGGGTGGACGGATGAGCCGGATCGGCGGAGTCTGGTCGCCCAGCACTTCCGTGAGTTGCCGTTGAAGGGTCGAAAGCTGGAAGACGACCTGCTTGTCGCTCAGGCGGGCCAGGTCCTGGTGAGAGTAGGTATGGTTACCGATCACGTTGCCGTCCGCCACCATCCTCTTCAGGACATCCGTGAAGCGGAACAGCAGATTGCTGCCCGTGTCGGCATGGAAGGGGTTGTCCTTGTCGAAGGAATTCATGAAGAAGGTTGCCCGGACTCCCTCTTCGTGGAGGATGTCCACGATGTCGCCCGTGAAGGCCCAGGGACCGTCGTCGAAGGTGAGGAATATGGTCTTCGGCGGAAGGGGGTCTCCCGAATAGTAACCTCTCGGCCAGAGGCTCGGGTCCCGCTGCGGCGCTGCCGCCGGGTCGAAGCTGGCGAGCGCGGGAGGGCCGAGGATGACCCCCTTCGTCCCCGGTCTGCTCAGAAGCGGCGGGACTGCAGATCCGGCGCCGCGAGTCTCGGCGGCCACCGCCAGGAGGAAGAGCAGCAGCGTGAGGCCTCGGGCGCGATGACACAGGGCGGCGATTCGCATGTCGATATCAATCTATCGACACCAGGTGGACATTCCAAGGGGCAATCCGGGACAACGCAGCTATAAATCTCTGTATAGTATTAAATTACTCCAATGAAGCCCCCTTGCATCCTCCGGAGGACAGCGGGACGCGAGCGGGCCGGGCAGGATATACTGGAGACATCATGCCAGCTCCACAGAACCGGGGTCGCTGCGCCCTCGTCGCGACCCTCTTCTCGCTCTGCATACTTATGGCTTCGGCACAGAGTTCTCCGGCCTCGGCCCTGCTTGACGATGCCGCCCTCGGCGACATCGCGGCACAGGGCTCTGCCAGTGCCGTGGACAACGATGGATTGCCCAGCCTCCTGCCGCGACTGCCCTCGGCGCAGGCCATCCGGGCCGCCCTCGCCGCTGAGAAGCCCAAGGTCCTTGTCGAGGCGCTATTCCTCTATCCCCGCCCCGCGGCCGCGGGCGACGAGGCCCGGCGGCTCGAATACGCGACGCTCTTCGGGCTGATGCGACGTATCAGCACCCTGCGGGGGATTGAATACTACTCGCACAGCGACAAGAAAATGGACGTGCTCTACGTCGACGCCTCCCGCGTCTCCGGACCCGATGGCCGCGAGCGCCTTGCCGACGAGGCGCCGCCGGGGCCCTCCTCGGTGCCTGCCTCCGAGGAGCTCTACGCCCTGCTGCAGGACCAGCGCTTCGGCACGAACGTCTACAAGTACCGTTTCCGGGCCCTCGGCGACGCCATTCTCGTCGAAACGACCAACGAAACGCGCATGTCCTACGGCATCATCCCGGTCTTCTCGCCCGGGCAGCTGGTGATGCGGCTATTGGTCATCCCGGCGAGCGATGGCATCATCTTTTATGTGGAGAGTGGTGCCAATGCGCCCGGTTTTCTCCGGTCCCGGCTGGGCGAATCCTTCAAGAACCGCGCGGCCGCCCTCTTCGGCTGGTTCAAGAGCAACTTCCGGGCGCCCCCGCTCGTGAGCGAGTAGGCGGGGTGGAGCCGGGCTGCCACGACCCTCCGGCGTCCCGTGCGGGCGACTTCCAATGGTCGCAGCGGCCCGTACTATCCCTGCTTCGATTTTCGCGAACCTGGGCTATAATGGGGGCATCACGTCGCAGAAAGGAGCCTCCAATGGAATCGTACTTGTACTTGTCCCTGGAGCCCGAGGCGCTTGTGGCCTCCATGCTGGCCCCCGAGGAATTCGGGGCCTATATGGCTACCGGGACCCTGAAGCAAACCAGCGGACAGGCGATGTTCTTCACCCTCAAGCAGGACTTCGCGAGCGACTATTTCAAGCTCAGCGACATCAAGGAACGCTGCGTGCCCCATGATGACGGTCGGCCCAAGCATTCCGTCTATCTCGGCATCTACCGCGTGCTGGAGCACGTCCCGCTTGAGGCCATCGAAAGCCTCTGGCTGATCACGGCGCATGGAAGGGCCCTGGAACTCAAGCAGGGAGTCGCCCATCAGACCAAGGACCAGAAGCATCATCTCTATCGCGAGATCGCGCCGGTGAATCCGCTGATCGCCAGCTCCCTCGGCCCGGTGGATTTCTGCCGCTTCATCACGGACCCGGCCAAACCCATTTACGTGCCGCGGATCTGCATGGTCGAGCTCGACCTTGCCGACCTGGCCGAGGACCCCGTCAAGGGCAAGGGCCACAACCTGCCGTACAAGAACCTCGGCCACATCAGGACCTGCCTCGGCGAGATCGAGAAGAAACCGATCAAGACTGTCGATCGGCTTCCGCGCCAGGGCATAATTTTCCGATGTATAAAGGGTGGAATCTACATCGGAGACCGCAACAAGGTGCTCGAGTATCCCTTCCCCGCACTCGAGGAGCTTGAGGGCAAATACAACGTCTGGTGGCGCTGCGCCAACGATTCCGAGCTGCAGTGGACCGTGTAGAATCCCCGGCTCCCGCATGAAATCGCCGGCGGGCGCGGCTCGCCGGCGGCCCACTCGAGGGGAAGGGCCGGCCCGGGGCCCTTCACCGGGTCCGCTCTCCCGCCCGGCACGGGCTAGACATTCGGAGGCCAGAGTGGACACAATGCTCCGTTGGGACGTCCGGCTCGCCGGTCGCCCCGGCGTTTTTATAGCCCAATGGTGAGGCCAGCCAATGCCTTCGCTGCTGAGAAGCCTTAAAAAACGAGAAAATGACGCATGGCGCTGGATGGCGGCCCACGCCGGCGTGTCCGCCCGGGCCGCAGGCTCGCGCATCGCCCGCTTCTTCCGCGCTTCGACCCAGGAAATCACCATTCTCCTCGTGCCGCATACCGAGCGCCCTTCCCGCGGCCTTCGCATACCCCTCTACGGTCTCGTCCTCGCCGGAACGCTCGTGGCTGGTATGCTCGGCGGGGCGGCCTACTTTCTGCTGAGCGCAGGCAGCATCACCCGAAAGCTCTCCGTCTCAGACAGTGCCTTCTCGGCGGTGAAGACCGAACGCGACCAGCTTCAGGATCAGATAAGTCTCTTCGACAAGGCCTATCGAGGCTTCAAGGCGGCCCTCGATTCGGAGAACGCCGCGCTCGGGCGGACGGGGGCGGCCTCCCTCAGCGGTGCGACGGGATTCCCCTTCGCGCCCCGGGCGCTGTTCGCCAAGCGGCCCACGGCGCTCCAGGAGATCGAAGCCGCCAGCGCGTCGCTCGATGCTGCCACCGGTCCCATGGAGGAATACGGCAAGGCCATCCAGCAGATGGATCAGATCAAGGAGACGGTGCCTGCGGTCTGGCCGATCAAGGACGGCGCCGGGCATATGTCGTTCCCCTTTGGGCCCGAACCGAACCCCTTCACCGGCGAGATGTACTTCCACACGGGAATTGACGCATCGACCTACCGCTCGGGCGATCCCATCGTGGCCACGGGCGACGGCGTCGTTGTGTTCGCCGGTGTCGACGGCGGTTACGGGCGCTGCGTGTTCATCATGCATGCCCACGGGTACTACACCCGCTACGGGCACATGGAACGCATACTCGTCTACACCGGTCAGAAGGTCAAACAGGGTCAGGTCATTGGCCTCATCGGCATGACCGGCGTGGCCACCGGCCCGCATGTCCACTACGAGGTCATCATCGGCTCGCAGTATGTGGACCCGCTCGACTATCTCTGGTCGGATACGCATGCCACGACTGTGATCTCGCAGGGCCCCTCGGACCACGACTGAATCCGACTCCGGCAGAATCCCCACAGGACCGCATGAGGCCGGGCTGCCGCGAGAGGCGCCTGCGCTCTCAGTCCCCTTCCCGTTCCACCGCCGCGAGCTCGGTGATGAGGCTGCAGCCCTCTCCGGCGGTCGGCTGGAACTCCAGACCCCGCGTGCACAGCTCCCTTCCTGAAGCCTCGGAGACGCGCGTACCGGCCCTGCGGAGCTCGTAGCGGAGTTCGGGAAGCAGACCGGCAAGGCGGAGGCGCACGGGGCCCGGGTTCGCAACGGGAAGGAGTCGAAGCCAGGTCACGACCGCGCGCCGCCGATCGGGGCCGACGGACATCCAGGCGACATCCGCGGGGGCGAGGGGACTCCAGGGACCTGCCGCGGGGAGCGACTGAAGGCGATAGAAAGTGCCGAATTGGAGCAGCTCCCTCCGGGACTTGTAGAATGCGATACCCTCGCGAAGTTCCCGGGTTTCCTCGGCGCTCAGGCGCGCGGGATCGAGCTCCACGCCCAGAACGCCGCCCATGGCCACGGCCAGACGCATCGAGAGCGGCGAGCTCCGCCCGGTCTGGTGGTTCGGGCTCGCCGAGACATGGGCCCCGGTCACGAAGGGCGGGAAGAAGAGACTCGTACCCAGCTGGATCGCCGCGCGGGCGACCGGGTCGGTGTCGTCGCTGGCCCAGTACTGGGGCATGAAGTAGAGGAGGCCGAAGTCCATTCTGCCGCCGCCGCCGGCGCAGCCCTCGAACAGGACGTCGGGAAGAGCTCCGGTCACCCGGGCCATCAGATCGTAGGCGCCGAGCATGAAGCGATGGGCGACCTCGCCCTGACGCTCCACGGAGGAGGTTGCCGACAGCGCGATACCCAGGTGTCGGTTCATGTCCCACTTCACATACTGCGCGCCGCTGCGCTGCACGGCCTCGATCACCCGGCCTGCCAGTTCCTCACGGACCTCCTCCCTGCCGAGATCCAGCACGAGTTGGTTCCTGCCCTCGGCCCGGGGTCGGCCGGGAAGATGGAGGCACCAGTCCGGATGGCTGCGGTACAGATCGGAGTCCGGCGATACTGCCTCGGGTTCCAGCCATATTCCAAAGGCGAGTCCGCGCTCACGGAGCGCAGCGGACAGTCGCTCCAGTCCGCCCGGCAGCTTTCCGGGATCGGCCACCCAGTCTCCGAGACTCGACGAGTCGTCCTGCCGACCGGCGAACCAGCCGTCATCGAGCACGAAGAGCTCGGCGCCCAGATCGGCTGCTCCCTCGGCAATGCTGAGGATCCGCGTCTCGTCGACGTCGAAGTAGGCCGCCTCCCAGCTGTTCAGGAGCACCGGGCGGGGCCTTCGCCTCCAGGCGGGGGGCAGGATGCGGTCATGCACGAAATCGTGCCAGCGGCGCGACAGGCCGTTGAGTCCCTCCGTGGAAAATGCAAGCAGGGCCTCGGGGCAGCAGAAGCTCTCGCCCGGCTCGAGGTGCCATGAGAATGACTCGGCACCGACACCCATCATCCAGCGAAGACCGTCGGTATCATCACGCTCTACGGACATGGTCCAGTTCCCGCTGTACACGAGAGTCGCCCCCCAGGCAGGGCCCCAGTCCTCGCAGGTCTCGGGGGTGAGGAGCACCGCAGCGGGGCTGAACCGATGGCTCGAGATGCCGATCTTCGAGCCCAGTGCGGTGGTGCCCGGCCCGATGCGTCTCCTGTCGAGTCCGCGCTCGCGGGCCCAGGCTCCACCGAGGGAGATGAAGTCCATGGCCGTTCCACGCGGTAGATCCACCGAAGAGGTCGCGATGCGCGACAGAACCAGGGGGGAGTCGCCTTCGTTCACCACGCGCACGTTTCGCGCGATCACCGGAGAACCATCGAAGGAGGTGTAGGAGAGCATGAGGAGGAGGTTCGACGGAAGGTCACGCAGGCAGAGTTCGAGCGTCGAGCTGTCCGCTTCGCTCGCGCGGGCATGCGGCAGTCCGTCGAGCCCGGGCCGGCCCGCGTATACACGCGCCTGGATGAACCGTGGACAGAAGATCGGGCCCGCGGAGGACGTTCCAATCAAGGCCGAGCCGCGCGGATCGCCGGCAAGCAGCCCGGGGTACTCCAATGCCGCGCGTGCCGCGGACCAGTGGGGATCAGCGGGGTCTTCCACGACGCTGTAGGGGGGCGGCGAGGAGGGGGGAGAAAGGACCGTCTCCGCAGAGGGGGCGAAGTCCTCGCCCCACCAATAGTGGAGCGGCAGGCCGTGCGAGATGCCCAGAACATAGCCGACCCCTTCGCTCGCTATCCGGTACAGCTGTCCGTCACCGACTCGTTCGATCATTGCCTCCCGATAATGGCAGGAAAGCCGGCTCAAGGGAAGGCGGCATGGACCGGCAGGGCGCCGGCACCAGCTGACCAGGGCGGCCACGCCTGACATTCGCAGTTGACAGAGACGTGAACGGGTTTATCATGGGTGATCGTCGGGAGCGAACGCGCCGGCAAGGACTGCTTCAGCTGCGATCATCGTCAGGACAAAACAGATGAACGGTTGTTCGAACTTCGACCTTCCCCGGCTCGCCCTGGAGTCGGCGCTCGGCATTTTCTCGGCCTCGGATTTCGACGGTCGCGGGGCCATCTTCGACGCATTCATGAACACGATTCCGGCGGGCTTCGTCATAAAGGACGAGAGCCTTCTGTATGTCTACGTCAATCGGTACCTCAAGGAGCTTTTCGGCGAAGACCGATGGCTCGGACGGCGAGCCTCCGACATCTATCCCGGAGACCCTGCGGTGGCGGACATCGACGAGGAGGACAGGAGGGCTCTCGGAGGAGCCACGCTCGAGGTCTTCATCACGCTCCCGGACAGGAGTGGCATACCTCGGCACTTCAGGATCACCAAGTTCCCCATCAGGACATCCGCCGGTCAGCGCCTCCTCGGATACATCATCCTGGACGTTACCGAGTTGACTCGCGCCCAGGAGGAGCTGGCCCGCACGGTGGCCGAACGCGAGCTCCTCGTCAAGGAAGTCCACCACAGGGTCAAGAACAATCTCGCCACGGTCGCCTCGCTCATCCGCCTCGGCTCGGACGGGATCGAGGACCCCAAAGCGGCCCAGGCCTTCGAGGCCAGCTATCGGCGCATCGATTCGCTTGCGTTGCTCCACGAAGAGCTCTACGGATCGGAGAGTCTGGCCAGCCTGGACTTCGGGCGCTTCCTCAAGACCCTCGCCGAGCGCGTCTTCGTGTCCCTCGCAACCTCCCCCCGTATCGGCCTGAGCGTCAGCGCCGACACCCTCGTGCTGCCCATGAACAGTGCGGTGCCGCTCGCCCTGATCGTCAACGAGCTCATCAGCAATTCGCTGAAGCATGGCTTTCCCTCCGGCAGTGCGGGATCGATCACCGTGTGCCTCACAGCCGAGGGTGGTCGCTGCCGTCTCCGGATATCCGACGACGGTGGCGGCCTCCCCCCCGGACTCGAGCCCGACAGGTCGGACAGCCTCGGCCTGGTGCTGATCCACCAGCTGGCCCGCCAGCTGGGCGGGCGCGCGGAATACGAGAGCGGAACGGGAACCAGCTGCACGATCACCTTCCAGTCGCCGACCCTCGCCTCCGTCGCGGACGACGACAGGACCTGAGCGGACGGTTCAGAGAGAGAAGCCGCGAACGGAGACCGGCGATCAGGCTGGTGCAGCCGACGCCGCGACGACTCCCGGTCCCAGCCTGATCATTCCACGGTGACAGTCACGGTCGTGCCGCGCTCGGTCGTCAGCACTGCGCTGCCGTTGCCCTCAAAGACCCACGAATAGGTTCGTGTAAACGTAGTCCCGCCGTTGATCTGAATCGAACAGGTCGTGGTCGCGGTGCCGCCTTTCTGGATCGATCCGTCGCTCGCCGACACCCCGTACTGAACCTGGTGAACAGTCGCTGTGTGGACGCTGGTTCCGTTGGTTAAGGTGACATTCCTGTCCACCTCGACGGTGCCCGATACGGTCTTTTGGCCACTTGTGGCGGCAATGTCGTTTACGGTGATTGATGAGATCACAGTGTCGGATCCGTTACCGTGGGGAGC
>DATJQN010000325.1:0-7593 GCA_035505775.1 Rectinemataceae bacterium | reverse complement strand
TACGCCCCTACACGCCCTGCAAGGTCCGTCGGACCGGTATCGGGCGTGGGTACCTCAATCGGGTGGGAGCTTCATCTTCTTCAGGAACGCCGGCCAGCGCGGATCGCGTTTGATGCCGCGGAGATCCGGCTCGCCTTTTATTTCGGAGAGTCCGCCGTCCCGTTGTGTGTAGGCGCGCTCGAGCCACTCGAAGGCTTTGTCCGTCTCACTCCTGTAGGCATAGATCTCCGCGATCTGGAAGGCCCATTCCTTGTGGAACTTCTCGATATAGTCCGCCAGTTCGGAGTCCGCTTCCTTCTTCTTCCCCGCGGCGTAATAGGCGAGCGCCAGGCCGTACCCGCGGTAGGCCGGCTCCCGCTCTTTCAGCATTTCGGCGAGCGCTTCCTCCGGTCTCGACCGCCCTAGGTAGCTGCGGCCCAGAGAACAATGCGCATTCGGGTCCTGCGGGTTCAACTCCAAAGCCTTCCGGAATGACGACTCAGCCTCTTGCCATCGGCCGGCATAGAGGAAGTGAAGACCAAGGTTGAAGTGGGCCGCGGTCGGCAGTGGATCAAGCTCGAGCGCTCGCCGCTCGAGACCGATCGCTTGGTCGAAACGGCCAAGCGTTGCAGCCAGCCTTGCGGCGCCTCGGAGCACGGATGCATTTCCGGGCTCCAGCTCCAGGGCTCGTCGGCAGTCCGAGTCCGCACCGTTCCAATCCCAATCGTAGACGATCCTAATTCCGCTCCGGAACAGATATGCCGCCGCCAGATTCGGATCTAGCTCGAGTGCCTTCTCCACCTCCTTCCGGGCCTTTCCGAAGCCTTCGTCCACCGGAACGTAGCCCCGATTCGCCTGCTCCATGTTAGCGGCAGAAAGCCCGGCCCAGGCGCGCGCATACTGGGGGTCGATTCGCAACGCCCGCTCGTAGTAGTCGCACGCCTTCTCAAGATCTTCCTTGCTCTTTCGATTGAAGAAGAAGTTCCCCTGAAGGTAGGCGTTGTACGCTTCGGTATTCACCTGCCGGGTTGCCGGGGGCCGGCCTCCCTCGAGCGTCGATTTCAACGCTCCCGCGACCGATGATGCGATCTCGTCCTGGACGGCGAAGATGTTGTCCATCTTCCGGTCATAGGTCTGGGTCCAGAGGGGAGAGTCGGTCGTGACGTCGATCAGCTCTGCCTTGATCCGCAGATCATCTGCCGCTCTCCGCACGCTTCCTTCCACGACGTACGCTACGTTCAGCTTCCTGGCGATCGTCCTGATGTCGACGTTCTTTCCCTTGAAGGAGAACGCGGAGGTGCGCGACGTCACCCGCAGTTTCGGATTCAACGCCAAGACATTGAGCAGCTCCTCCGTGAGGCCGTCCGAGAAGTACTCCTGGTTCTTGTCCGCGCTCATGTCCGTGAACGGCAGCACGGCCAGACGCTTGACTCCACCACCTTCGGCCCCGCCCCGGTATGTCCGCCACAGGAGGAACAGGCCGCCCGCCGCGAGCACCACGAGAGCCGTGACGGCGGCGTGGACCTTCCTCTTAGCACTCGGTGGCGCGGCCGGCGGCGCGACGAGGCGAATGTCACCGGTCCCCATGACCAAGGAGGCCTTCGAGAGTACGAGGGCGATTTCTCTGGCCGTCTGCAACCGGTTGTCCTGGTCCTTCTCGAGACAAAGCTGCACAACGTGGTCGAGTGCGGGAGAGATCGCTCGCCCGGAGTCCGAGAGGTTCGGCGGCTCGTCCCGCATGATGGCTGCTATCGTGTCGCTCGCCGTGTCCCTCTTGAACGCTTGCTTGCCTGAGAGCATCTCGTAGAGAACCGCGCCGAACGAGAAGATGTCCGAGCGGTGGTCCAGCGGGAGCCCGCGAACCTGCTCGGGCGACATGTACCCCATCGTCCCCATCACGACGCCAGGCCCCGTTTGCTTCAAATCGGTCGGTGCACTCGTCTCTGTGCCCTTCTCGGCCTTCTCGGTCCTCTTAGCGAGGCCGAAGTCGAGGATCTTCAGGTGGCCATCTCTGGTGATGAAGAGGTTCTCCGGCTTGAGGTCGCGGTGGACGATGCCCTTTTCGTGGGCGGCGGCGAGGCCCCTGGCGGCCTGGAGTGCGTAGTCCACTACCTGTTTCTGCGGGATCAAGCCCGCGTCGAGCCTCTCGCGCAGGGTCTCGCCTTCCAGAAGCTCCATCACCGCATAGGAAACGCCGTCCTGCGCCCCGAAGTCGAAGATCGAGAGGATATTCGGGTGGGAGAGAGCTGCGACTGCTAGCGCCTCACGCTCGAATCTCGCTAGTGCCTCGGGGTTCGCTGCCAGCGACTCAGGCAAGACCTTGATCGCGACGTCGCGCTTGAGCTTGGAGTCTCTCGCCCGGTAGACCTCGCCCATCCCACCCGCCCCGAGGGGCGAGAGAACCTCGTAGGTACCGAGGCGTGTGCCAGGGGCGAGAGTCATGGGAGGCGAATGAGATTCTATCCGGGGAGACGTCTCACCGGGCCAGCGGGTTCGAGAGTGCCGGGAGACACCGTCGAAATTGGCCGTGTCTCAGCCGGTTGTGGTTAGGATCAACCGGTTCGCCCGCCGCCGCCCGATCTCCAGCGCCCGGTGATCCCGGACCACCGCGCTCTGAGCCATCCACCCGGGGATCGGTCAGGAAAGCGGTCGGTTTCTCGAACCTAAATCGAAATTCAGAAGGGCTCCACTCGCGTCAGCCATGAGGAGCCTTCACCCGGCGGACGAGGTCCTGGAAACGCGGGTCTGACCGGAGAGGCGCGAACGCCGGGTTCTGATCGATCCACGGCAGGAAGCTCTGGCGCTTCTTGTAGCACTCCTCGAGCCAGCGGATGGCCTCGTCGTTCTCTCCCAGAGCCGCGTACGTTTCCGCGAGGAACCACCCCGCCCAGGCACCGGTGGCTTCGGGTTTCTCACCGAGGAACTTCGCCAGCGCCTTCCGTGCCTCGTCTTTTCGGCCAGCCTGGGCGTACGTCCGGGTGAGGCACCAGCGCCAGTCCGGATCGTCCTCGCCCGTCTTCCGGTGCTCTGCAATCGCCTCGTCGAACTGCCCCTTCTCCGCGAGAACGTAGCCGACGACGGCGCGTCCCTCGGGGAACTTCGGATCCAGATCGAGTGACTTCCGGGCTTCTGCCAGCGCCTCGTCGTATTTCCCGTCCCACCAGAGCTGCCAGCCGCGGTCCGCGAAGAAGAGGGGCGTGAGCGGCTCCAGCTCCTGCGCCCGCTTCATCTCCGCAAGAGCCTCCGTGCGGTGTCCGATGAGATGGAGGTACCACGAGTAGTCCCGGTGCGGATCGCCAAGGCTCGGGTTCAACTCCATCGCGCGCCGGAAATCCTTCGCGGCGGCCGAGTAGTCCCAATCCGAGTAGAGCTTCGTCATACCGAGGGCTTGGTACATCTCCGCCGGCGGCTCGCCGCCCAGACTCTCTGCCTTGGCTGCGGCCGTGCGTGCACGGGCAAAAAAGTCCGGGAATCGCTCGTGTCCCATCCGGGCATATGCGAGCGCCAGTGCGGCCTGAGGCAGCGGGTTCGCCGGATCCATCTCCGCCGCCTGATTCAGGTAGGCGAGGGCTTTCTCGAACCCTTCGGGGGTCATCTTGTTGAGCTGGAACTTCCCTTTGAGATAGGCCTCGTACGCCTCGGGGGAGACGGGACGGGCGGCGGCCAGCCGCGTCTGCTCGGCCGGAGTGAGGGTCAGCTTCGCTTTCAGCGCGATCGACCGGACGATCTCGTTCTGGAGGGAAAGGATGTCTCGGGGCTCCCGCTCATAGCTCTCCGACCAGAGGTGCTCCTCCGTCCCCGCCCTGATCAGGTGCGCCGTGACCTTGAGCTTCGGCGCCGCCCGCATGACCGAGCCCGTGACAAGCGTGTCGACCCCCAGCTCTTTCCCAACTTCCGCAAGCCGCTTCGTCGTCTTCGCATACGCCATCACGGAAGCACGGGCGATGACGCGGGAAAAACCGCTGAGCCGGGCGAGGTCCGTGATCAGCGACTCGTGGATCCCGTCCGCGAGGTAGGCCTGCTCGGGGTCGCCGGTCAGGTTCTCAAACGGCAGGACGGCCAGCCGCATTCCGACGGCGCCCGGCCCGCTTCTCGTCTTCCACCACCAGCCGGCCCCGGCCGCAATCGCGACGAGCAGGGCCGTGGCCGCCACGCCCGCGCGGTGCCGGTGCAGGAAGACCCCCGCCGCCGACATCGGGGCGACCGGCTTCATCCCCAGCTGCTCCGAGGCCTCCGCGAGGTAGCGGACGACTTCTCCGGCCGACGGGTAGCGCTGTCCCGGGTCCTTTTCCAGACACCGACGGACGATCCGTTCCAACTCCGGAGAGATGTTCTTGTTCGTCTCGGCAAGGTCGGGCGGCTCCTCCCGGAGAATCGCCGTCAGCGTCTCGGGCGCCGTCCCCCGGTGGAAGGGCTGCTTCCCCGAGAGCATCTCGTAGAGAACGACGCCGAGCGAGAAGAGGTCGCTTCTCGCGTCCAGCGGCCTTCCCTGTACCTGCTCGGGCGACATGTAGCCCACCGTCCCGAGGACGACACCCGGCTCCGTCGCGGCCGCCGTCGTCGCTTGCGTGTCGAGCGCGCCGGAGGAGGGCTGCGTCAGCTTCGCGACGCCGAAATCGAGGATCTTGATCCGTCCGTCCTTCCGGACGAAGACATTCTCCGGCTTCAGGTCCCGGTGGACGATCCCCTTCTCATGCGCGGCCGAAAGGCCGTGGGCGACCTCAAGTGCGAAGCCGACGGCTTGTCTCGGCGGGAGCGGAGACCCGAGCAGCGCCCGGAGCGATTCCCCTTCCAGAAGCTCCGAGACGATGTAAGGGCTCCCCTCGTGCGTCCCGACGTCGTGGACGACGAGGATGTTCGGGTGATCGAGCCGGGCCGCCGCTTTCGCCTCCTGCTCGAATCGCGCGAGACGGTCGGCGTCCGCCGCGAGCTGCGGGTGGATCACCTTCAGGGCGACCTCCCGGTCCAGCCGCGTGTCCTTGGCCCGGTAGACCTCTCCCATCCCGCCCGCGCCGAGCGGGGACACGATCTCGTAGGGGCCGAGGCGGGTGCCCGGCTGCATTGGATTTCCTTAGTCAAGGGATAGGGGGGGTAGGGTTCCGCCGGCAAGGGTTCGAGTCAAGAAAAGAGCGGAAAGTACCTAATCCCCGAACGGTTGGAACGAGCCGGTTCGCCCGGCGTTTTCCGATCTCCGGCCGCCTATGGTCCCGGACCACCGCGCTCTGAGCCATCCACCCGGGGAGCCACTTCACTGGCTCAAGGCGTCGGAGAGTACCCCTTCCGGCGCTTTGATTCTTTTCGAAGACCTCCTCCGACGCGCTCCCGTGCAGCTGGAGGCGGAGGCTCGACTCCCGGACCTCGGCCCGCGCGGAAGGAAGCGACGAACGACCCGAGGAGGAGTCGAATCAGGCCGATCATGGTGGGAGAATACCGACGGACAACTCGATGCTGCCGCGCATCACAGTCGCGGCCGGAGGGAATCGCTACCGGTTCCTGCCGGATGGCCAGGCTCTGGCGCTGATTCAGGGTGACTTTCGGCATCAGGACTTCTGGCTGCTGGATCTCGCGACCGGGAAGCGGCGGGTACTCACGAACCTTCGCCCCGGATCCGACATCAGGAGCTTCGACGTCTCACCCGACGGCAAGCAAATCCTCTTCGACCGTTTCCGCGAGAACTCCGACATCGTCCTCATCGACCGCGTGCGGCCCTGAATCGTGCCCACGCCGGCGTGCGATCCTGGCTGAAATCAATTCCCAGGGCCGCTGGCGCTCGCCGCCGAACTTGATATCGTCACGGAAGTCGTCATGCCGTATCGCATCAGCTACGAGAGAACCCCTGACTATCTCCTCGTGCGCATGGAGGGCGAGGAGGCCTTCGCCGAGGCCATTCGCTTCTGGCAGGAGCTCGCTCGGCTGGCCGCCGAAGAGCTCATTTCCCGGTTCCTCATCGTCGATACGGTCGTCGGCCAACTGAGCACAACCGAACATTTCGAGATCAGCGAGGTCGTCGCCCGCCTGTTCGTCGGTAAACGTATCGCCTACGTGGATCCCAAGGAACACACCTACGAATCGAACCAGTTCGGCGAGACGGTCATCCTCAACAGAGGCGGCTTCGTCAAGCTGTTCGTCTCCGAGGCCGACGCTCATGCATGGCTCACGGGCGAGACGAAGCCGGTGTCCCGTCGTTTTGGCGAAGCACGCCCGGGTGAGTGAAGGGTGTCCTAATCGGGCGACCCTTCTCCAAACCCGAGCAGGCCAGTGTCGGCGGCACGATCAACTCTTCTCGCCCGCGAGCTCGAAATGGGTTCTCGGTTAACAGAAACCCCGTCAAAAGGAGCGCTCGAGCATGAAGCCCAAGAACACGATCTGCCTCTGGTTCGACAAGGACGCGCTCGAAGCGGCGCGCTTCTACGCCGCCACCTTCCCCGACAGCGAAGTGACTGCCGTCCGCAAGGCGCCTGGCGACTACCCCGGAGGCAAGGCCGACAACGTTCTGACGGTTGAGTTCACGGTTCTCGGCACCCCCTGCCTCGGCATCAACGGCGGACCGACGTTCAGGCATAGCGAGGCCTTTTCCTTCCAGGTCGCCACCGACGACCAGGAAGAGACCGATCGCTACTGGAGTGCGATCGTCGGCAACGGCGGGCAGGAGAGCCAGTGCGGCTGGTGCAAGGATCGCTGGGGGCTCTCCTGGCAGATCACGCCGCGCGCGCTGACCGATGGGCTTGCGGCGGGCGGCGCCGAGGCGAAGCGTGTGTTCGAGGCGATGATGCCGATGAGGAAGATCGACATCGCGGCGATCGAGAGGGCCCGGCGGGAAAGCGGATCCTGAAGGTCCTGAAAAGGCTCGCCGAGTATCACGACCTCACGCTCGGCGACCTCCTGGAGGGATCCGTGCTTCACGCCTTCGAAGGAAAGGCGCCCTTCGGACCCCCCTGTTCCAGGACGAACTCGCTCGTCACGTCGATCGATTCATGGATCGACTGGTAGACGGGGCACTTCGAGGCGTAGAAGCCGTGAACACGTTCCACGATCTCCCGCACCGCTTCGGGAGCCTTGAGATGGAACACGGCGTGGATCCGTTTGATCACGAGGACGCCGTTCTCCCTGTGGATCTCGCCGCGTACGTCAGCCGAGAGCTTTCCGTGGCTCGCATCAACGTGGCGCGCCTCCAGCGCACCTCCAAATGTCCCCGTCAGTCACCCGCCCGCGGCGGCGACGATGTAATCGAGCGTCGTGGCGTGCGGGGGGAAGTCATCCGGCTTCACCCCGTAATGCTCGGCGACGGCCCCGTGGACGCCGAAGCGAACCGGTTCGGCTTCAGCCGGAAGATAGGCGAGCCTGGCGGGGCCCTTCACCCTTTCGATCCGAACGTTCGAGACGTAGACGGATTCAGGCACGGGAGCCTCCCGGTGATGGATTAGACCGCAGGGAGAGGCGGGCGTCGCCTCCGGAGCGATGCGGCCGCGGAGCGGAGCTGCTCGTACATCGAGCGGAGCCGGCGCGTCACCAGGGGGGTCGTCGCGCCGTAGATCCGGGGTTCGGTCGCGGCGAGCGTCAGGAAGTCACTCTGAGACGCGGCGGATGAGGCGCCTTTCTCTCGTCGAACGGCGG
>DATJQN010000324.1:0-22080 GCA_035505775.1 Rectinemataceae bacterium | reverse complement strand
GAGCGCGACCTGATGCACAACCCCGGTCTCCACAAAGTCCTGCTCGGCAACGGCATCGCGACCGCGGTCGCGGGCTTCCTCGGTGGAGTGCCCGAGACCACCTATGGCGAGAACATCGGCGTCCTGGCCATCACCCGCGTATTCTCCGCGCGTGTCATCCAGGGTGCGGCGGTCATCGCCATCCTTCTCAGCTTCATCCAGAAGTTCGGGGCGGCCATCCAGACCATTCCCGAGCCCGTTCTGGGCGGCGTGACGATCATCCTCTACGGTATGATCGCATCGGTGGGCTTGCGGACTCTCATCGAGAACAAGGTCAACATGGCCGAGAACCGCAACCTCCTCATCGTGTCGGTGATCTTCTCCTTCGGAGTCGGCGGCATGATCCTCAAGTTCGGCCCGAACTTCGAGTTCGCCGGCATCGCTTCCGCGGCTATCGCGGGAATCATCCTCAACCTGATTCTGCCCGTTCCCAAGGACAAGAAAGCCTAGCGAGCACGCGCTCGCCGGCTCCTCCTCCGGGCGGAGCCGGGCGGGGACCCGCCGCACCGCGTCGCGGCGCGGCGGGTCCCGAATCGCTGGATCGCGCAACCTGACGCGACGTCGGAGAGACGCCATGGCCAAAGGCAACCTGAGCACGCCCATCTTCGCGAAGCTCTCGGAGAGCATCCTCCGCTGGGACTACCTGCCGGGGCACCGGTTCACGGAAGAGGGGCTCTGCGAGGAGTTCAATGTCAGCCGCAGCCCGGTGCGCGAGGCGCTCAACATGCTGGTGGAGAACGGGCTCATCGAGAAGAAGCCGGGGCACGGCTACAGCGTCAAGCTGCTGGACTTCGAGGAGATCAACGAACTCTACGACGTTAGGCTGGCCCTCGAGAGCTACGTGATCGAGCTGATCTGCGGCACGGGCATCGACGACCGCAAACTGAAGGAGCTTCATGAGTTCTGGACCGACATCCATGCGCGGCTTCCCGACACCGCCAAATCCGTGGCTGCGGCGGACGAGGAATTTCACGAGACTCTTGCCAAGCTGACCAAGAACAAGACTCTCGCGAATTCCCTCAAGAGCATCGACCGCCGGATTCACTTCGTCCGACTTGCGGACATCACCAACGAGGAGCGCGTGAGGACGACCTGCCTCGAGCACATAGAGCTGCTCGGAGCCCTCCGCGACCGGGATGCCGAGCATGCGCGAGCGGTGCTCAGGAAGAACATCGACGGAGGGCGCTCCTCCGTCGAGCGAGCCATCAAGGATGCCCTGGCCCATGCCTATCGCGCCCGCGACTGATCGCCGGCTCGCCGCCCTCTCCATCGGGCCGGCGGCCGCCCGGGCTCTCCCGGGCGGGGATACGACGCTGCGCGTGCACAGCTCCTTTGCGAACTCCGTGAATATCGCGGTCGAAGGTTCGGAGCTGCTGGTCCTGCTCTGCCATGCCCGCGGGGCGGGCTACCCGCACTCCCTGGTGCTCCCGGAGGAGAGCGATTTCTCCACCCGGCCCTTCCGGGCAGGCAGCACCGGCCTCCTGCGCGGCGGGGAGCTCCTGTTCGGCGGCCCCGACCACGGCGTGCGGATAGGCCTGGAGCGCGCGCGCCGCCGTCCACGGCGGATGCTGCCGCTGCCCGTGCCCTGGTCAGGAGTTCATGCCCGCTGCGCACAGCACCTGGCCCGGTTCCAGGGGCAGATCGGAGCCGAGCTGCGCATCGAGGCGCTGCTCGATGGCACCCATTCGCCGGGCGCCGAGGCTGCGGAACTCCACGCGGCCGCACACGAACTTGCCCTCTGGCTGCGTTCCGAGCTCGCCGTGTCATGCTCCTCGAGTTCTCCGCTCGGCGCGCAGACGGGTAGCTTCGTGCCGTGGAAGGCCGTCGCCTCGCTGGTGGGCCGGGGGCCGGGTCTCACGCCGTCGGGGGATGATTTTCTCTGCGGCTGGCTCGCGGCGCTGCGCTGCGGCGCCGGCAGCGCCGACGGAGCGCCGGCCCCGGGTCCCGCGGAGGCGCTTTCCCGTGCGACAGCGCAGAGCCTCGACGCGACTACCGACATCAGCGCATCGCTGCTGCGCTGTGCGATGCAAGGCTTCTGGCCGGAGCCGCTGGCCGACCTGGCCGCCGCCCTGGCCGACGAGAGGGAGTTCGAGGCCATTCGGGCGCTCGACGAACTCTGCCGCTTCGGTCACAGCTCGGGCGCCGACATCGCGACGGGCTTCCTCTTCGGACTCGCCACGCAGGCGGACCGGGGCGGGGCCGCACCATGTCCTTGATGGAGGGCCGGACAACACCATGGTTCGTGTCCGGCACTGCCTTGATTGATCGATTGCCCGCGAAGCCCCGCGCTTCTCGGGAATCGGATGACGTCCGATCGGGACTGTACCGCTTTCCCCATCGGCCGCCAACGAACCAGGAGGAGGCACCATGCTGCTGAAGTTCAAGTACGCGGCTCCGGCCACCCGGACCGAGCTGCTCGCTCTGCTGTCGGAGCGAAAGGGCCGGGCCAGGCTGCTCGCGGGCGGTACGGATCTGTTGGTCAACATCCGCAATGGCGTGATGAAGCCCGAGATGGTCATCAATGTGAAAAAGGTCCAGGGCTATTCCGGCATCACGTGGAGCGCTACGGAAGGCCTGACCCTGAGGCCGGCGACGACGATCAACGATCTGCTGCGCGACCGCGAGGTGCACGAGCGCTATCCCCTCCTCACCGAGTGCGCCCATGACCTCGCCTCCTACCAGATCCGCAACCGGGCCACGGTGATCGGGAATGTCGTCAACGCCTCACCCTGCTCGGACATGGCGCCGGGCCTGCTCTGCCTGGGCGCCAGGGCGGTGATCGCCTCTTCCCGGGGCGAGCGGGAGGTTCCCTTCAGCGAGTTCTTCAAAGGTGTCAAGAAGACCGTTCTCGCGGAGGACGAGATCCTCGAGCGGATCGTCATTCCGGCCGCGTCCGTGGGTGCCCGCGGCCTGTACAGGAAGCTCAAGAGGATCAACGGCCACGACCTCGGCATCGTCGGTGTCGCGCTCATGCGCAAGGACGGAGCCATGAAGCTGGGGATCAGCTCCTCGGCCCCGACTCCGGTTCTCGTCGAGGGCCTCAAGGATGGCGACAGCGTCGAGAAGGTGGTCGCCGCGGCGCGTGCGGCGATCAGTCCGATCAGCGATGTCCGCTGCTCCAAGGAATATCGCGAATACATGGTGGAAGTGTACGTCCGGCGACTGTACGCGGAGGTGAAGTGATGAATATCCGGCTGACAATAAACGGCCGCGTCTATGAGCGCGACGTCGAAGAGCACAAGACACTGCTCCGCTTCCTCCGCGAGGACCTCGGCCTCACGGGCACCAAGGAGGGCTGCGGGGCCGGAGAGTGCGGAGCCTGCACCGTTTTCCTGGACGGCAGGACCGTCAACTCGTGCATGGTGCTCGCCGTGGAGGCGGATGGCTCCACGGTCGAGACCATCGAGGGGGAGGCCAAGGATGGAACGTTGAGCGTCATCCAGGAAGCCTTCGACCGGCACCACGCCGTCCAGTGCGGTTTCTGCACGGGAGGCATGGTGATGTCGGTGCGCGAGCTGCTGCACCGCACGCCCAAGCCCTCGGTGGAACAGATCAAGGAAGGTATCGAGGGCAATTTCTGCCGCTGCACCGGGTATCAGCAGATCATCGAGGCGGTGCTCGACGCCTCGGGGCAGCCGGAGCTCGCCAACAAGGGAGGGCTGAACCATGCTTGAGAACATTCACCCCGACGATCTCGCCCATGTGGGCAAGTACGAACGGAGGGTCGAGGGCACCGTCAAGGTCACGGGCGACGCGATCTACGCCAGCGACATGATCATGCCGGGCATGCTGTATGCCCAGGTCAAGAAGAGCCCCCATGCCCGGGCCAAAATCCTGAAGATCGACACGTCGAAGGCCGAGGCCCTGACCGGCGTCCGGGCGATCCTCCTCGGCAAGGAGCTCAACTACAAACTCGGGCTCTACGTCGTGGACAAGGACATACTGGCCAAGGACGAGGTCAGGCACTACGGCGAGGCGGTGGCCGCCGTCGCCGCCGACAGCCCCGAGATCGCGCGGGAGGCGGTGGAACTGATCCAGGTCGAATACGAGGTGCTCACGCCGGTCCTGAACCACATCGATGCGCTCAAGCCCGACGCCCCCCTCGTCCATCCCAACCTCGGCAGTTACGACTACGTGCCGGTGTTCAGTCCGCAGCCGGGGACGAATATCCCGAACATATCGAAGGTCCGGAAGGGCGACGTCGACAAGGGTTTCGAGGAGTCCGAGTGGATCGTCGAGCGCGAATACACGAATCCTTCGGTCCAGCACGTGCCCATGGAGACGCATGTCGCGATCGTCGAGTGGAAGCGAGGCGACAACGTGACCATCTGGACGAGCGCCCAGTCTCCCTTCACGGTCCGCAACCTGTTCTGCTACACCTTCAAGCTGCCGCTGAACAAGGTGCGGGTCATCATTCCCCACGTGGGCGGCGGCTTCGGCGGCAAGGCCGGCATCATGCTCGAGCCTCTCCTCGCCTGTCTCTCGCGCAAGGCGGACGGACGGCCCATCAAGATGCAGGCCACGCGCGAGGAGGAGTTCAGCCTCCTTCCCTGCCGCAGCGCCCTCACGTACCGGATCAAGACCGGCGTGCGCTCCGACGGCAAGATCGTGGCGCAGAAGCTCGAGCTCTACTGGGACGCCGGGGCGTACGCGGATTACGCGGTCAACGTCACGCGCGCGTCGTCCTACTCCGGAGCCGGCCCCTACGAGATTCCCAACGTCTGGCTCGACGCCTACACCATCTACACCAACAAGCCCTACGGCACCGCCTATCGCGGTTTCGGCCACGTCGAGTTCTTCTGGGGGCTCGAGCGGCACATGGACCTCGTGGCCCAGGCCATCGGCATGGACCCCTACGAGTTCCGGATGAAGAACCTCCTCAAGCCCGGATCGCGATCCATAACCGGGGAGCTGATCGAAGAGCACACGGGCAGCCCGCAGAAGTGTCTCGAGGCCGCCGCCAAGGCGATCAACTACGGCACGCTCACCAAGGAGGAGGCCGAGCGCGAGAAACGCACCGGCCGGAAGATCGGCAAGGGCGTGGCTTCGCTGCACAAGGCGCCGGCCATGCCGAGCTTCACCGCCACGGCGGCGATCGTGAAGATGAACTCGGACGGCAGCGTCAACGTGAACGTCGGACTCACCGAGATCGGACAGGGCTCGGCCACCGCGCTTGCCCAGATCGCCGCCGAACGCCTGCGCTTCCCGGTGTCCAGGGTCAAGGTAAGCGTGGAGAAGGACACGGACAAGGATCCCTACGATTGGCAGACCGTGGCCTCGAAGGGGCTCATTCTTTCGGGCAACGCGACCATTCTCGCCTGCGACGACCTGTTGCGGCAGGCTTACGGGGTGGCGGCGCAGGTGCTGCGGGCGCAGACCGTGGACCTCGACCACGACGAGGAGAAGATCTTCGTCAGGCACCGTCACGAAAGCTCGGTCACTTTTGCGCAGCTTTCTGTCGGCTATGCCTTCCCCAACGGCAACGCGATCGGGGGGCCGCTCATCGGGGTGGGGCGGTACGTCGCGCAGGGACTGTCCAACCTGGACAAGGAGACGGGGCAGGGGCTTCCCGCACTCGACTGGACCTACGGGGCTCACGGCATCATCGCCGAGGTCGATCCCGAAACCGGCGAGTACAAGATCATCAAGATCGCTTCGGCCTTCGACGTGGGCAGGGTGATCAATCCGGACCTGGTCCGGGGTCAGGCCATCGGCGGCATGATCCAGGGACTCGGGACCGCCATCTGCGAAGGCTACATCTACGACCAGCAGGGCCACCTGCTCAATCCCTCGTTCACCGACAACAAGATCCCGACCGCCAAGGATCTGCCCGAGGAGATCGAGACGATCGCCGTCGAGGTGCCCCAGCTGGACGGACCCTTCGGTGCGCGTGGGGTGGGGGAGCACCCGATGATTTCGGTGGCGCCGGCGCTCGGCAACGCGATCCAGCATGCGGTGGGTGCCGAGCTCATGCACATGCCGATCCGCTTCGAGGATGTCTGGCGTGCGCTCCGCAAGAAGGAGCCCATAGACAACTGGATCACCAAGACGCCCACGGGCTCCTGCCGGTCAGACCCGGCGACACGGCAGCATTCGCCCGACTCCGCGGCGGCGCCGTAAGATCGGACGCGCGGCCGGCTCGGAGCAGGCAAGCCCGACCCGGCCGCGCGTCAACCTCCCTCGCCCATGAAAGACACCGACCGCTGCGACTGCATTGTCCTGGCCGCGGGCGCTTCGCGACGGATGGGGCGCTCGAAGCTCTACCTGCCCGTGGGGGAGCGCACGCTCATCGAAACGACCGTAGCCGCGGCGGGCGCCGCCGGCGGACGGGTCATTGTCGTTCATCGCGCCGCGGACGGCGCGCTCGGCGAGCTCCTCGGACCGAAGGTCGAGCTCGTCCTGAATCCCGATCCCGACCGGGGCATGATCTCCTCCCTCAGGGAGGGGCTCCGCCGGGTTTCCTCGAGCCGCTTTTTCTTCATACCGGCGGACCTCCCCTTCGTCGATCCGCAGACCTACCGGGCGATGCTGGCCACTTCCTGCGAGGGACCCCTCATCCCGACCTTCCGCGGCAGGAGGGGTCACCCCGTGCTGATGCGGGCCGATCTCATCCCCGCCATATACGCGCTGCCCGAAAATGAGCCGCTCAGGAGCCTGATCGAGCGGTGCGGCCCGACCCTCCTCGAGGTGGAAGACGAATGTATACTCGTGGATATCGACACTGCCGATGAGTACCGGGATCTCGTGGCGAGATTCTGCCCTACTTGTATTCCTCGCGCTGCGGAGTGAACACGTGGAGCAGCGTGCCCGCTTTCCTGCAACGCACACCATGCGGGACGTCGGGGCCGGCAAAGAAGGAGTCGCCCGGCCGCAGGCTGCCGACCTCGCCGCCGACCCGCGTC
The DNA here is from genome assembly GCA_035505775.1 of Rectinemataceae bacterium. Lineage (GTDB taxonomy): Bacteria > Spirochaetota > Spirochaetia > Treponematales > Rectinemataceae > JAJXZP01. The sequence goes on along the minus strand of DATJQN010000324.1, from coordinate 15,139 downwards.
TCGAACTCTCCAGACAGGCAATAGGTCAGCTGCTCCTCGGCGTGGGCGTGCTCCTCGCTGCGGGCATCCACCTCGAACTCCATCTCGGTGAGCATGAGGCCGCCCCCGTATGAGAGCAGTCTGCGCGAGGAAGCGCCCGCGCCGAGCATGATTCTGGGAAACTGTCCGCCCTTGAAGTACGTAGTGCTCATCTGGATCTCCCTGTGCCGGGCCCGCCGGCAGGACCATTCTAGCGGCAGGGAACATTCGGGTGAAGCGCCGGACCTGGGGCCGGGCCTGAGTGAGGGCCTCAGATCCCGGCGTGCCGTGGCCCGGTTCAGCTGCCGGACCTGGGGCCGGTCTCCTGATCTCGCCGGGCAGCTCCCGGCCCGGGCACGGACGCCGGTGAAGGTCTGAACTCGCGCAGTCGCTTACCGGCCTTCATGTGCGCAGAGAGGCGTTGCAGCTCGGGAGCCACGTGGGAGAACAGCTGACGGTACGCGGCGCAGAGGTAGTTGAGCCCCGGCTCTCCGTCGGGGGTCGTCAGGAAACGGTCCTTGGGACAGCCACCGTTGCAGAATGCGAGCTGTCCGCAGGACCTGCAGAGCCGGGGAAGCCGGTCCCTCTTCGCGAGGCCGAAGGCCTCCATGCGCGGATCGGCGGCGAGTTCGGACAACGCCCGCTCCCGGAGACTCCCGAGCCGATGCTCCCCGTCGACAAAGTGATCGCAGGCGTAGAAGCCACCGTCGCGCTCCAGGACCGCGACGTCGCCGCAGGTCTCCCGATGCACGCAGAGCGCATGGGCCACGCCATGGATCGGGCGGAGCGCCTCGTCGAAGGTCTGGATCACGACCCGTCCGACGTCGCGCTCGATCCAGCGGTCGAAGATCCGGCAGAGGAAGGCCCCGATCGCCTCCGGACCCGCGGTCTCCTCCGTGACGCCGCCGACGGCGGCCCGCCCGGCAAGAGGGAGGAACTGCAGGTGAGTTGCGCCGAGCTCCCTGAAGTAGTCGTAGACTCGGTCCGGCTCCCCGACATTGGCCCTGCTGACGACGCAGAGGATGTTGAGAAAGACAGCCTGGTCACGGAGCAGGCGAAATGCCCGTTCGGCCCGTTCATGGCTCGGCTCACCGCCGGGTCCGACGCGATAGCGGTCGTGCAGGTCGGCAGGGCCGTCCATGCTGAGGCCGACCGAGAAGCCCTCGCGGGCCAGAAAGCGGGCCCACCGGGCGTCGATCAACGTGCCGTTGGTCTGCAGGCCGTTTCCGACCGTTCTGCCTTGGGGAAGGTGCCGTCGTTGCAGTCTGACAATGGTCTCGAAGTAGTCGAGGCCGAGCAGGGTCGGCTCTCCTCCATGCCATTCGAAGTGAGTCGTCGGTCCGGGCGAGGCTGCGAACCGTCCGGCGATGTAGCGCTCGAGGAGCTCCTCGTCCATCGGGAGTCCGCCGTCCGCCGGGAGGAGCTCGGTTTTGCCCACGTAGTAGCAGTAGGTGCAGCGGAGGTTGCAGCGCGGCCCCGCGGGCTTGGCCATGACGAGACATTCGCGCCGCATGCTCACGCGCCGGCCCCCACGTGCGACGGCCTCACGGCCGGATCCTAGGAGCCGACAAGTACCTTCCCGAAAAAGGCGAGAAGTCGCGCGAAGGAGTCCCTGGCGGCGGCGACACGGTAGGTCGGTCGCGTGTCGTTGAAGAAGGCATGCGGGGCGTCATCGTAGACGTGGTGCTCGTAGGCTTTTCCCGCCTTTCTCATGCCCTCCTCGAATGCGGGGATGCCGGCGTTCACCCGCGCGTCCAGGCCGCCGTAGAAGGCGATGACGGGGCAGGCGATCCTGGCCAGCCGTTCCGGGCTCGGCGTGTTGCCGTAGTAGACTGCGGCTCCGTCGAGTTCGGGCTCCTCGCAGGCGAGGAGGGCCGAGAGCCCCCCGCCCATGCAGAATCCGACGCAGGCCACGCCCTGTCCCTTGGTTTCCGGGCGTTCGTGCTTGAGATGGCGGACTGCCTCGCGCAGAGGAGCCGCGAAGCTCTCGCGCCGCTCGGGTGACATCCCGAACAGGCTGCTGAAGGTCTCACCCACTCTGCCCCGCTCGGCCGGAGGTAGCTTCTGCATCTCCGCCTCCCGGGACGCCTGGTCTCCCCAGCTGCTCGGCGGCAGCCGGGCCATGAAGGCCTGGAACTCCGCGATCCGCTCCCGGGTGAGCTGGGGAAGCCGTTGGCCGTTCTCCGCGAACAGATCGGGAGCTAGGGCGGCGTAGCCGGACATGGCAATCCTGCGGGTCACGTCCTCAATGTGTTCCTCGACCCCCCATATTTCGGATATGACGAGCACGGCGGGAAGGGGTGTGGCCGCATGATCGGGCAGGGCGAAAAGCCCGCTGCCGGTTCCGTACCTGATCCATTCCGTCTTGACGCCCATGGGAAGCCTCCTCGCACGTTGATCGCAGCTTGCAGTGAGCAGGGACCGTTTTGTGCCGTACGCGTATCATAGCGTTCCCCGACGGGCAGTGGAAGCGATGTCCGCCTCGTTGCAGCCGGCGGGGTTTCGGGCTAGGCTCTCGGCAGGAGGCTCTCATGAATGGCAATCCCGTGCTCGGCAGCCTGGGTCGTCGTCTCCGACTTGGCGTCATCGGTGGAGGTTCGGGCTCCTTCATCGGCGCCATGCACCGCATGGCCGCACGCATGGACGACCGCTACGATCTGGTGGCATCGGTGCTCTCATCGAATCCCGAGAAATCCCGGGCGGAGGGGCTGGCCATAGGCGTCTCCGAGGAACGCGCCTATCCGAGCCTCGCCGCCCTCCTCGTGGCGGAGCTTTCGCGCCCCGATCCGGTCGATCTGCTGTCCATAATGACCCCGAACGACAGTCATTTCTCCTCCGCTGCCGCGGCGCTCCGCTCGGGCTTCCACGTGATCTGCGACAAGCCCATGACGAACACGCTCTCCGAAGCCGAGGAACTTCACCGCATGGTGCTCGAGACGGGGTTGGTCTTCTGCCTTACCCACAACTACACGGGATACCCCATGGTCCGCCAGGCGCGGGCCATGGTTCTCGAGGGGATGCTCGGCACCATACGGCTGGTCCAGGTCGAGTATGTCCAGGGGGGCAAGGCCGACGAGAAGGATCCGCCGCCCGGGCCGGAGCAGCCCTGGCGCTACGACCCCGTACGGGGGGGGCCTTCGCTCGTCCTCGGTGACATCGGCACGCACGCGCACAACCTGCTCCGCTTCATCACGGGTCTGGAAGTGGAGGCGCTGGCCGCCGACGTCGGCGCCGTCGTTCCGGGCCGGAAGGCGGACGACTACGCCGGCGCCCTGCTCAGGCTGGGGGGCGGCGCCCGGGGCTCATTCTGGGTCACGCAGACCGCGGCCGGTGTGGAGAATGCTCTGCGCATACGCGTCAGCGGCACGCTGGGCTCGGTGGAATGGCAGCAGGAAATCCCCCAGGTGCTCATCTTCAAGCCCCTGTCGGGGGCGGCCCGGAATTACACGCCGAACGGCCCCGACCTGCTCCCCCTGGCGCGGCGCTCGTCCCGCATCGTCAAGGGACATCCTGAAGGCTTCCCGGAAGCCTTCGCGAACATCTACTCCGATGCCGCCGAGGCCATCGCCGCCCGGGTCGCCGGCACGACCGCCGACCCTCTGGCTCTGCAGTTCCCGAACTCGGCAGACGGCCTGGCCGGCATCCGCTTCGTCAGCGCCGCGGTCGAATCCAGCAGGAGGGGTGGGGCCTGGGTGGAGCTGCCACGCGGCTAGCCGGGATTACCTGGGGCGGCGCCGCCACCGTCTCCGGCATCCGTCAGCGGGAGGCGCACCTCGAATACCGTGCGCCCCGGAACGCTCGTGAAGTCTATGGTTCCTCCGTGCATCTCCACGATGCGTCTCGAAATGTCCAGGCCCAGACCCGTGCCCTCGCCCGGTCGCTTCGTGGAAAAGAACGGCTCGAAGATGCGCCCCGCCACTCCCGGAGGGACACCGGGTCCGTCGTCCATGATGCGGACTACGGCCTGCTTTCCCTCGCCTGCGGTCGCGATCGCCAGTATCCCCCGGTTCTGCATCGCCTGCAGCGCGTTCTGGATGAGGTTGACCCATACCTGGGTCAGCGTGCCCTGTCGCTGCAATACCGTACCGGAGAATCCATAGTCCCGTGTGAGCTCGACCCCGTGCCGGAAGCTGCCCGCGAAGAGCGAAACAGCCTGCTCGATGCTGTCCTCGAGTGACAGGTGGCGGAAGGGCTCCTCCTGGCGCACCTGGGCGTAGGAGCGCAGGGCGAAGACTATCCGCGAGGCCCGGTCAACCGAGCTCTGGATGTTCGCCAGGCCGTTGGCCAGGCTGGCCACGGCCTCCGCGGCCCGGATAGCGGGGAGGCCCGTCCCGGCGCGGATGAAGGGAGCAGCGGCTTCCGTGAGCTGCGGAGCGCCGCATTGAGCCAGAAGCGCCGAGGCCTCTCCGACGAACTCCGCCGCCATGCCGAGCTCCTCGAGCCGTGCGGCCACGGCGTTCTGGGCAGTGCGCTCCTCCGCCGACGTCACGATGGAGCCGCCCTGACTGACGGCCGAAGCCTCGATGAGGGCCTTCAGTTCCCCGGCCCTCCCGGGGCCGCATTCCAGGGCCAGCTGGACGAGCGTCAGCGCGACCTCCGGCAGCTTCTGCGCGCTCAGGTTGCTCGAGGAGAGGATGGCGGCCAGGGGGCTGTTGATTTCGTGCGCGATGCCCGCCATAAGCTGGCCGAGGGCCGCCATCTTCTCCGAGAGGATGAGGCCGTCCCGTGCCTTTTCCAGCTCCGCTCCCCGCTCCGCCACGCGGCGCTCCAGATCGCGGTTGAGCTCCACGAGTTCAGCGCGGGCCAGGTCGGCCGCGGTGAGCGCTCCGTCGAAGGAGCGCATGATCAGAAACAGGAGCGCACCTCCCACCAGGACGATGACGTCGAAGGTCACGATCGTGCCGGCGGTCGAGGGATAGGGCGTTGAATACAGGCCGACCAGCTCGGCTGTCACGACGAGCGCCGCCGCGAGCGCCGAGAGCACCGTGAAAATCAGGACGCCACGGGTGCCCCAGAAGAACGCTCCCAGAAGGATGACGACGAAATAGCCGGGGGCGCTTGGATCGTGAATGCCAATTCCAAAACAGAACGAAACACTTATCCCTGCCAGGATGAGCAGGGGGAGGGTGAGGGCCACGGCGGGGGCCATGCTGGGAGCGCGTGTCGCAAAGAGGCAGAGAGTGAGGAAGAGGATCATGATCAGCTCGGAGACGACATCCTTGGGTACGCCGAAGGCCAGATCCCCCGCCAGCATGAGCAGGCCGGCGGCGAGACAGGCGAAGACGAACAGCCTGATGTTCCGCTCGTACAGCTGCCTTCCGCGGGGCCGGGCCTCGGAGAGGAGCCCCTCTTCAGCGGAGTGCTTTCCAAAGGACCGCAGGGAGGCGGGGGCATCCCGAACGTATGACTCCACGGTCATTCCAACACCTCTCCGAAAACCAGGCCCTTCAGAGGCCTCCGCCGCGTGTCTTCATCTCGGGCCGAGGGGGAATATCCCTGGGCCGGAGCGAACCTTGTCAGGGCGCTGGCCATACCTGGGCCCCCGTGCGGTTCAAGTATCGTTCGCCCTGTGAATGCAGGCAAGCAGCTGGGCTGTTGACGGGTTATATACCGAACGGTATAATGGCCCCATGGACCTCCCTGATGGTGGTGGCACGAAGGACCGCATTCTCGAGGCGGGACTGCGGCTCTTCGGGACAAGGGGCTACGAAGGGGTCGGCGTTCAGGAGGTGGCCGAGTTCGCCGGGATCACGAAGCCGAGCCTCTATCATCATTTTGGCAGCAAGCGGGGTCTCCTGGAGGGGATTTTCGAGGTCAAGGCCACGCCCCTCTGCCAGGAAGTCGCCAAGGCCTGTGTCTACGAAAAGGATGCGAAGCGGTCGCTGGAGACCCTGGCACAGGCCATGGGCCAGTATGCCCGCGGCCAGTCGGACTTCTATAGGCTTCTGCTGGCACTGTGGTTCGCTCCGCCGGACAGCGAAGCCCATGACGTATCGCGGCAATGGAATGCGAAATTGTTCGAGTCGGTCGAGTCGCTCTTCGTCTCAATGGCCGGCCAGCACGGCAACATGAAGGGCCGCCACTCCGCATATGCCGCATCCTTTCTCGGCATGGTCAACACGATGATCGGTCTGGCACTCAATGGGTACCGGGAGTTCGAAGGCGAAGCGCTCCGTTCCGCCGTCAAGTATTTCATGCACGGCATTTTCTCGTGATTTTTCGTATAGGGATCTATACCTACCGTTAGGTAAGAGGTGCAAGTATGAGCGGTACGTGGGGCAGAGATGCTGTCTTTTATCACATCTATCCGCTGGGATTCGGCGGCGCGCCGAAGGTGAATGACGAAGGCCCGCAGAGGGGAGATGGGCTCAGAAAGATCGAGGCCTGGCTACCCCATATCCAGGACCTGGGATGCTCGGCACTCCTTATTGGCCCCTGCTTCGAATCCGAAACTCACGGGTACGACACGATCGACTATCGTCGGGTCGACCGGCGGCTGGGGACCGAGGAGGATCTGGAGGCTCTCGTCCAGGCTGCTCATGGAAGGGGTATACGCGTGATACTGGATGCCGTCTTCAACCATGTGGGCAGGGCCTTCCCGCAGTTTAAGAGGCTCCGCGAACAGGGTTCCGGCTCGGGGTGCGCGAGCTGGTTTCATGGCGTCGATTTTTCCGGCTCGAGTCCGCTTGGTGACCCGTTCTCCTATACGGGGTGGAGGGAGCACTATACGCTCGTCAAGCTGAACCTTGAAAATCCGAACGTCACGCACATGCTCCTGGCGGCCGTCGATGACTGGATAAACCGCTTCGACATCGACGGGCTCAGGCTCGATGCCGCCGACTGCCTGGATTTCGCATTCATCCGTGAGCTGTCCGCTCACTGCCGGTCGAGGAAGTCCGACTTCTGGCTCCTGGGCGAGGTCATCCATGGAAACTACCGAACCTGGGTCGAGTCCGGATTGGACTCTGTGACCAATTACGAGCTATGGAAAGGGCTTTGGTCGAGCCACGTGGATGGCAACTACTTCGAGCTCGCGCACAGTCTCAGGCGCCAGTTTGCGCCGGGAGGTATCTACGAAGGACTCGGGCTGTATAATTTCGCCGACAACCACGACGTCGACCGCATCGCCTCCCTCTTGGGCGACTCCTTTCTTCTCTATCCTCACGCCATCCTGCTGTATAGCGTCCCCGGCATCCCCTCGCTTTACTATGGCAGCGAGTGGGGACTCGAGGGAAGGAAGGAGGGGGGCGATGACAGGCCGCTGAGGCCCGCGCTGGATCTTGCCTCGCTCCGAAGGTCGGCGCCGGAGCCCGGTCTCGCGCCGGTCCTCGCCCGACTGGCGGCGATCCGAAAAGATCATCGTGCTCTCCGCTTTGGCGAGTATCGACAATGCGCGGTCGCCGCGCGGCAATTTGCCTTCGAGAGGAGGACGGAGGCGGAGCGCATCATTGTGGCGGTCAATGCCGAACAAGATCCGCGAGACCTGGTCCTGCCGGTTGAGGCCCCAGGCAGGCATCGTCTCCGCGACCTTCTCAACCCCGGCTATGCGATTGACCTCGTGGACGGAATGGCCCGGCTGCGCCTGGATCCGAGCTGGGGGCGAATCCTTCTCTTGGAATAGGCGCTTCTCGCCGCTTTCAAAGCGCGGCCGCCGCAAGCTCAGCGCTGCCCCGTACGCCCGGCCATTTCGCTGCCAGCTGGGGCCTCAGCGAGCCTCCATCTCGCGAGTTATGCGACGCTTACCTTGCGTGCGAATGGGGTCGATGGTAGTTCGGTCCAGTTCCAGGCCGAGACCGGGCGGCAATCTTTCGCGCAGCCGGCGCTCGATGGCTTCGGGCTCGCCCCCTTCCTCAAGGTCGGCGTTTATCCGCAGCTGCATGGCACTCGGCAGACCGCCCAGCCGCGCTTCGTAGTTCCGTAGCGAAGGGATCGAGAAGAGGAGCTCATCGAGTTCGTGGATGCTCGGACAACCTACGGCGGCCGCCTCATGTATCCCCGCTATCCTGCCCGTCACGGCCTGAAGCCGTGGTAGGGCACTGCCGCAGACACAGGGCTCGGCGCAGAGGCTTGAGCGGTCTCCCGTCCGGTAGCGGAAGAGGGGCATCGCCTCATTGCGCAGGGTCGTAATGACCAGCTCGCCTTCATTGCCGGGGGCAAGGACACGGCCGCTGTTCGGGTCGACGATCTCGATGATGTGGTCGAGGGACCTCAGATGATGTCCTTCGCGCCCGGCGCACTGGACGGCACAGCCATAGCCCAGCTCGGTCATGCCGTAGTGGGAAAAGACCCTGCAGGGCCAAGCCGCCTCGAGGGCCCCGACGATCGAGCGGGGAACGTAGTCGGCCGAAAGAAGGACCGTCTTGGGGCGAAGGCGCGGGGCGAGCCGGGAGAGGTAGTGCAGTTGGGCCGGCATTCCGACGATACAGTCGCAGTCTCCGGCGGCGTCGAGTGCCTCCGAAGCCCCCCAGGCGGGTTCGCGGATGATCGTGGCAATCCCGCGGCGCGCCAGGGCCGTCTCAAGCAACCGGGCGATGCTGTGTTCGGTGCGGCTTGAAAAGAGCACGAGACAGCGATCCCCGGGCTCAACCAGCTCGCGCATCCCGAAGTCAAAGAAGTCCACGGTGCGCTCGAGGTCGGCCGCCGAAAAATACACGCGTTTGTGCGTCCCCTCCGTGCCCGAGCTGTACAGACTCGCAATCCTCGCGACCGCTTCGGGAGGCAGACAGAGAAAGGCCGGGCCTTCGTTCACGAGCTGCGCGGGGTAGGTGAAGGGAATGCGTTCGAGGAGTTCCCGGTCGCCACCTCCTTCAAGGTCGATGCCGGAAAGGCGGCGCCGGTAGAAGGGGCTGTGGGCAAAAGCCCGGGCGAGGGCTTCCCGAAGGCGCAGCCCCTGCCAGGCCGCAAGCTCGGCGGGGTCCACCGGATGGCCCAGGCCGCTCCGCTCGGCTATCCACGAGTCGATGGGCGATCCCATACTAGCCCGCCTTGCGCGCGATAAGGAGACAGTAGCCGCAACGCGCCTCTTTCAGGCGCCCGGTATCCGTGCCCAGCGCCGCCCGGAGCTCCTCGCCGCCGCGTTCGAGATAGAGCCTTGCCCAGAGGGCCCCGAGCTCACCGCTCGCATCCTCAATCGACTCAAGCGCGAAGCCTGCTCGCTCAAGGCGTTCGATGAGGCTCGCGAGGGGCTCGACCCTTCCGAGCCAGGGACCGAGCTCGGCGCCTTCGCCGCGAGCATAGAGGGTGGCCAGAATGAGTCGTCCCCCGACGACGAGTACGCGGAAGCACTCCGCCAGCACTACCTCGGCCTGGGGCATGAGGGAGAAGCTGCATTCCATGAGGATGCCGGCCGCCGAGGCCTCAGCGGCGGGAATGTGGGTGGCCTCGCCCTGAACGATGCGAATTCGATCCGCCCCCACAGGGACTTCACTGTCGATGCCCAAGGCATCAAGACCGTGGAACTCCGTCAGGCGCCGGACCGTACTGCCTGCCCCACAGCCCAGGTCCCAGATGCGCGAGCCAGGCGGAAAGTCGCAGAACTTGATCGCACGGTCGATGAGCTCGTTGCCGCCGGGGTGGCAGCGGAAGGGGGAGTCCAGACCCTGCTGGCCACTCATCGGCGTACCGGCCAGGGCCCCAGATAATGGGAACAGAAGGGCACGAGGCGGCCCTTGTCATAGACATGGAGGCTGCAGCGTCGCAGCCGCTCGAGGTCCACCGTCCATCTATCCTGGAAGGCCATCGCGCTCAGGGTGAAGCCGTGCGACCTTACCCGCTCGAGAAGAAAAGAGATGTCGCGCAGGTCGTGGGCAGCCGTGCCCGGCGCCGGCGCGCCCCCGAGCCCCGGAGTTTCCGGCGGAGGGCGCTTCCACCGCCGTGCCACGAAGTTGCGGCTTAGCGAGGCGGGGTCGGCCTTGCAGGAGCATCCGGGTTTGGCCTGGGAAAGCGCCGGCTGCTGCGTGGAACGATTCCGACCGAGGGAGCGGAGAGATCCCTCCTCGGTCACGACAAAGTCTCCATGAAAGCCGCAGAGGGGGTGATCGCAGGAGGAAGGCAGGAGACTCCCCGCTGGCACCATGCCCCCACTGTCGGTTTCGATCCGGAGTATGAGCTCGTCCAGGGTGATCCTGTCCTCGTCGGTCGGCGGCGCGGGAAAGCGGCCGATATGGCTGACGGGCTGGAAATGCAGCCCTCGGACGATCGGGGACCGCGATACGGCGAAGCGCAGGATATCGCCGACCTGTTCGAGGTTGAGGCCGCGAACCAGGGTTGGCACGAGGCTTACGCCGATGCCGCACCGCGCGCAGGATTCAATTGCCCCGAGCTTGAGATCGAGGAGGGGACGGCCGCGCAGGGCTTCGTAGATCCGATCGTCGGTGCCGTCGAACTGGAGAAAGACGAAGGACAGGCCGGCTTCGGCGAGGGCGGCGAGATACTTCGGCTCTTCGGCGATACGGATGCCGTTGGTGTTGAGTTGTACGTAGGCGCAGCCCGCCTCCGTCGCCGCGGCGACTATCGCGGGGAGGTCGTCGCGCATGGTTGGCTCGCCCCCGCTGAGCTGGAGGAGGGTTTCTCCCGGTCGCGCCAGGTGCCTGATGTCGCGGAGGAGCTCGGCCAGGGAGCTCTCGTTCCGCCGGGCCATTCCGCGCGCAGTCGGGGCGACAGTATCGCCGCGAGGATCCCCCGAGGCTCCGCCAGGACCGGCCGGCCCGTCCATTGAATCGACTAACGCGTCTTCCGCGCCGCCGTCGGCGAAGCAGAACTCGCAGTGGAGATTGCAGCGGTGGGTCACCTCGAGGAGGATGCAGCAGCTCCCGCGCAGGTGGTCGCCGCAGAGACCGCAGGCGTCCGGGCAGGAAGAGCCGCCCAGGGGAGTGGACTCCGTATCGCCGATCCACGCTCCCAGGTCGAGGCGGTCCCGCCACAGGAGGGCGTGGAATTCCCCGTGCGCGGGACAGGTCTTTTCGAGGTAGACGCCGGCGTCCTTCCTCAAGCGCCGGGCCGGAATCTGGCTGCCGCAGACGGGACAGAGACTGGTTGTCTCATGGAGGAGCTCGCCATCCACCTATTTGTCCTCCAGCTCCATCTCGACCTCCGCGATCCGGCCACGGGCCAGCTCCTCGGAGATGAAGACCTGTCCGCAGCGGGGACAGACGGGCAGCTCGGTGTAGAAACTGTGACCGAGATAGCTGAAGTCGACCTTTCTCGCTTCGAGGGCCACGCCACAGCTATCGCAGATGAGGGGTGACTCATCCGGCATGGCCGCTTCCCTCGTCTATGCTCATGCGGTGACTCCAGGCCCTGAGGAGGATGATCGGGCCCGCGGGATCAACCCGGTACTCGGCCCAATAGGTCATCTCCCCGATCTTGAGGTGGGCGGTGTAGGCGCCGGTTGCGGGGTTGCGCAGACGACGCCCGCTAGACTCTGAGTGCGCTATGACAGCCTGCACGTTTTCTTCCAGTATATAGGCATCGCTCAGTTTCCGCGCCACGTCCGGCGCAATCGTAAGCTTCCCTTCGCCCTTGTCCATGACACTGCCTCCATTCCAGAATTCGCCCAACGCGCGACGGCGCAGCTCCAGTCTGTTCCTGCGCCGTTCGCTCCAGGTTGGCGCTCCCCTCCCAGCCGGGTTGAGGCCGAAAATCAGGTCGAGTATGTGAAGCGCCTCCTTCCCCGCGGCGGCGAAGGCGTCTCGGCAGTTGGAGCAGTAGGTCACGAAGGGCCGCTCCGTCCCCGATATGCGGCTTCTCGTCACGTAGCGCGCATAGCCGGGATGGGCAAGAGCCACCTGGCCGCCGTAGCCGCAGCAGCGGAACTCCTCCTCCTGGGCAGCCAGCGCCACCAGGCGAGCCCCGCTCCGGCGCGCGAGGTTCCGCACTGCCGATCTCGTCTCCTCGTCAGCGCGCGCCGAGCAGGGATCGAAGACCGAGACCTGGAGATCCCTCCGGTCCCGCGTCCCCACGCCGTCGAACTCCTCGAGCAGGGCATAGAGCGACTTCGTCTTGAGCTGGGGCAGATGCCGCAGGAGCGTCGCGCGGCAGCTCGGGCAGGCGCAGACTATGGTGGGCCGGCCCTCCTTCTCCCAGAATTGTTCGAGCTGACGAAGGGCGAGGTCCCGGGGCGTCTCGTCGCCCGCCCACTCTCCGGGGGCGCCGCAGCAGCCGAGGTACAGAGCGCTCGCAGGAACTGCTTCGAGCATGCGACGGTAGCTCTCGAGGACGTAGCGTGGGTCCGAGGCGCCGAGCTGGCAGCCCGGGAAAAAGAGCAACTCGCTCGTCCCGCCACCGCGGGGGCCGCGGGCGAGGCTCGCCTCCCCATTGGCGAACTCGAGATCCCGGAGGAAGAAATCGTGAAAGGCCCAGGGCATCGCTCCCTTTTCGCGCATCGCGCGGTGTCCGCGGAGTATGAGCTCGCCCACGTCAATCCGCTTCGGGCAGACCTCGCGGCAGAGTCCACAGTGAGTGCAGGTCGAGAGGAGCCGTGTGGCGACGGTCCCGTTCCCGTCCAGGGTTCCTGGGTGCACGGTGATCTCGATCTCCTCAGCGATACGCCGGGGATACTTGCCAAAGAAGGTCATGAGATCGCAGGAGCGGATACAGGCGTCACATGAGCAGCGGAGGCAGCGTCGGGCCTCCTCGCGCGCCTCTTCCCGCGAATAACCCGCGCCGTCGCCGGGGTGGATCGCGGGTGAAACGGCCAGCGACGAGGTATCGATTTCGAGGGCGCTGTCCCGGCGCGGCTCCGGGTGGTTCATTGTCCCTGCCTTGAGCCATCGTTCGATGGCATCGGCGGCGAGGAGGCCGGAGGAGATCGCCTCCATGCTGCCAAGTCCAGCGAGGGAGCCTCCGAGAAACCGCCCCTGGGTCGTCGAGGCAGTGGCGCCGCTCTCCGCCGCCTCGAGGGAGAATCTGCTGCCATCCCTCCCCGTCGCCACGTAGATCGCGTCCGCGTCGACTTCCTCGAGACTCTGCAGCCCGTGGCCATAGCGGAACTCGCAGCGTTCGTGCATGAACTGGAGGGCGATCTCCTCCTCGACAAGCTGCGCCGGCAGCAGAGCCAGGAGATGGCCCCCACGCCGTGATTCGCGTTCGTAGACGGTGACCTCGTATTTTCTGCGCGAAAGGCTGAGGGCGCAGGCAAGGCCGCTGGGGCCCGCGCCGACGATCGCCACCCTCTTGCCGGGCGCGGGGAGGTTGAAGCTGTCAGGCTCGCGCCTGCGGGCATAACGCATCGAGGCGACTTCGAGCGTCCTGAGCGAGATGGAGGCGTCGATCCCGCCTCTCGGACAGACCGATCGGCAGGGTTCCTCGCAGAGCGCGGACACGATACCAGGGAAGGCGACGGCGTTCAGATAGCCGCGATATGCCGAGTTGAAGGAGCCGCGCTGGATCTTCTCGATGAAATCGCGGACGTCAAAATGGAAGGGGCAGGCGGCCGTACAGAATGCCTGTTCATTCTGAAGGCAGTCTTTGACACTGTCGAGCAGTCTTTCCACGATGATCCTCGGCCCCGTTGGGTCGCCGGCGCAGCGGGGCGCCGGCGACCCGGGAACCTAGAAGAAACGCTCCGCGTCGGCGTCGCCGAGGGGCTGGAAGAAGGTATTGCCGCCGAACTTCACGGGCTTGGCCTTGATTCCCTCGAGCTCATCATAGAGCTCCGAGCCGAGGAAGTAGCGCGCCGGCGTCTCGGGCTTCCGCCCGGCCGCGATCGCGTCGAGCCCGGCCTTGATCTTGTCCTTGGTGGCGGGGATCTCGTGAATCCTCACTCCGCAGGCATTGTGGATGGCATTGAGAACGGCGACGTGGCCCGCCGCCTGGAAGGCCTCGGAGGCTCCGGATGAACCCCAGGGGCCGTTGGCGTCATAACCTTCCATATGGACGATTTCGATGTCGTCCGGAATGTCCTTGATATAGGGGACTCCCGCCGTCAGCGGGTTCGTGTGTTTCTTGACGTCGCTGTAGTCCTCGCTCAGGGCGAAGCCGATCGAATGGGAAATCCCGCCGTAGGCCTGGCCGTTGACCGCCTGTATGTTGCCGACCTTGCCCACCTCATCGACGCAGACGAAGCGCGTGCAACGCGCCTTCCCCGTCTTGGTGTCGACCTCGACCTCGGCGAGGTTGAGGGCATAGGTGTAGGCGGGGGAGGGGTCGCCGATGCCGGTGTTGGGGTCGAGGCGGCAGAGGCCGGGCGTGACCACGGTCTCGTACGTGCCGAAGACCTTCGTGGGCAGCCCCTCCTTCACCATCTCGTCATAGCTCCTGAAGGAGCCGTCGGGCTTGCGCATGGAGGCGAGGAGCTTTTCCCCCGCGATCCTCGTGGCATGACCGCTCATGTAATGCGAACGGCTTGCGGCCGACATGCCCGAATCGGGGCAGAGCTTGGTGTCGCTCTGGACCAGGTGTACCTGCTCAGGCTTGATGCCGAGGGGTTTGAGGGCCTCGAGGGTGACCATGAGCGAGCCGATGTCGCCTCCCTGGCCCAATTCCTGCCAGGTGTCGTACTTGGTGACGCTGCCATCGGGGTTGAGTTCGAGGGCGACGGTGGCCCTGTCAGTGCCGCCTTCGGTGACATTGAAAGCCCCCCAGGCGATGCCCACGCCGCGCCTCAGCTCGGGACTGCTCGCGGCCTTGGCCTCGCGGACGGCGCGTTCGTAGTAGGGGCGCATCTTTTCCATCATGGCTTCCATCGGATACTGCTTGAACTCGTAGCCATTGATGTTGCGGTCGCCCGGCCGGGCGATGTTCTTCCAGCGGAGTTCGAAGGGATCGATGCCCGCCTTTTCGGCGAGCATGTCCATGAGGGCCTCGCTCATCGTGTAGGCCTGGGGTGAGCCGTAGCTGCGGTAGGCGGTGCCGAAGTTGTGATTCGTATTGGCAATCCGCACGAGTCCCGCCACGTGGGGCACCGAGTAGGGATAGAATGCGAAGCGGGCCGGTTTGGTGATGATGTCGTCACCTCCCCAGGAATAGGCGCCGTGATCCATGCCGATATCGAACTCGGCGGCGGTAATCCGCCCCTCCCTGTCGCAGGCGACGCGTCCGTTGGAATGCGAGGGGCAGCGCTTCCCGGTGAAGTGCATGAACTCCTCGTAGCTCATCGACAGGGCCACGGGCATCCCGGTCA
>DATJQN010000323.1:0-2179 GCA_035505775.1 Rectinemataceae bacterium | reverse complement strand
TGGAGGGCCCCGAGGGGGGTATTGAGCTCATGAGCGAGACCGGCCGCGATCCGTCGGAGCGACTCCATCCGCTCGCTCACCAGCCGGTTCCTCTCATCGATCCGCTTCCACGCGGAATAGTAGCTCGATATCAGCCTGGCGTAGTAGCTGAGGATCTTCTTGGACATCACCGAGAATCCCCGTCCCTCGAAATTCTCGAGGCAGATGATCCCGATATTGCGTCCGGCGATCTGGATGGGCGCGTGAAGCGACACGAAATCGGCGTAGGTACCGAGCTCCTTAAATGTGGCGATGGTCTCGGCGGAGAAGGCGCTGTCGTCGCGCCGCTCGATGCGCGACTCGTAGGCCACGATCCGTTCGGTGTCCCTGCACTCGAAGTCGATGAAGGCCTCCTCCGGAGCGAAGGAGAGTCTCGAGAGGAGAGACATGTCGTAGCCCTGTGCGTAGACGGGCACATAGCGTCCGTCGCGCAGCTCGTAGAGCGAGCCTTTCTGCGCTTCCGGAATCAGCTTGAAAGCGGCGTGGAAAGTTCCCTGGAAGAAATGCTCCCGGTCCAGCTGATTGACGTTGTCGATCGAATCGATGAGGAGCGAGATCTTTTCGTCGACGCCGTCCTCGGCGTTCTCGTCGTGCATGGAAGTCAACGGCTCACCCCTGGTCCTCATGGACAGCTTTATTGATTTCGAAACGGCCCGAACACCTTATTATCTGCCGCCCTCGGGCCGGCGGGAATGCTGCACCCTAGCGGTCCGTGCGGCCGGTCTTTCCGACCGTACGCGACCTGACGGCGCCCGGTGCGCCCCGTCGCCCGGAGGCTCTGCGGACCGATCCGGCGGCCGTGGCGCGGGCACCGGGCCGCCGCGTGCCGCGCAATGAGAGCTCATCCCCGGCGCCGGGCCGGGACTCCCGGCCGAAGAGCGGTTCATGTGCGGTCCCGAAGAGCGATTCGTAGCGCGCACGCTCCGCGGCAGTTATGCCGTGCCGGGCAAGCGCGGGCAGGAGGCGCTCGATCACGATGCGCTCCATCCGTTGTGCGATGGCGTCAAAGACGAAATAGCCCAAATCGGCCCAGCTGTAGGGCACCCGCACCTTGAATGCGTGCCTGTCCTTGAAGATGAGTTCATACCGGAAATCCTCGGGGAGCCGGGCTTTGTCCTCGATCTTCCCCGACAGGTAGCGGTCGCGGGATTTCTCGCGGATCCGCCGCTTCAAGGCGACATAGCGCTCGCGGTCGCTCTGCAGAAGCAGGGAGCCGCCCAGGACCATCTCGTCGAAGTCCCGCTTGAATTTGTCGCCATCGATCTCCATGAAGCGGAGGAAGCGGGAGCGCGAGATGTAGGAGGCGTCGCAGTCCGCCCCGAAGCTCTGCATGACGAGCTGCACGAGCTCCTGAAGGTAGAGCATGAGGCGATGCGCATTGCGCAGAAAGCGGTAATCCGGATCCATGCCGAGCTGGCTGGAGTGGCGATCGAATCCTATGGACGCGAGGTCGTGGCCGAAGGACTGCATGGCCCCCACATAGTCGTACACGCGGTTGACGTAATACTTCATGGAGAAGACCCAGTCCGGCGGCGAGATGAGGAGCCGCGGCGGGAACTGCAGCGCCGTCGCCGCCCGGAAGGCGCGCGATCCGACGAGAGACGCCACCTGAACGCGCTCGCAGCCCCCATCGACGAGGATGGGCAGGGGCTCGAGGTCGAGGTGGAGCTTGAGGAAGCTGGGCTTGAGACTGCCGAGCCCGAGGAAGTGCTCGAAGAGCAGGAAGTCGGGCAGGCTGCTGACATGGGAGAAGACCGCGTCGCGTATCGACTCCTCGTCGCTGATGACCCGGATACTCCGGCAGTTGCTCTTGTAGAAGAGGATGCTGCCGCCCCGGACCCTGTCGTCCCGGTGTCGCAGGCGCGCTATGACCTCCTTTTCCTTGAGCAACGTGAACTGCTCGTCCACCTCGACCGTCACCTGGAAGCGCTCGCGCATGGTCTTCTTGAAGTTTAGCATCTCGCGCTCGATGCGCCGGACCTCGGCGACGCTGGTCCCGTCCTTGACGATGATGTTGAAATCGGCGTCGGTGGAATGCTGCACGCCGGTGTCGTTGTAGGTGGAAAAGATCCTGCCGAGACCGAACATGAGCATCGATTCGACCGTCGAGGGTTTGAGGGCGGGCAGGAGGATGTGCCTG
>DATJQN010000322.1:0-3661 GCA_035505775.1 Rectinemataceae bacterium | reverse complement strand
GGCCGTCCCGTGGGCGCTCGTCAGGGCCGCGCGCCGGGGGCAGACCGCGCGCCGCCCTGTGCCGCGCGCGCCGCCCGCAGGATCGCGCGCCACGGGCGGGTAGCGCGCCCCTCACGTCCGCGCGCCCGCGGCAGACCGCGCGCCGCCCTTCGGGCCCCGGCGCGCGGATCGGTCTCGGGCTACAGGCTCAGGCCGCTCAGGTAGGCCTCATAGGCCTGGTGCGCCTGGGCCGCTGCGCTGAGCGCCGCGTCGATGCGGGTACCCAGGGAATCGATCTCGGTCTCGGCATCCCCGAGCCTTTTCAGGTACTGCTGGCCCTGGGGGGAGTCCCTGCCCACCGCTGAGAGGTTCTGTCTGATCCTCGACTCGTCGGAGCTCAGGTCCGACTTGCGGGTCTGCAGCGCCGCCACCGCCGCGTCGGCGTCGTTCGCCTTGCCCTTGAGGTCGATCGCTTTCTTCAGTGCGTCGCGTATGGCGGCGGGAATCTCGCGGGAACTCATGTACGAGAGGAAGGCATCGCTTCCGAGCGAGGACAGGACGACGCGCTCGCTCGAGGGAGCCTGTTCCTTGACTGCCAGGCTCGCCATGCCGGAGGCAGGCAGGGGGAGGCTGAAGCGATAGACCGCGGCTGTCTTCTCGTCGTAGTTTTTCGGGGCGGCAAGCTCGGTGCCCGACGTTATGGGGTGCTCGATCACGATCTTCTTGGCGCTCGCGGAGGCGTTGCGGAAGGTGTAGGTCCGCGTCCACGTTATGCGACGGGAGAAGATCATGACGCCCTTGGACACCGTGACGCCGAGGGTCTCCTGTGCGCTGGCCTGGGAGACGTCGGCGTTCACCGAGAGGTCGTCGCCGAAGGTGAGGAGCCGCTTCTCGTCCTGCGGCAGGAAGTCGACGAGCGCGTCTCCCGCATAGACTCCGCCGTCGAACACCGTGACGGGACCGGCGGGGAGCTTCATCCCCGTGCTGTTGGTCAGGCGCGCGCCGAGCGAAGGATGCAGGGGATCCGCGCCACCGTCCCCCGACCCGGGGCTGTAGATCGAGACCTTCTCGGCGCTGATGGCTCCGGCGATGAGCGGAAGCATGGCGCTGTGCCGGCGTTCGAGGGTCACGGCGCCGCGGACGGTGAACTCGAACTGGTCTCCCGCGGCCCGCGCCTGCGCGGCGGCCGCAGTTCCCTGGCTGAGCGAGGGCATGGCGGCCCCGGATGGCGCGGCGTAGGCCTTGGCCAGGGCGCTTCTCGAGGCGGCCGGTGCGGGGGCCGCGGAGGGCGGGGCCATGGACTCGTATTCGTCGGCCGAGAGCGCCTGCTCCTCCGGGGCGGCGCCCGGGTTGCCGGACTGGAAACTGCGCGGGGCAGCGGTCCCGGCAATGGCGAGCGGGACGAAGGGCCGGTCCAGGTAGTACGGCGCGTACAGGTTCTGCTGGAAGGAGACGGGACGGCCGCTGACCAGCGAGAGACTCACATCCTTCCAGTCCTGGTCGGTGGGGTTGTCCACGATCGCCCAGCCCTGCAGATAGGGCTTGTCGCCCGAAAGGTCGAGGCGGTAGGAGACTTTCCATACGGGCGCGGCGACGACATAGCCGAGCGCGGCCTGGCGCGTGCCGGAGCCCGGCAGATGGAGCTCGAGGACTCGGCGCAAACTGTCCTGGGCCGAATAGATGAGGGATAGGGCCCTTGAGAAGTCCGAGGCGACGGCCGGGTCGGCGAAGCGGAAGGCTACGATGTCGTCGAGCGAGATGGCCCGCACACCGCTCGATGTGAGGAGGATGAGCCAGGGGAGCTGCTGGCTTCCGTCCTTGCCGCCCGGGCGGGATTCCACGGAGACGATCTTGCCGCTGATCGTGTCCGGAGCGTCGACCGCAAGATCCGCGCCCCTGAGACGGGCCAGCATGTCGGCGATGCGGGGTGAGCCGGAGAGGTCTATCCTGAAACCTTTCAGCGCCCTATCCAGGCTTTCCTCCGAGGGGTAGCTGACGGAGGGAGCCCCGGCGGCGCCGCCCGCCTTCTGCGAGGCGTCCTTTCCGAGGTCCCAGACGACGAGTGACTTGAGCGCGTCGTTCACCTCGTCGGAACCGAAGGGCAGGTCGACGGTCGCGTTGCCCGAAATGGCCCCCTGATGCTCGAAATACCCCACTCCGGAGGAGAAGAGCACGACCCGTGTCACCGGGAGCTCGACTGGAGCGGGGGACTGGGCGGGATTCTGTACGGGCGCCTGGGCCCGCGTCGGGCCGGCGAAAAGCAGCACGGCGAACGCGAATGGTATGACTCGTACAAGGGCGTTTCGGGAAACCATGGAGCCTCCTGAGGGCGCAGAACGGTCCGCGGTGCCGCGGGCCCGGCGCTCCCGTCCAGTATAGCGCGCCGGGGCCTTCCCGAGGCGGTCTTCGGGTGCAGGAAGGCCAGATAACGTCATCTTCCCTGGCCCCGCATCGCAACCTGCATTACCTTTGGATACGGGTTTCCCGGACCGTGTCCCGCGTTCAGGGGCGGCAGCAGATGAACGGAGGCCCGAGGAGGTTGGTCATGCTGGTGCAGGAGCAGATGAGTTCGAATCCCGTTACCGTCGCGCCGGAAGTTTCGGTGCCGGACGCGCTTGCCCTCATGCGGGAGCGCAAGGTGCGGCGTCTTCCCGTCGTCGATGCTCATGGGAAGGTCGTGGGCATCGTCTCCGACAAGGATCTCCTGTTCGCCTCTCCTTCGCCCACCACGTCGCTCAACGTCTGGGAGATCAACTCGCTCCTGTCGCGCCTCAAGGTCGAGAAGGTGATGGCCCGCGAAGTGATCAGCGTGACCGAGGACACCCCGGTGGAGGAGGCGGCGCGGATCATGGCCGATCGCAAGATCGGCGGGTTGCCCGTCCTGCGCGGCTCGACCCTCGTGGGAATCATCACGGAGACCGATATCTTCAGGTCGCTCCTGGAGCTTCTGGGAGGACGTCGGAAGGGGCTTCGAGTCACCTGTTCGGTCTCCGGTGCGAAGGGATCCTTCGCCAAGGTCCTCTCCGCGGTCACGGCGGCCGGCGGTGACATCGTCGGCCTCGGGGTGGTCGAGGTAAAGGACGCCGGCGTGATGCGCTGGCATGCGACGCTCAAGATTCAGGATGTCCAGCGCTCGGCGCTCGAGAAGTCGCTCAGCCCTGTGGTCGACCGGATCATCGATATCCGAGAAACCTGAGTCCCTTCTTTTCCGAGTGTCCGGCGGCCCGGCGATGGACCCAGGGCCCGAGCGCGGTTGGTCAGGGCTGGCCGCGCTCGCCTTTTTTCGTGCAAACCCGGCGCTCGCAACGGCTTTTTGGGCGCGGTATTTCGCATTGAGGATTGGAATCGATTAAGATATAACTTATGTCGCTTCTAATGTATATTTAATGAACATCATGTCATATTGCGCATCTGTTGACATATTCCATCCCATCTGCTATCCCTCGCGTGGTGCTGCTGACCTGGACTTCAACCGGCATCGTAGATGTTCGACTCCCGTGCAGACGGCACCGTTTCATGAATGGAGAGGATGGAGTATGAAGTACCTCAAGATCTCCGCAGTTCTCGCACTCGCCGCCCTGGCCTTCGCCTGCTCGCCCACGATCCCGCAGGCGGACATCGACGCCGCCACGGCAGCGTTCACTGACGCCAAGACCGCCCAGGCCGACCTGTACGCAGTCGA
>DATJQN010000321.1:0-12881 GCA_035505775.1 Rectinemataceae bacterium | reverse complement strand
GCCTCCCTAGCGCTGCTCTGCATGACGCCCAGGCGCAGGGTCGAGGCGCCGCGGCGATTCGTGGTCCGGGCCTCCTACCGGCGGTACTATCTGCTGTCCACGCTCTACGGCGCGCGCAAGCAGATCTTCATCACCTTCGGCCCCTGGATGCTGGTCGATCTTTTCCACCGGGACGTCGCCGTGATGACCTTCCTCTTCCTCGTGGTCTCGGTGATCGGCATCTGGGCCCAGCCCTTCGTCGGCCGGCTCACCGACCGGTTCGGCGTCAGGGCCGTTCTCGGTGGCGAGGCCCTGTCGACCATCGTGGTCTGCATTCTCTACGCCTTCGCCCCGGGGCTCCTGCCCCTGCGGGCGGCGCTCGTCGTCGTCGCGGCCTGCTATGTCGTCGACCAGAGTTCGAATTGCGTGGCCATGACGAGGGCGATCTACGCCAAGCAGATGGTGAAGTGTCCGGAGGACCTTTCGCCGACTCTCTCCCTGGGCATCAGCATCGATCACGCCGTCTCCATGTTCCTCCCGATGCTGGGTGGCCTGGCCTGGCACGGCGGAGGAAGCGCCGGGTATCGCTGGGTCTTCCTGGGCGGCAGCATCGTTGCGGCCGTCAATTTCCTGGCAACGCGGGGCCTGCCCGCGCGGAACCGAATGGCGCTCGCTGTCGACTAATGCTCCGAAGGTCGGGGAGACATCGCCTCACCCTATGACCGAAAGGAGCATGAATCTTGAAACTCCTGCGCGATCAGGCACTGACCGTGGCGGCCGCGGCACTCTTGGTGGGCGTTCTGGCGCTCGCCGGATGCTCGCTGGGCGGCTCGCCGGCCGGACAGAGCGTGGCCAACGCGGCCGCGAGCGAGGTCGTCTACGGCAGCGAGGTCGAGGAGCCGACGAGCTCCTCCTCGCCGCTGTGTCTGACCGGCAACAATTTGGGTACGCACACCGACACGGAGACCGTCGTCGTGTCGGGGTCTGCCGGTGGGACGGTCAGCGTGGCGCACGACATGACGTGGGTGGACACTGGCCTGGGGCCGGACTCACTGTTCAACCGAACCTGGCACTACTATGGGAGCAGGACGCTCACCTACGCCGGCTATTCGAACAACGGCATCCGCACGGTGAACGGGACAGTGAACGTCGTCCTCAACTCGTTGGGCGACCCGGCGGTGCTCGTCAATACCTGCTCCAGCGTCGCGGCCGGACAGCCGGTGGTCAGCACGGCCAGCAATGTCAAGAAGACCGTCACCGGCGACCTGACAGTGTCCTATAATGGGACGAGCTACGAGGTGAGCGTCGATCTCCTGGTCACCGTGACCTCCCGCGTTGTGGACTGGACCATCTCCGGCAGCCCCGGGAGCTACTATCTCACCGGCCGGACGCTCGTCAGCCGCGATGTGACCACAAGCGGCACCGTGAGCGTCAACGGCACGGTTCACACCGTGAACAGGACCATGACTGTCGCAACCTACCAGTAGGCGACCCGCGGAGTATGGGCGCGCGGCCGGCAGTCGGGGATTTGACAGGCCCGGCCCGCGCGCCTACACTCGGCCCATGATTCCCGAAAAAGTGCAGAAGATCCTCGATGCTCAGGGGCTCCGCGCCCTCGAGTTCGAGCCCGGCAGCACGCCGACCGCGGAGATGGCCGCGGCGAGGATAGGTGTGCAGACGGCGAGGATCGCAAAATCCCTTCTGTTCAAGGACAAGTCGGGCGGCTACCACCTCGTGGTCTGCCCCGGAGACAAGCGGCTCTCGTCCTCCCTCCTCAAGCGCATCATCGGCTCGAAGGTCTCCATGACGGATGCCGATGAAACGGAGCGCGTCACGGGCTATCGCCCCGGCGGTGTCTGTCCTTTTGCCCTGGAAGATGTCGATATAATCATCGACCGCGAGCTCGAGCAGTACGGGACGATCTACCCGGCCGCCGGCACGGACGCCACCGGGGTTCCGCTGAGCTTCGAGCTGCTGACCGAGATCACCAAGGGGCGTGTCGTGGACCTCGCCCCGGAGGACTGAAGGAGCCTTTCGGGCAGAAGCCCCTTATTTCCCGACCGCTCCTCGGGGAGGCCGCTCGCCCGCCGCGGCTCCGCCGGACCTGAGTTCGGCCCTGCCCTCCGTGACGGCGACAATGCGCTCCATGGTCTCAGGCGACAGGTAGTGTTCGATTCTGCAGGCATCGCGCTCCGCGATGTCGGCCGGCACCTCGAGAAACTCGCGAAGAAAGGCTGTCAGGATTCCATGCCTCCGCCGGATTTCCGCCGACGCGGCCTCTCCCTCCCTGCTCAGACTGATCTCGCCATACCGCTCGTGCCGAATGAGTCCCCGACGCTCGAGCTCGTGGAGCGCCGTGTGAACCGAGGGCTTGGACACGCCGAGCTCCCGCGCGATGTCCGTCACGCGGGCCTTGTCCGAACGCTCCCGCAGAAGTCCGATCGTTTCGAGGTACATCTCGAGACTCTCAGTCACCGGCTCTCTCCCAAGGCGGCGCCTTCGAAGCCGCACCATACCATAGCTGGCAGCTCAGTCCTCATAATAACGGAGAAATTGGAGAAATGGCAGCTGCCAGGTGACACAACCCACTATATCTGAGAGAGGATAGCGCCTCAAGCCGAAAAGGCGGGTAATATTTTCCTATGTGTCGCATAACTATTCCTCTGCCTCGCTGTTTATAGTAAGATTTCCCTATCCACAAACCACATAGACAGGAGGATGCCTATGAAACGAGGCACACACCGTTTCCTGCTCTTCGCCCTCGTTCTGGTGGGCGCGATTGTGGCAGTGTCCTGCGCAAGCAAGCCTGCCACTCCAGCGACTCCCAGTCCCGCTCCAACCCCTGCCGTGACACCGACGCCCGCCACTCCGGCCACACCCACGGTGAGCCAGGAGGATCTCGACAAGCTCCTCGCCCAGGCCAAGGACCTCAAGAAGAAGGCCTTCGACCTCCAGCTTTTCGAAGTTCTCCCCGATGACTACAAGGCAGCCGATGCGACCCTGACCACCGGCCAGAGCGCCTACGACGCCAAGGACTCGGTCGCCGCCAAGGACAGCCTGACCAAGGCGGTCAGCATGTTCCAGGACGTGATCTCCAAGGGCGTCGTGGAGCTCGCCGCGCAGAAGCGGAAGAGCGCCGACGATATGAAAGCCGCCGCGCTCAAGCAAGGAGCCGACCAGAAAAACGCCGACCGCTACAGTCCCGCCGAGCAGTCGTATTCCGCGGCGGCCGCCCTGGTCGACGCCGGCAAGTACGAGGACGCGATAGGCGGATTCGATCACGCCCGCGTGCAGTACGAGATCGCCTACAAGAAGAGTCTCGCCGGCGATCTCCGCGGCAGCATCGCCCAAGGCGACTATTCCAAGTGGGACACGGGCAACTTCCAGCTCGCCGAGAACAAGTACACCGCCGAGGACGGGCTCTGGGCGGCGGGGACCGACAAGGACCTCGCCTCGGACATCGATTCCCTCGACGAGGCCATCCTCCGCTACAACCTCGTCATCCAGAAGGGCAAGGAGATGGTGGCCACCGGCGCGAAGAGCGCGACCGATGACGCCAAGGCCAAGTCCGATGCCATCAAGGCCGATGTCGCCGTCAAGGATCTCTACGACACCGCCCAGAGCAGCTATGAGGATGCCTCGACCCAGTTCAATTCCGGCAACTACGATGCCGCCACCACCGAGTTCCAGACCGCCACGGATCAGTTCGACACGGCCTACCAGGAAGCGGCCAAGAAGCGCGACGCGGCCCAGGCAGCCATGCAGGCGGCCGATCAGGCGACGGCGCAGAGCCAGAAGACAGCCCAGGATGCCGATTCCCAGGTGAATCAGCCCGCGGCGCAGTAAGGGGAGGGACATATGAGACGAATACTGCTCATCCTCGCCGTCGCGCTCATGGCCGCGGTGGCGATCTCGGCACAGAGCCTCGTGGACAATCAGTACTACAAGCAGAGCCTCGACCTCAAGGCGCAGGCCCAGGCCGCGTTCGACAAGGGCGACTACGACGGGGCGGCCCAGCTCGCCCAGCAATCCGTGGACGCCGCGAAAAAGTCGGATCAATACGTGGCCATGATGGTGGCGAAGGCCGAGGCCGATCGCGCGATGGCCAAGGCCAAGGACCGGCTCACCTGGGCGGACTCGAACAACGTGAGGGCGGGCTTCCCCGACCAGTACCAGAAGGCCACCACGGAGATGGACGCCGCAAACTCGGCCTACGGTACCGAGGATTACACGGGGGCGCGGGATCATGCGCTCGCCGTCGTGGACGCCCTCGCGGCCGTCTCGGCCAAGCTCCCCCTGCCCGCGAGCTATACGGTTCGGCTCATACCGAGCCGAAGGGACTGTCTCTGGCGCATCGCGGAATATCCCTTCGTGTACAACAACCCGCTCAAGTGGACAGTCCTCTATGACGCCAACAAGAAGACCTTCCGGGATCCGGGCAATCCCAACCTGATTTTCCCCGGCCAGGTCCTCCGGATTCCCAGCATTGCCGGCGAGAGTCGCGAGGGGAGCTACGATCCGAGCAAGGAGTACGAGAGCTTCAATCCTCAGTAATGCCGAAGCGCCGGTAATTCCGAGGGGTCCGCAGTGCGGACCCCTTTTTTTGGCGCTGCCCGGCCGGGGAAAGGCTCAGCGCGGAGGCGGCAGCCTAGCCGCCGGCATGGTCCCCCGCGGCGGCGGGCAGGACGATGGACCTTGCATATTTTGACATAGTCAGTAATATTGTCGTATCCGCGGGATACCTGATCTCCGCGTGAAAGGACATGCAGCTCATGGATGACTCCCCGTATCGGGCCTCCCCCTACCGCTGGGCGGTGCTGGCCGTCTTCATGCTCGTCAATTTCGTCGTACAGATCCTCTGGATTTCCTACGCACCGATCACCGCCGATGCCGCGAAATTCTATGGCGTGTCCGAGGTGGCGATCGGCTTTCTCGCAATGGTGTTCATGATCGCCTACGTGCCGCTTTCGATCCCCATCGCCTGGCTGATCGACCGCTGGGGCTTCCGCAGGGCCGTGGGCTTCGGATCGCTCCTGCTCGCCGGATTTGCCCTGCTGCGCGGGCTGTCCGGCTCCAATTTCACGCTCGCCATGCTCGCCACGGTCGGACTCGCCATCGCCCAGCCCTTCTTTCTCAATGCCTGGACCAAGATGCCGGCGCACTGGTGCCTGGAAAACGAGCGGGCGACGGCGGTCGGACTCATCACCCTCTCGAATCTTCTGGGCATCGCCGGGGGCATGGTCCTGACACCCATGCTGACGGCCACGATGTCCATTGCCTCGGCCCAGCTCCTGTACGCCGGAGCCGCCGTGTTCTCGGCCCTCGTGTTCATAGCGGTGGCGCGCGAGTACCCGAAAGTCCCCGTCGGCCCGGCCCGCAACGACGAGAAAGCCCTGATGCTCGACGGCCTGAAGCATGCCATGGCGGTGCCTTCCTTCAGGCTCTACCTCATCATTGTCTTTGTCGGCATGGGCCTGTTCAACGGCGTCACGACCTGGATCGAAGAGATTGTCAGATCCCGCGGCTTCGGGGCCTCGGAGGCCGGCACCTTCGGCGCCCTCCTCCTCGTCGGCGGCATCGTGGGAGCGGTGGTGATACCCGCCCTCTCGGACAAGACCGGCCGGCGCAGACCCTGGATCTTTGCCGCCTTCCTCGCCTCGGTGCCGGGGCTCATCGGCATGACCTTCGAGCACAGCTTCTGGCCCCTCGCCATCAGCGCCTTTTTTCTCGGCTTCTTCCTGACCGGCGGCTTTCCCGTGGGTATGCAGTATTCGGTGGAGATCACGAAACCGACTCCGGAGGGCACCTCGAACGGACTCATCCAGCTCTTCGGCCAGGTGTCGGTGGTCTTCGTCTACTTCATGCAGGTGCTGCGGAGCCCCTCGGGGGCGTTCACGACCGGCCTCCTTGTCTCGGCGGCCCTCGTCATTGCAGGCTCCTCCGTCGTGGCATTCATGAAGGAGCCCAAGCGCGAGTTCGAGCGTGAACGCGACGGAGAGGAAAGCGAGGGCGAGGCCGGGCTCGAAGCCGCCCAGTAGGACCGCAGCCCGGATCCTAGAGTCGGGGCGGACTCTTCAGGTGGGCGGCGAGCACGGCCACCATCTGCTCATGGTCGCGGAGCGAGGCGGTCTCCCTGATCGAGTGCATCGACAGCAGGGGAGCGCCCACATCCACGGTGGCGATTCCCGTGAGCGACGAACTCATCGGCCCTATGGTGGAGCCCGGCGGTATGTCGGCCCGGCTCATGTACTTCTGACAGTCGATCCCCGCCTGGGCCGAGATCAGCCTGAAGCGGGCTTCGCCTTCCGCGTCGGTCGCGTACTTGAAGTTGGCGTTGGCCTTGATGGCCGGACCGCGACCGACCAGGGGGGCGAAGGCCTCGTCGAACTTCTCTGCGTATGAGGGGTGCCAGGCCTGGGCCACGTCGACCGACACCGAGAAAGAGGAGGCCAGGCTCCGGTAGAAGTCTTCCGTGCCGCAGCCCTGGAGCGCGCAGATTCTCCCCAGCGTGTCGCGAATGAAGGAAGAATCGGCGCCGCGCATCGTGCGCGAACCGATCTCCTCGTTGTCCAGAAAGCAGGCGACCTGTCCGTGCCGGGCCGGCCCCGCCTCTATGAACGCCTCGAGTATGGCATGGCAGCCCAGGAGGTCGTCGAGGCGGTGGGCGTTGACCAGCTGACCGTCCTGGCCGAAGACGGAGCTGTGCTGGGCATCCACGAAGTAGAGATCGGATCCGAGAATCGCATCCGGCTCGACCCCCAGCTCCGCGGCAAGAAGTCTTCTGACCCAGGAAGGCCCCCCCTTCCCCTCCTCCTCAGCCTCGTCATACTCCTCCCCGGCGGCAACGAGGACGGGGAGATGGGTCTGCGCATTGAGCTCGAAACCCTTGTTGACCTCGCGATTGAGGTGAATGGCGAGGTTGGGCACGACACCGACGGGCGCCGCCCGGTTGACGAGTCTGAGCTCCGGCGCCCCACCGCCCGATGCGGAGCGAATCGCGACACGCCCGGCGAGCGCGAGCGGCCGATCCGGCCAGGTGGAGAGTATGGGACTGCCGTAGACCTCGACCGCGACGCGTTCGTGGCCCTTGCCCGAAAGCGCTTTCTCCATGCGAACCTTGAGGGCAGGGCTGTCCGTATGGGCGCCGGCGAGCGCGAAGCCGGTCTCCCGGGGAGACAGGAGTCCGGGCCTGAAGGCGATGAGAGCCGAGCCGCCCCTGACCACGAAGCAGGGAAGGCCGGGCTCGAGCTCCCACGCGTTCCGTTCATCGAGGCGGCGCGCCCCTTGAGCTTCGAGTATGGCGGCTATCGAATCCACCGCGTGATAGGCGGTCGGGGAAGCGTCCAGGAAATCGCAGAGTCGTCGGGCGATGGGGCCGGTCATCGGTTTACCTCCGCTGGTGTGCCTGCTGTCTGCGGGTGATGGCCCCCGCAGGGCATGCAGGGCTTAGCATGGCGGCGCGCACTCTGTCCAGGGAGAGCGGCCTTACCAGGAAATGGTTCCCTTGAGAACGGGTCCGTAATGAACGAGGTAGATCGAGGGCGAGGCGTCTACATAGCCAGCCTTGACCGGACCCTTGGGCGTGATGCAGGTGAGCACCTGACCGCCGAACTCGAAGCCGAGGCCGAATCCGAGGCGCAGCGGTCCGGCGTCGCCGACCCACTGTACGCCCAGGATGAGGTCATAGTCGACGAGCATGGCGATCTGCTCGGCGCTCCACAACGAGAGACCGCCGTTGGCAGCCTCGACCCAGGCCTTGGCCTGGTCGCTGATGTAGGAAAGCCCGACGCCGGCCCTGTCCTGCGTGGCCATCCAGAGGCTGAAGCCCTGCATGGCGGCGAGCATGCCGCTCCGCTCGAAGGCGCCATGGAGGGTGTCGATGCCGAAGAGGCCGGAATAGATATGGAAGGCCATGTCGGGCTGGTAGACGGCCCCGGTCGGTGCCCACCAGACCTCGCCCAAATCCGTCCTGTAGATCAGGCAGTCAAGCTGCACCGGCAGCCGATATGAGGTGTAGCCGATGCCATAGTAGAGACTCGCGTCCTTGGGCGAGTAGTGAAGCAGATCGACGCTGATGTAGGGGTTGTCGAAGCTCTGCCGGGTGGGCATGTCCGGCACGCCCGTCACCGGCCCGCCGATCCAGTCGAGGGTGCCGCGGAGTTCCGATCGCTGGACGCGGAGGGTGAAGCCCGAATAGTTGATGTAACCCATGAAGCGGTCCAGCGTGCCGATGAAGTTGTTGTCCACATCGACGTCGAGCCCGACCTTGAGCCTGAGCTTGCGAAGGAAAAGATCGCCCTCGTACGTCGTGCTCGCGGTCTGGTCCATGGAAACGCTCACCTTGTTGGTGCGCGGCGTGGTGTAGCCGAACCAGCTGTCGCTGGCTGCGTCAAAGTCGCCCGAGCCCCAGGTGTCGATGGGCACCACGGAGATGCTGCCCGACGCGGAGATGTAGGGCTCGATGTCTGCAACACCGAGGGGCGGCTGCTGCGCCGACACACTGCCCGCGAACGCCAGACCGACGACAAGTACCACTGCCAAGGCCATGCTCCGTTGCATGCCCCCAGTATATCATGACCTCGGTCCCGGCCCGCCATCGAGAACGCGCCCCGCCTCCACGGCGGCGAAATAGAGCACGATCAGCTCCCCGCGCAGCTGCGCGATGCGCGCTCTGGCCTCCGACTGGGGAGCGCCGAGCTCGGCGAGGAGGGCCTCTCCGGCGGCGGAAAGGCCCAGGCCCTTTCCGAGCGCGAGATGCTTCAGCCGGAGGAAGAGACGGAGATCCGCGGTCGAGTAGCGGCGTCGGCCGAACTGATCCTTGCGGGGCCCGAGGATGCTGAGTTCGTGTTCCCAATGGCGCAGGGTGGAGGCCGGCAAGCCGAGAATGAGTTCCGCCTCGCCCATGCCGTAGGATGCCATTGCCCTAGCGCGCGCCTCGCGGTTTCCGCGACGAGTGTGCCCCGCGCGGAGAGCTGCGGGAGGAGGTTCCGCGACTGCGCGGCGCCGCGGTCTTGGAGCCGCGCGGGACGGAACGGGACTGGGGTCGCGCTCTCCCATCCGGCGAAGACGGGGAGAGCGCGGACCGTCGCGTGGGCGCGGCCGCATTCGGGCCCTTCGCCCCCCTCCGGACGTGGGACTCCTTGAGCTCGACCAACACGGGAATCTTGTCGATGCCGAGCTCGGCGCGCAGTTTGTTCCGGAGAAACGAGACATAGGATTCCGCGACCGCTTCGGGGCGGGTGACAAAGATCGTGAAGGCCTGGGGATTGACCCCCGTCTGCACTGCGTAACGGAGCTTGAATTTCGTGCGCGGCCCCACGGGCGGCGGCGTGGCCTCGATCCATTCCTCGATGGCCCGGTTCAGCCGCCCCGTTTCGATGCGCTTGTTCAGTTGGGCATGAAGGGTTATCACGGCGTCGAGCACCTTGTTGACACCCGTGCCCTCCTTCGCCGAGAGCGCGAGCACCGGAGCCCATGCCATCTGTCCGAAGAAATACCGCAGCTTGTCACGGGCCGCCTCGAAACTGTTCTTGACGTCGGGCATCTCGTCCCACTTGTTCAGGGCGAAGATGAGGCCCCGCCCCTTCTCCGCGGCGAAGGCTGCGATCTTCTTGTCCTGGTCGGTCAGGCCCTCGCGGGCGTCGATCATGAGGATCACGACGTCGGCCTCGTCCACGGTATGGATCGCCCGGTTGACCGAATAGTACTCGACGGCTTCCGTGACCTTCTTCTTGCGCCGTATGCCGGCCGTATCGAGCACCGTGATCTGCCGCCCCTTGTAGGTGAAGCGGCCTTCGATGACGTCGCGCGTCGTGCCGGCCACCTCGCTCACTATGGACTTCTCCTCGTCCAGCACGCGGTTGACCAGCGTCGACTTGCCGGTGTTCGGCTTGCCCATGATCGCAAGGCGGATGGGGGCCCGGTCTTCGTCCACCTCGACCACCGCGCTGAAATCGAGCCGGGCGGCAATCTCCGCCTCGAGCTCGCCGATGTTGCGGCCGTGCTCAGCGGAGATCTGCAGCACCGGCCGGAAGCCCCACCGCGCGTGGCTCCAGACGAGACTGTCCCGTTCCGGGCTGTCGGCCTTGTTCACCACGAGGAGAAGCTTGTCGGTCCATCTGCGCAGGAGGCTCGCGAACTCCTCGTCCTCGGGGCTGATCTGGCTGGCATCCACGACGAAGAGGACGAGATCCGCGCGCTCGAGGGACTCGAGGGTCTTTTCCACGACGAGGCTGTCGAGACCCTCACGATCCAGCCTGAATCCGCCGGTATCCATGAGTCGGGCGCGCTTGTCCACCGACCGGAGTTCCCAGACCGCATCGACCGGATCCCGCGTGACGCCGGGGCTGGGATCGGTGATGGCCCGGCGCTTGTGGAGGAGCCGGTTGAACAGCGTGGACTTGCCGACATTCGGGCGTCCGACTATGACGACGAGCGGCAGATTCTCGTACCGGACCCGGCGCGTGGGCTCGGGCGTCTCGTCTCCGGGTCGGGCGTCGGGGGAAGGGGAAGGTTGGGATTTCATTGGACCTCAGCTTCGCAGTTTTTCTGCCAGGTAGGCGGCCACCTCGGAGGAAGTGTGCCGGGTCAGTGCCTCCCGCGACAGGCTCCGTGCCTCGTCGAGGCCGACGGCGCGCAAGGCCCGTTTGACCGCCGGAATCGCGGCGCTCGACATGGAGAACTCCTCGAGGCCGAGGCCCAGGAGGAGGACCGAGGCGATCGGATCTCCGGCCATCTCGCCGCACATTGCGACGGGGATGCCCGCATCCCTGCCGCTTTCTATTGTCCGCTGGATAAGGCGCAGTACGGCGGGCTGGTACGGCTCGTTGAGATAGGCCACGCGCTCGTTGCCACGGTCGACCGCCATGGTGTATTGCACGAGATCGTTCGTGCCGATGGAAAAGAAATCGGCGCGCTGCGCGAGCAGATCGCTCGCGATGGCCGCCGAGGGAATCTCGATCATGATACCGATCGGCAGCCGCTCGGCGACCTCCTGCCCCTTGGCCAGACATTCGGCCCGGGCCTCCTCGAGTACCGCCCGCGCGCGCTCGAGTTCGTCCACCGTGGCGATCATCGGGAACATCACCCTTGCGTCGCCATGCACCGAAGCCCTCAGGATGGCCCTGAGCTGGATCTTGAACAGGCCGCGGTTGGACAGGCAGAAGCGGATGGCGCGCCAGCCGAGGAGGGGATTCTTCTCGTTCTGGATGCCGAGCTCGGGCATCACCTTGTCCCCGCCGATGTCGAGGGTGCGGATCGTCACCGGCTTCCCGCCCATGGACTCGAGGACGCGCCGGTAGGCCCGGTACTGCGCCTCCTCGTCGGGCACGTGCCCGCGAGCGGCGCCGAGGAAGAGGAACTCCGACCGGAACAGACCGATGCCTTCGGCGCCGTGGGCCAGGGCCGCCTCCACCTCCTCCGGCACCTCGATGTTCGACAGCACCGTGATCCGGTGTCCGTCCGCGGTCACGGCGGGCAGGTCCCTGAGGCCGGCGAGCTGACGTCCGAGTTCGGCGGCGGCGGCCCGGAGCTCGATGCTCTTCGCGAGCACCGCCTCGTCCGGCTCCACCGTGACAATGCCGAGCTCCCCGTCCACCGCCAGCATGGTGCCGGACCGGAGCAGGGAAAGGGCGTTGCCGACGCCGAGGACGGCCGGAATCTCGAAGGCCCGGGCGAGAATGGCGGCATGGCTCGTCCGCCCGCCCACCTCGGTGACGATCGCCTTCACGTGGTCGCGGTTCATGGAGATCATGTCGGAGGGGAGGAGATCCCGCGCGACGATGATGACGTCGGTGGAGATGTCCGCCAGGCTCAGACGCTCGCGCAGGAGGAGGTGCCCGAGGATGCGCCTGGACACGTCACGGATGTCGGCCGCGCGGTCGCGCAAGCCCGGATCGTCGGCCTGGCCGAGCTTTTCCACGAGCTCGCGTTCGATGCCCACGATGACGTGTTCGATGTTGCGGAGACTCGTGTTGAGATCGGCCTCTATGCGTTCGATGAGATCCGGGTCGCTGAGCATGAGCAGGTGGGATTCGAAGATCGCCGCCTGGTCCTCGCCCGCCTCCTCGAGGGCCCGGTCACGGAGGGCGGTCACCTCCAGCCTGGCCTTCTCGACCGCCCCGAGAAAGCGTTCCCATTCCGAGCGTATGTCCTCCGTCCCGAGCGAATAGGCGGGAACGGAGAACTCGGCCTCCTCGTAGAACACGAAGGCAGGCGCAATGGCCACGCCCGGGGAGGCGGGAATGCCCCGAAGTGCTTTCATCCTGGTTCGACTGTATCAGAAATTGGACGCCGTTTCAAAGCCTCAGTGCAGAACGTTGTACGGATTCACGCTCCTGCCGTTCTTGAACACCGAGAAATGGAGATGGGGGCCGGTGGTGTAGCCCGTATTGCCGGAAAGGGCGATGCGTTCTCCGAGTCCCACGCGCTCGCCGTCCTTGACCAGTATCTTGCTGAGGTGGCAATAGAAGCTGGACCAGCCTGCATGGTGGGCGACAAGGATATAGTTGCCCGATATCGAGGAATACCCCGTCTCGGCCACGACCCCGTCCATGGCGGCGAGCACCGGCGTGCCGACGTCCACGCCGATGTCGAGCCCATTGTGGAAGCTGCGGGTGCCGGTAAAGGGATCGCTTCTCCAGCCGTAGTAGCTGGTGATCCATCCCCGGGCCGGCCAGCGGAAGAGATCGCCCGAGATCTCCCTCAGTTTGAAGGACGCAAGTCGAGCGTCGGGGAGGAAGTAGGTGGTGCCGGGCTCCAGAGTCTCCTGCATGAGCCTGTTCACCTCTATGATGCGGTCGGCCGAGATCTTGTTGGCCGCGGCGACGGTCTCCGCCGTGTCGCCCTGCTTGGCCGTATAGAGAATGCCCGCCATGCTCGGAATCTTGAGCTTCTGCCCCGGC
>DATJQN010000320.1:0-5624 GCA_035505775.1 Rectinemataceae bacterium | reverse complement strand
ATCTCCCGTGGGATCGAACGTGACGTCGAGTTTCTGGCCGCTCACGAGGTGCAGATACGGCTCCGCATCCACTCCGAGCCGCGGGATCTCGCGCAGCTGGACGTCCGGGCTCAGCCTGACGGACGAATAGATGATCCTTCCGGTGGAAACCTCGGTACCCACGTCCTTGATCAGGATCAGGCCGACTTCCCGCTCGTCCTTGAAGCCCTGGACGGTGCTCTGCAGCAGGACGGAATACTCGTCACCCTTCTTGATGCCCATGTTCTGGCCAAGCTGGAGCTTGATCTCCGGTCCAGCGACCTGCAGCACCCGGGTGTTGATCTGGAAGGCCGGTATCTTCCGGATCTCGAACTGGAGCTGCATGGGTATGGCATTGATGGCGCCGGCTACCGACTGGGCCTGGTTGTTCTTGTCGCTTCCCTCGGTCTGGATTTCGGCTATGCCGATCGTCGTTCCTCCGGAACTCATGTCAAGGAAGGTCACGTCGGTTTTCAGGGTGGTTTCGTACCGGAAGGACTTGCTGTTGTAGAAGGAGTTGAAATTCGTGACGACGGGCACCGCCACGATGAAGGCGCCGAGCAGCTTGTTGAATTCGGCTTCGGTGAGCACGGCCTCGCCGAACTGATACTTGTCGGGCATCGTGAAATTCGCCTGCTTGGCCTTCTTGATCGTATCGATGAACTGCTGCAGGCCGCCGGAGGACAGGCGCTCCGTCATCCCGATGACATTGAACCGGCCCAGGTCGACAAAGACCTTTTGCACCTCGGCGTCTATGTTGCCGAGGGCTTCCTGCGGGATCGCCCAGCCGTAATAGCCGAGCGCAAAGATGGCGACATCCTGTTTCTCGCTCACCGTGGGCTGAGCCGACAGTGAAATGGCGGTCAGAATGAGCGTCGCCACTGTCACCAGCGCCATGCGCTTCATTGTTCCTCCTCTTGGAGCACAGACCCTCCGGCTCCACACCAGCTTCTTGACGAATCCGAGATTCCATTCTCAGCGCGCCGACCTTGGCTTGTCAATAGAAGGCGCTCCTGCGCCTCCTTGCATGCTCACCTCGGCCGAGGCTATGGTTAAACATAACTCATGCAGCGAACTTATCTCGATGATTCATCGGCAATTGTCGCTTTGGCCACGACTCCGGGGGAATCTGCGCTCGCGGTCATCAGGGCGGCCGGTCCCGGAGCGATAGATCTCGCGGCACGGTGCTTCTCCCGGCCCATGGCCCTCCGTGCGGCTCGGGGACACAGCCTCGTGCACGGGTTTCTCCAGGATCCCGGAACGGGCGAGCGCCTGGATGAAGTCCTGGTCTCCGTCTTCCGAGCGCCGCAGAGTCCCACCGGAGAGGATGGGGTCGAGTTCTCCTGCCACGGTTCGCCCGCAGTGGCGCGCGCCGCCCTTCGCGCCCTCGAATCCGCGGGCTTCCTTCCCGCATTACCGGGTGAGTTCAGCTTTCGCGCCTTTCTGCACGGCAAGACGGATCTCGCGCGGGCTGAAGCGGTCCAGGAATTGGTCTTGGCTCGGACCGACGGCGCGCGAACCGAGGCCCTGCGCCGACTGGAGGGGGGATTGTCCAGGCGGATCTCCGCAGCGCGTGAACAGCTGATCTCCGTCCTCGCGGAGGTACAGGCAGGGCTGGACTACGGCGAAGACGAGTCGGAGACAGACAGAGAGCTGGATCCGGGCCCCCTGGTCAGGTTGAACGGGGAACTTTCGACCCTCATCGAAAGTTATGCGGCCGGGCGGCTCCACGGCGAAGGAGCGCGGGTGGTCGTCGCGGGCCGGCCCAACGCGGGCAAGTCGAGCCTTTTCAATCTCCTGCTTCGCGAAGAACGGTCCATCGTGGCCGCCGAACCGGGCACGACACGCGACTGGATAGAGGCGAGGGTCGAAGTCGAAGGCATGTACCTGCGACTCATCGATACCGCGGGCCTGCGCGCCACGGACAGCGGCGTCGAGGCCCAGGGAGTGGCCCGTTCCCGCCGCCTCGCGATGGAGGCGGAAGCCCTGATCTACGTCGTGGACGGGACCGCGGGCCTGGACTCCGAGGACGAAGTCTTCCTCTCGGGCAGGATCGATGCCATTCGGGTCTGGAACAAAGTGGATTCGCCTGCCTGTTCGCCGGCCCCGGACGGCTTCATCCCTTTGAGCGCCATCGAAGGGCTCGGCCTCGAGGCGCTTGTCAGGTCCCTGGTCGAAGGGCTCAGGCGCGGCTTCGGTTTTGGGCCAGCCGCACCGGGGGCAGAAGCCAGAATCCTCGTGGCGAGTGAACGCCAGAAGCGGCTTCTCGAGGAGGCGCGGGAAGCGATCGAATCCGCTCTTGCGGGTATTCGGACGCACATCCCGCTCGATGCGCTTTCCCTGGATCTTCAGGCCGCTGCCGATGCTCTCGGCGGGATCACCGGCGAAATCACTTCCACAGAGGTTCTCGAGGCGGTTTTCTCGCGATTCTGCGTCGGGAAGTAGCATCACTCGGCGCCGGAAGTTTCCGGAACTTGCTCTGCACTGCTTCGCGCCTCACGCCTAGTCGAGGCGCGAAAAACGCGCGTACAATCGGCGGCGGTATGGACTTTGAAGCAATCGTGGTCGGCGGCGGTCACGCCGGCATAGAGGCCGCCCTCGCGCTCGCGCGGCTGGGCAGGAGGACTTTGCTTGTCACCCAGGACGTGGAAACGATCGGCCGCATGTCCTGCAACCCGGCGATCGGCGGGCTGTCGAAGGGCAACCTCGTCAGGGAGGTGGACGCTCTCGGCGGCGAGATGGGCCTGCTCATCGACGGGAGCATGCTCCAATACCGTGTGCTCAACCGCTCGCGTGGCCCCGCCGTACAGGCTCCGCGTGCGCAGGCCGACAAGGCGCTCTATTCCTCGCTGGCCCGTCGGTCCATCGAGGGGCAGAGCGGTCTCTCGGTCCTCATGGACACGGTCGTGGATTTCATCACGGACAGTTCGGAGCGAAGGATCCAAGGAGTCGTCACCGAGCGGGGCTCGCGCATCGGCGCCGGCGCCGTGGTATTGACCACGGGCACTTTCATGGAAGCGCGGCTCTTCATCGGTGAGTGGCGCGGGGAGGGCGGCCGGCTCGGGGAACCCTCGGCCAAGGGCCTCGGAGATGCGCTGCGGAGACGGGGATTCCGGGTCGGTCGCCTCAAGACCGGCACGCCGGCCCGGGTCAGGTTCCGGTCCCTCGATCCCGACGAGATGAGCAGGCAGGATGGAGAGCTCGGGCCACGGGGTTTTTCATTCCTGAGCGAGCCTGTCGATCGCCCATCCCGGCCCTGCTGGGTGACCTACACCAATGCTGCCACACATGAAGTCATCCGCGCGGGGATCGGACGCTCGCCGCTGTACGGCGGGGCCATTGTCGGTCGGGGGCCACGCTACTGTCCCTCCATCGAGGACAAGGTGTTCCGCTTTCCGGATCGGGATCGGCACCAGATCTTCGTCGAGCCCGAAGGCGAGGGCAGCGACGAAATGTACCTCAACGGTCTGTCCTCGTCGCTGCCCGAAGAGATCCAGGCCGACCTTATCCATACGATCAGGGGCCTCAGTCGTGCCGAGGTCGTCCGCCCGGGATATGCGGTGGAGTACGACTTCCTGGACCCCTCATTGTTGCAGCCCTCGCTCCAGTCACGCCTCCTCGAGGGACTGTTCATCGCCGGACAGACGAACGGCAGCTCGGGCTACGAGGAAGCGGCCGCCCAAGGCATACTGGCCGGCATCAATGCCGCACGCCTGCTGTCCGGGGAGGACGCCATCGTTCTTCCGCGCTCCCTCGCCTATATCGGCGTGCTGATAGACGACCTGGTCACCCTGGGGGTGACCGAGCCCTATCGCATGTTCACGAGCCGGGCCGAGCGGAGGCTCTCCCTGCGGCATGACACGGCGGATCTGCGCCTGACGCCGCGCGCCCTCGAGATCGGGCTCGCTTCGGAAGCCCGCCGTGAACGCTTCGAGGCGCGCAAGCGCGGCATCGAGGAGATCACCGAGCTGCTGAGACAGCGCCGGATCTCCCACGAGGAGGCCGAAGTCGACGCGGCTCTGTCACCGCATCTCGGGGAGCGGGCAGTGGACGTACTGAGGGACCATCGGGTGACGGGAGGCATACTTCGATTCCTGCCAGCGCTCGCGGCCCAGTACCCTGCCGGCTGGCTGGAGACCGCGGAGCTCGATGCGCGCTACGCCGGCTACGAGGCCAAGGAGAAGCGCCTGGCCGGACGGCTTGGCCGTTCCGACAGCCTGCGCATTCCGGCGAACTTCGATTTCGGCCGCGTCGAGGGCCTCTCCAGCGAGGCCGTGGAGAAATTGAAAGAATCGCGGCCGGCCACCTTGGGGCAGGCCCTGAGAATCCCCGGAGTCAGGAGCTCGGATGCAGCGCTTCTGCTGGTGAGACTGTCCAGCGACAACCACGTCCCTCCGGGCTCGGAGCTTCAGGACTAGGGACGCCTCTCGATCGCCATCAGGTTTTGGATATCCGCCTTGGCCTTGTCCAGCGCACTCTGGTACTGCTGTCGCACGCCGCCGACGTTCTGCTTGTAGAAGGCGGCGAACTCCGGGTCCATCATGGGATCGATCCTGACGTCCTGACCCATGCGTGCGGACATCTCCCGCTCCTTGTCCCGAATCTTGGGTGCCCACTGCTTGCGGATCACCTGTTCGACGTTTCGCATGTCCTCGAGGTATTGCCGGAAGAAGGAGGCGAGCTGCTGGAAGAGGGCCTGGATCTTCTTTTCCGCCGAACCGCCGGCGCCGCCAAGAAGCCCGGAGCCGGACGGCGCGATCGAAGAGAATCCCCGGGCAAGGACCTCGAGCTTCTCGAGGGCCGCGTCATTTCCGGGCAGTTGCAACTGCGCGGCGAGCACTTCGTACATGCCTTCCCGCACCGCAGCTCTCTGCCTGTCGGCGTAGCCTTTGAGCACGACCGCCAGGTCGTTCTCCTCGGGCGAATCAAGATATCGGCCGGCGGAGCGCTTACCTTCCTGGCGAAGCCCGGTGGCTTCGAGCGCGGCCTCATCGACCTCCAAGTCCTTGGTTTTTTCGAGCGCGAGCTCGAGCGCGCTTTTGATCATTGCCATTTCGATCTCCTCATCAATGCTGGAATACCTGCACGAGCATGCACTACTTCCCGATCTCCGTCGTATCGGCGTGCGGGGCCCGAAGCTCCTTCACGAAGGCCACGACCTTGTCCGCCATGCTGCCGATCACCACGGCCCCCACGAGGTACTCCACCGCGACAAAGACCATGTGCGCCCGGATGGCGAACAGGAGTCGGAGTACCTCGGCCGTATACAGCACCATGATCGCCGCCACTGCGGCCTTGCCCATGAAGGTCGTCTTGGGATCGATCTTCCGTCTCACCAGGACGAGAATCCCCATCAGCACGACCTGAAGACTCAATCTGGCCACCACGGCGAGGAAGAACCATCGGGGTATGAGCGAAAAGTAATAAAACACGACGGTCAGGACAATGAGCAAGCTGTAGTCGCTGGCGCTGTCCATCATTCTGCCGACCCGGGTGACCTCGCCGCCCCTGCGCGAGACATAGCCGTCCGCGAAGTCGGTGGAGAAAACCAGCACGACGAAAATCAGGAGCGGCACCCGGATCTTGTAGTCGCGGGCCGCGATGAC
>DATJQN010000319.1:0-3023 GCA_035505775.1 Rectinemataceae bacterium | reverse complement strand
TTCATCGCTGTACTGCCCTATCTCTTCCCTGCGCGTTCGCTCTTTTAAGCCCGGCCTGGGCACCACAGAGGCGCCCCCCGTCTCGAACCGGCCTCACTATTCTCAGGCTGAACATGCGTCTGTTTTCAGCCAATCGTGCATCGCGTTTCAGCTTGAGTTGCAACGCAGCGTCGCTTGTGCAGCGACGCGGGACAGGCTGTCCGCCGACGCAGCTCAGGCTGTGTAGCGACGCATCTTCAGCCTGAAGACGGCAGGCGCCCGCGCTCCTGCTGGCCGCGCTCTGTAGGCAGAAGTCTGCAGCGCCCCAAACCCCGCGGAAGGCAGAAGTCTACAGGGGCTTCGCTGCAGTTCCGCCCACCGGGGGCCGACACTGCAGCTGTTCCGGATGCCGGCGCCCGGAACTGCGGCCTTCCCTGGTGAAGCGCCGATCTTTGAAGCCCCGGATGCGGGCGAGGCGAGGTACACGCCGCGCCGCCCGGGGCGAAGGATTCATGCGATGTCACTCAAAGTATGTCTGAGGAAAAACAACCTGCCCGCCTGCATCCAGCCCTTCGTGGTGCGCTCGACGCTCGGCGACTCGCTCGACTTCGATCGCTTCGTGGACGGCATGGTGGGCCGGACCACGCTCACGCGGACCGACATCATCGCCGCCATGCAGCTGTTCAGCGAAGAGCTCGGACGCCAGCTCGCCGAGGGAAAGTCGGTCAAGACGCCCGTCGGCAGTTTCTATCTCTGCGCCTCGGGGAGCATGGCCACGCCGGACGAGGCCTTTACGCCCTCCGACAAGTCGACGAATCACGACCTGCGCATTCACTTCCGCCCCGAGTCGGGCTTCGAAGCTGATGTCCGCGACGCCGTGCGGGTGGTCAGGGTCGACGTTCCCGACCAGGGCGCACCCCGCGTCCGCTCGGCCTTCTCCTCCGACTCCAGCGGACCGAACGTGACGCGGGCCGGCGACATCATCAACGTCCACGGCTTCTCGCTCAAGTTCGACCCCGCCAATCCCCAGGAGGGACTCTTCTTCATCGACTCCAGTGGCGCCGAAACCCGCTCGAGTCTCTACGGCCTCGTGCTGCCCAAGAGCATCGTGGCCGGAGTGCCCGGCGGCCTCGTCGAAGGCGGCTACGCGATCGCCGTGCGGAGCCTCAGCCCCGGCAAGCTTCTGCGCGAAGGCCGGCTCGAAGGTATCACCGTCGCCGCCGCGTGACGGCAGTATTGCAGGATGCGCCGCGGCGCCTCACTCCCCGTGGGGCGCCCGGCCCCGCCCCCGACTGGCTACACGATGTGATAGCGCTCGGCGAGGGCGAAGAGCTCTTCCACGCTGCGAAGGCCGAGCTTCTTGTAGACCCGGCAGAAGATGTTGCGCACCGTTGAATTGGCAAGGTGGCGATCGTAGGATATTTCCTTCACGGTCTTGCCGCCGA
Source organism: Rectinemataceae bacterium (assembly GCA_035505775.1). Classification (GTDB taxonomy): domain Bacteria; phylum Spirochaetota; class Spirochaetia; order Treponematales; family Rectinemataceae; genus JAJXZP01. The sequence goes on along the minus strand of DATJQN010000319.1, from coordinate 1,599 downwards.
GGCGGTCGCGGACCAGTTCCTGTTCCAAAGGACTCAGCCTATGGTCGGCGAGCGAGAGGGTCTCCTTGGCCGCGACGACGGACGAGAGCACCCGGCTCTGTGCCAGGGTGACGATGAGCAGACAGGAGGCTACGGCGCAGGCGAGCGCCGGACCCGCCGTCACCAGCGGCCTCTCCGACGCGAGCCAGCCCCCGAGCTCGGACGCGGCCACGATCGCCGTCACCACCAGGATCCGCGCGCGGCCACCCTGGCGGAAGAACCCCAGGCGCACGAGGAGGACGGTGGCCGCTATCGCAAAGCCCATTCCGCCGAGGGCCCCCGAGCCGAAAAATGCCTGCACCGGCACGGCGGCGAGAAGGAGGACCGGCTGGACCGGTCTGAGCAGCCCGATCCGGACGCTCAGGGCGAAGATCCATGCGATCGCAGTATAGATGATTACGAGCAGCGCAGCGGTGGGATCGGCGAAGAGGTTCAGCTCCTCGGCAGAGTCCCGCATGAACTCGCCCGCGGCGAGACCGCCGAAGATCAGACTGCCGAGGCAGCCCACTCGCCGGCAGCTGAGCGGGGCACGCGTCCGGGGTTTTGACATACCCGCACCGTGCACCAGCTTTTCAGAACTGTCAACCTTTTATAACTCTTCATAGGCGCCAAATGTGCCCTTGTAGACGATTGTCTACAGCTTTGGGGCTCTCTTGGCCTTGTATGCGGCTCCAGAGCGATGGGCGCCCCAGAAGTACTCCTATTCAGCTGAATAGCAGATCGTCGATCGCCTTGTCCACGATCTGCCTGTCGAGATCCTCCTGCTTCTTGCCCGAAGCATGCCGAGACTGCTGGAAGTCGAGGTAGGCTTTCTCGAACTGGGCCCACAGGAACTCGATGCCCGTCACCCGCTCGAAGGCGGCGCTGTTCGAGAAGCTCACCTGCTCGTCGATCCGGAACTCGACGAGGGACAGAGCTTTCTGGATATGCCCCTCGATCGCGTAGCCCAGGAAACTGTCCGTCTTGGACTTAGCCAGATCGATCACGATCTCGAGCCCGTTCAGGGCGTACTCGACGACGATCCGCTGCTCGCCCTTGATCCTGAAACCGATCTCGTTGCCGCTCGCCGCCAGGTCGTCGTTCACGATGCGGGCAAGTGCGCCCTCGGAGACGGACTTCTTGAGGAGCTCGACACTTTTGAAGTAGTAGCCCGCGTTCCGGTTGCCGGCCGACCGGACACTCTCGCCGAAGGTCTTCTCCTTGAGCCGGATGAAGTCCTTCTCGAGCTTCCGCTCGCGCTCGACGGCGCTTTCGAGCTCGCTCTTGTGAATCTCGACGATCAGGTTCTTGATGGACAGGAGCTTGTCGACCTTGTCCTTCGTGAGGCCGAACTCGGAATAGAGCGAGGAGCTTCCGAGCTTCTCGACGATGTCTGCGATGTTGAACAGGAGATTGCGATCGATATGCAGGCCCAGGTTCCGGTCGATCCCGCCGAGGAAGGCCTCGAAGCCCTCGTGCAGCGCCTTCGCCCCCGCAACGAACTCGGTTTCGCGCTCCCTGACCGTATAGGCGTTCTGGCCCTTCAGGTCGAACCGGGCGATCTGCGCGCTCAGCTCCTGC
>DATJQN010000318.1:0-10278 GCA_035505775.1 Rectinemataceae bacterium | reverse complement strand
ACCCTGTCCCGAGAAGAGCGCCGACCGGGGGTCGATGGAGGCGAGGCGCTCATGGGCGACGAGGGCCCAGGTGGAATCCGTGAGGTGCCGGAACTCAGGCTTCCGGAGTTCCGGGCAGTTGAAAGACTGGCGCGGCTGGTTGATGTCCACGCCCGAAATCTCCATCAATCCCCGGTTCTCGCACAGTTTCCTGACCCGCAGGAGCTGGGCGGCGCTGTTGCGCGGTGGCATGTAGGTCACCGCCGGGAAGCCGATATCGACGAGCTCCTCGAAGAGCTCATCGAGAAAGGCGTCCTCGAAGCGCTCGGCCTTCTTGTCGCCGGTCGGGGACTCGCCGACGTCGCCGAGATAGGCGTAGGCCGGCACCGCCCCCACCTCGAGGGCGAGGGCGACAGCGTCCCGGGCCCTGGGGCATTCGACCTCGTCGGGCTGGATGAATATCCGTGCCAGAAAACCCGACTTGAGGACGCCCAGCAGGTCGTAGACCAGGTATGGATTGCCTTCCTCCGCAAGCAGGAGGGCCGGCTTCGCGGGCAGGTCGATCCTGAGCCGGGAGCGCAGGGCTTCGATGAGGGGTAGTCCCGTGCCGAACGTGGCCAGGATCCGATCCGCGACCGCGGCGAGGAGATGCCGCTCGGTCAATCCTCCCGCCTCGGCCGCTTTGGACCGCGAGAGGACATCGGCCTCGAAGTCCAGGGGCGCCATGCCCGCCCGCTCGAGGAGCTCGGAGGCGGCCTCGCACATCTGTCGGGTGCGCTGTCTGCGCCGGGCGCGGATCGGCTCCAGAAAAGCCTCGACGCGCGCGGAACTGCCTGCGGGGAGGGCCTGGATCGTCATGTAGGCGAGACCGACCGAGTCCGGGTTGTTGATCTTGCGGTCGGCGTGCGGGCCATCCTTGAAGGAGACGCGCAGCTCGCAACCGGTCACCGCCCCCAGCCCGAGTATCGAGCAGGCCGCACGCATCTCGGGGGCCGCGGCTATCGAGTCGTGGTCGACCGAACCGGCGACCTCCAGGCCCGCCTGCCTGCAGCGCAGCGCCGCCATCGCGGGCGTATAGGGACTGAAGCTGTAGATCGTGTGGACATGGTTGTTGGACTCGCCGCCTGCGGACGCCAGGTCGGGAAGCTCCCCCGCCAGGCGGTGCGCCAGCTGGCGGAGGGCTTCGAGGCGCTGGGCGCCCGGCAGGACGGGGTCGTTGACACGGGCCTCGAGAGCCGGATCGCGACCCGTCACGGGCTAGACTCCCTGCCGCGCGCGGCGGGCGAGATCGAGGCCGGTCTGGACGGTCAGGGCCCTGCGGCCCGGCAGGGGGAGTATCCGCTCATGGACGGCGTCGATGATCCAGTCGGCCTGGGGGAAGTACAGCTCCTCCATCTCGGCCGCGGGCGTGATCCAGTTGCGGCTGCCGACGACCGCCACCGGCGCATCAAGTTCGTCGAAGGCCAGGGTCTGAACGGTCGAGGCCACAGTGTGGAGGAAGGAGCCCCGCTCGGCGGCGTCGCTGGCGAGGAGGAGCCTGCCGGTCTTGCGGAGCGACTCGAGGACAAGGTCGTACTTGAGGGGCGTGATGAAACGCAGATCGATGACCTCGGCCTCTATCCCGTACTCGGACTCGAGCCGTTTCGCTGCCTCGAGGGCCCGGTAGAGCGTGGCGCCGAGGGTCGCTATCGTGATGTCCTTGCCCGGGCGGCGCAGGGCCGGCTCGCCTTCAGGCACTTCGTAGTAGCCCTCGGGGACGCCCGAGCGCTCGAACTGCTCCCCGACGTCGTAGAGGAGCTGGCTCTCGAAGAACACGACGGGATCGGTGCCGCGCAACGCGAGGTTGAGCATGCCCTTGGCGTCGTAGGGGGTGGCGGGGAAGTAGGCCTTGAGTCCCGGGATGTGCGCGACGAGCGCGGACCAGTCCTGGCTGTGCTGGGCGCCGTACTTGTTGCCGACCGACACCCGGATGACCAGGGGCATCTTGATGAGTCCCGCCGACATCGCCTGCCACTTGGAGGCCTGGTTGAAGATCTCGTCGCCCGCCCGCCCCATGAAGTCGCAGTACATCAGCTCGACGACCGCCCGTCCGCCGGCTATGGCGTAGCCGACTCCCGAACCGACGATGGCGCCCTCGGAGATCGAGCTGTTGAAGAGCCGGTGGTAGGGCAGGGCCTCGGTCAGGCCGCGGTATACCGCGAAGGCCCCGCCCCAGTCGCGGTTTTCCTCGCCCCAGGCGGCCATCGTCGGGTCGATGGCGAAGCGGTGCAGCATGGCCTCGAAGAGGCCGTCGCGGTACTGGTAGAGCTTGTTCTTGGAGATGGGTTTGCCCTCTGCGTCGAAGGCGTAGCGGGCCTTTCCGGCGAGGGCCTTGACCCGCGGGTTCTCGGAGAGCGGTCCGAGGAGCTCGGGCTCCCGTTTTGCCGCAGTGCCGGTCGGAGCGTCGAAGCTCTCGACCCTGCCGTTCGAAAGCATGACCCGCTCGATAAAGGCCCCGTCCGCGCGGGAACTCGCCGCGGTGGACGTGGCGAGACGGACGACAGCTTCAAGACGCTCGACTACCGCGGCCCGTGCCGCGTCCAGCTCGCCCTGCGCCGCGGCCTTGTGCCCGACCAGGTAGGCCGCGAACTCGTCGATCGCGTCGGATTTCTGCCAGAGCTCGACCTCTTCCTTGGAGCGGTAGCTCGAGGCATCGGATGGAGAGTGACCGGAGACCCGGTAGGTGATCGTGTCGAGGAGGACGGGGCCGCGCCCCTCGAGGAGGAGCTTTTTCTTGCGCGCCACCGCGTCGGCGACCGCGAGGGGATTGTAGCCGTCCACGCGCTCGGCATGCATGTTCTCCGGATTGACGCCGGCTCCCACGCGGGCGAGGACCTGATAGCCCATCGTCTCGCCCGAGGTCTGACCGCCCATACCGTAGAAGTTATTGAAGAAGTTGAACAGGATGGGCGGCGAACCGCCGATTCCCTTGTCCCAGAGCGTGCGGTACTGGTCCATGGACGCGAGGCTCATGGCTTCCCAGACGGGGCCGCAGCCCATCGACGCGTCGCCGATGTTGGCGATCACGATGCCGCCCGAGCGGTTGATGCGCTTGTAGAGCGCGGCTCCGACGGCGATGTCGGCCGAGCCGCCCACGATGGCATTGTTGGGCATCGAGCCGAAGGGAGTGAAGAAGGCGTGCATCGAGCCGCCGAGGCCCCGGTTGAAGCCGTCCTTGCGGGCGAATATCTCCGCGAGGGTTCCGTAGAGTATGAAGGCCTCGGCGAGGTCCCGGGCGTCGCCGTGGCGGATGGTCGAGGCTGCGCGGAGGGTCTCGCCCCCGAGGAAGTTCTCCATGACCCTGACGAGCTCGGCCTCCGGGAGGCGCCGGGATGCAGACAGGCACTTGGCTATGATCTCGCCGTGGCTCCGGTGCGAGCCGAAGACGAAGTCCTCGGGCTCGAGGCTCGCGCACTGGCCGACCGCGGCCGACTCCTGCCCCACGGAGAGGTGGGCGGGGCCCTTGTGGTTGTACTCGATGCCTCGCCAGGCCCCCTGGGTCTTGAAGGAATTGAGCATGGTCTCGAACTCCCGGATGTAGACCATGTCGACCCATATCCTCCGGAGTCCCGCCTCCCCGCCGAAGCGGGAAAGCTCGGCCGCATAGTCCGGCTTGTAGCTGTTGAGCGGGATGCTCGCGATATCGAGTTTGCCCGGTTTTCTCACCTGGGCGGGATCAACGATCATTGACTTGGGCATGGTGTTCCTCTCGTGCCTATTCGATCGCCCAGGCCGCGTCGCGTATGAGCTCGCAGACCGTGGGGTGTGGGAAGACAAGCTGCCTGACGTCGACGACGCGCAGCTCCTGCTCGATGAGAGCGGCGGCGCCCCAGATCATCTCCGAGGCGTAGCCGCCGACGATGTGCAGTCCCAGGATGCGTCCGCTCGCGGCGTCGGCGATGAGCTTGAGCGAGCCCGGGGCGGTGAAGCCGTTCTCGGCGGCAAAGCGTCCCGAGACGCGCAGCGGGATGCTGGCTTTCTTGACGGCGACAGAACGTTTCCCCGCTTCCTCTTCCGTGAGGCCGACGCCTGCGGCTTCGGGTATGCCGTAGACAACCCAGGGAATGGCGTCGTAGCGCATGCGATCGTCGTCCCGCAGGCTCGACGCGGCTCGCGTGCTCGACGCTCCGGTCGCGGCACCCGGCGCCCGTGCCAGTATGTCGGCCACGGCGACCTCGGCCATGCGGTAGGCCGAGTGCGCGAGGAGGCTCCTGCCCGTGACGTCGCCGACGGCCCAGATGCCCGGCAGGTTGCTCCGCATCCGGTCGTCCACGGTGATGCCCTTCGGACTGAAATCCAGACCCGCTTCCTTCGCGCCCCAGCCCTCGAGATTGGGCTTTCGCCCGACAGCCATCAGGATGAGATCGGCCTCTTCCCCCGAGAAGGGAGATTCCTCGGCCCCTTCTTTCGTCCGGTAGACGACCTTCCCGCCCTCGATGCGCTCGACCCTGCAGCCGAGCCTGAAGGTGACCTCCTTCATGGCGCGCCGCATCAGCGGTGCCTGCTCCTTGTCCATGAAGGGGATGATCTCGTCCATCATCTCGACGATCTCGACCCTGGTCCCGAGGGCAGCGAACAGGGCGGCGAACTCGATGCCGATGACGCCGCCGCCGATCACGCAGAGCCTGCGGGGAACCTCGGCTGCGGAGAGGAGTCCGGTGGAGTCGACGACCCTCGGATTGTCCCGCGCGCCCGGGATGGGCGGCAGCACGGGCGAGGAGCCAGTTGCGATGATGATCGCGGGGGCATCGTGGACCGCGCCGCCCGCCTCAATGCGGCCGGGGCCCAGAAGCCTTCCCTCGGCCGGAAGCACCTCGACCCCCAGCTTCTTCTCGGTCAGGGCGATCGCGTTGCGCAGCTTGTCGACGACCTCGGTCTTCCAGCCTTGCATCACCGACCAGTCGTAGCCGAGCCCCTCGACCGTGACGCCGAACTTCGCGGCCTCCCGGGCGTGCAGGTACTGCTTGGCGGAATTGAGGAGGGTCTTCGTGGGTATGCAGCCCACGTTGAGGCAGGTGCCGCCGAGCTTTTCCTTCTCGAGCAGGAGGACTTTCCTGCCTTCATGCCCGAGCCGCTCCGCAGCCAGGTAGCCGCCCGGGCCGCCGCCCAGGATGATCACATCGTATGAGCCCATCGCAACCTCACTTCAGAAGCAGGAGATCGATATCGGCTATCGCGTCGGCGAAAGCCTTGAGGAGACGGGCCGCGGGCGCCCCGTCGATGACCTGGTGGTCCACTGTCAGGGAGAGTCCCATCCTCGACTCCGGCACCGGTGACCCGTCGGGACCGGGCGCAAAGCCTGAGGTGATCGCGCAGACGCCGAGAATGGCGGTCTCCGGGGCGTTCAGGACGGGGGTGAAGCTTTCGATCCCGAAGGCGCCCAGATTGCTGACCGTGAAGGTCGAACCCGAGAGCTCGTCCGGGTTTATCGATCCGCTCTGGCAGGCGGTCGCGACACGCTTGGCCTCGGCGGACAGCTCGGTCAGGCTGAGGAGATCCGCATTGCGGATCACGGGCACCATGAGGCCCCGCGGCGTGTCCACGGCGAGCCCGAGGTGGACGTGCGCGTAGCTGCGAAGGACGCCGTTCACCAGATGCGCGTTGGCCATCGGGAAGGAAGGCAGCACGCGAGAGACGGCATAGAGCACGAGATCGCCTATCGTGACGCCGGAAAGGCCGAGGCTCGTGTCGCTGGCCTTGAAGCGCGCGCGGAGGGCGCTGATGCGCTCCGCCTTGGCCGTCATGTTGAAACTGAGCTGGGCGGTGCCCGCCAGCGAGGCGCGCATCCGCTCGCCGATCAGCGTACGGATGCCCCTGAAGGTGGTTTCTTCGAAGGGCCCGGGACCGATCCCCGCCTGCGCGCCGCCGGCCGCGCCGCCGGCAGCGACGCCGGCAGCGACGCCGCTGCCCCTGCTGCCGGCAGCCGCGAGGTCGGAGAGCCCGACGCGGCCGCCGAGGGCGCTGCCGCCGAGGGGGATGGCCGCGGCGCCCCGAGCGGCTGCGGCTCTGGCCGCGGCGGTCATCGGGGGCTGGGCCGCGAGAGCCGCAGCGACATCGCGCTCGATGACCCTGCCCTCCGGGCCGCTGCCGGCGAGGGCGGTGGCGTCGATTCCATGCTCGCCGGCGAGCCGACGGGCGCGGGGCGACACGGCAGCGCCTCCCTCGGGAGCGGACGGAGAGCTCTCCGGGATCGGGGCGGCCGGGCCCGAGGGCATCCCCGTGGGGGCTGTCGCAGGGCCGGTCCCCGGACTCGCTCCTACGGAGGAGTCGGGAGCCGCAGCGGTCCCGGAAGCGCCGAGGGCGGCCTGCCAGTTCTCGCCGGCCTGTCCGATGACGGCGATCGGCTCGAGGACGGGGACGTCGTCCCCCTCGTGGCGCAGTATCTTGAGCAGGGTCCCCGCGCTTCCGGCGGGAAGGTCGAAGCTGGCCTTGTCGGTCTCGACCTCGCAGACGACCTGGTCGGCCGCGACGCTCTCGCCCTCCGCAGCCCTCCACCGCACTATGATGCAGGATTCGACGGTGTTCCCCTGCCGGGGCATGATCAGTATCTGAGCCACATCCACCTCCGTGGGCCGGCCCGCCGTGATGCGACTGCCGCCCGACTTGGCCTGCCTATACGCGCAGGACCTGAATACCCACTTCTCCGATCTCCGTCAGCGCGGAGGCCTCGATCCCCTCGTCGGTGATGATCCCATTGACGGCGCCCAGGGGAAGCACGCTCACGAATCCGGACTTACCGTATTTGGAGGAATCGGCCACGAGCCAGGTCGCCTCGGCCTGCTCGCGCATCGCCTTGACGATCTCCGCCCCCTCGACGAGCTGGGTGGTCAGGCCCACCTGGGCCGAGAAGCCGTCCGTGCCCACGAAGGCCAGCCGGACATTGAGCCCGGCTATCGTGCGAAGCGCTATGGGGCCGACCATGGACTCGGCCTCCCGGCGGAACTCGCCGCCGGTCATGGTTATCTGCAGGTTGGGAGTGAGCCGCGCATAGGAGAAGACAAGGGTCGAATTGGTGACCACCTGGACGTCCCGTTTGCCGATGAGGTGTCTGACGATGAGCGCGGTCGTGGTGCCGGCCTCTATCATGATCCGGTCACCGTCCCGGACGAGCTCGGCGGCGGCGCGTGCGATGCGGTTCTTTTCCTCGACACGCCAATTCTGTCGCTCGAGCACGCTCTGGTGAAGGCTCGGATAGGCTCCGCCCCGGCTCCGGCTGAGATAGCCCCGTTCCTCGAGCCCCTTGAGGTCCGACCGGATGGTCACCTCGCTGACGCCCAGGTCCCGGGCCAGGCTGCTTACCGTCAGGGAACCCTGTTCCGAGAGGATCTTGAGGATGGTCCGCTCGCGCTCTGCCAGGTCTTCGGTCATCGAAGTGCTTTCGTATTCCTTTCGATTCGGTTCCTATTTTAGACCCAACGTTGGAGATATGCAAGAACTTTGAAGGGAATTCGTCGCTGGGCTGGGGAGGCGCGCCGCCGGGCTGCCGCGGGGCGCCGCGCCCTAGCCGCTGCCGAGGGCGCCGCCGGGGACGCCGTAAAGGCGCCGCCACGGCGCCGCGGGAATCGTCGCAGAGGCGCCTCCGGCGGCACGGCCACCCCGCAGCGGCCTCAGTTGCGGGCGCGGCCCGCCTGTGCGAGAATTGCCTCATGGCTACGGCATATGCAGTCTTCTCGGCCATGGGCCCCGATCGCGTGGGCATCGTGGATGAGCTTTCCGGTCTCCTTTCCGAGCGGGGCGGCAACATAGAAGAGAGCAGAATGGCCGTCCTCGGCAGCGAGTTCGCCGTCATGATGCTGGTCTCAATGGACGCGGCCCAGCTCGAGGGCCTTAGAAGCCGGATTCCCGAACTCGAGGCCCGCTTCGGCCTCACGGTGGTCCTCAAGCCGACCGGGTCGCCGGAGCTCGCCCAGGGAGGTCGGCCCTACCTGCTGGAAACCATCTCCCTGGATGGGTCCGGCATCGTGCACGCTGTCAGCTCGGTTCTCCATCGCATGGGAATCAACATCGAGAACATGGAAACCGAGACCCAGTCGGCCCCCCTGACCGGAGCCCCGATGTTCCGGATGAAAGCCAGCATCATTCTCGGACCCCATCATTCCGTCGCGGCGCTGAAACGCGAGTTCGATCGGCTCGAAGCTGCCCAGGACCTTGATATCAGCCTGAGGCCTCTCGTGCCGGCGCGTCCGGAATAGCCGGGGACCGTCCGCCCGACGAAGCGTTTGGTCCGGGCCGACCCCACGGCCCGACTCGGAGGCGTTCCAGTGCCGGAGCTCTTCGAACTTACATCACGTCTGCGTGACCTGGAAACAGCCCTTCCTCAAGCAATCGGGCGGGAGAGATTCGAGGCCCTGCTGGACCTCTCCTGGTACCTCAGGCAGTCCGATTCGCGCCGCGCGCTGGAACTCGCGGCGGAGGCCGAGCGTCTTCTGGAAGCCCCGGACAGGGACGACGAGAGCGCGGCCCGCGGCAGGGCCCGGCTCGGCCTGCTGCGGGCGGAGAAGCTCTGGCTGGAGGGGCAGCTCGCCGAGGCGGAAGCCCTGCTGCAGCCCGCCAAGGAAACCTTCTCCGCGGAACGGGACCTGGTGGGGCAGGGCGACGTCGAGTGGCTGCGCGTCTATATCCAGTTCGATCGGGCGGATCGCGAGGGAGGTGAGGCGGCCATGCACGAAGCCCTCGCCTGCTACGAGCGGGCAGAGGACGAGCGCAGGACCAACCTGGCCCGCGCCCGGCTGGCCTTCCTGGTCTCATTCCGGAGCGCGGAGGAGTGCGGAGCGCTGCTTGCCCGTCACTTCCCTGCGGACGCCGCGCCGCATCCCGTGGTCATGCCCTGGCTTCTCTCCGCCCGGGGCAATGTCTTCGGGCTCACCGGCGACCAGCACCGCGCCACAGCCTGCTACACCGAGGCCTACCACGCCGCGATCGACAGCGGACAGACGCGGACGGCGATCATCGCCGCCAACAACGCCGCCGACGACTTCAGGAAGATCGGGGATTTCCTCTCGTCGCTCGAATGGAACGAGCTGGCCACCACGCTCGCGCGAAACGCGGGCTGGCCCGTGCTCATCGGGCTCTCCCTCAACCAGAACGCCATTCTCCAGCGCTACCTCGGACGCAAGGAGGCGGCCGTCGCGGCGCTCCGCGAGGCGCTCAGGATCATGCGCGGCGTGGCCGGCTCGCGCAACTACTCCCTGTCCCTCCTCTACCTCGCGGATATCGCGATGATCAACGGCGACCATGCGGACGCCCTCGCCTGGTACCGACGCCTTGAATCCGACGCCCGGGCCCTCGGCGAGCCCGACCTCCTCATGGCCGCCCTGCGGGGGACCGCGGACTCGCTCTGCCGCCTGGGCGAACCCCGCGAGGCGCTGCCCCTGGCCAGGGAGGCGCTCGCCCTCGCGGCCCTGCATGGGAAGCGGGACGAGGAGTTCCTTATCCTTCGTGTCCTTGCGGGCCTGTATGGCCGTCATTCCCTTCCCGCCCCCGAGGCGGGAGCCGAGAGCGCTTCCGAGCTCCATTATCTGGAACGGGCCATGGCGGTGGCTCAGACGATGCGCGGCTACGCCCTGCCCGCCGAGTTTCTGGACGAGCTCGCCGCGGCCCGGGCCTCGGCGGGGGACTACCGGCGCGCCTACGAGACCGCGCTCGACGCGGCCCGTGAGCGGGCAAAGGAACGTACGGTCGAGGCCCGGAACCGCCTGATCTCGCTGGAGATCGAGCACGAGACCGAGACCGTGCGCGCCTCCGTCGAAGTGCAGCGCCAGCTGGCCCTGATCGAGAGCAGGCGGGCCCTGGCTCTGGAGCAGGCCAACGAGCGCATCCAGGAGCTCCTCGCCGAGAAGGAACTCATTCTCCGAGAAGTCCACCATCGCATCAAGAACAACATGTATTTCATCAGCTCGATCTTCCGGCTCCAGTCCCTCCATCACGATGATCCCCAGGTCACGGGATCCCTGAACGAGGCGATGAGCAGGGTGAACAGCATGATGATCCTCTACGACAAGCTCTATCAGTCCTCCGCGAATACGTCGATGTCGGTCCGGGACTACATCCCGAGCCTGCTCGACGAGATCACGGCCATCTTCCCCGGGGGACCCGCGATCGATCTGGACCTCGAGCTCGAGGATATAGTCGTGGGCGTCAAGCAGCTGATGCACATCGGGATCATCATCAACGAGTTCGTGACCAACGCCATGAAGTACGCCTTCCGGGGCCGCGAGCGGGGTCGGATCGCCCTGGCCCTGCGTCTCGAAAGGGGGGCAC
>DATJQN010000317.1:0-3087 GCA_035505775.1 Rectinemataceae bacterium | reverse complement strand
ACGAGGTGGGCGGTCCACCTGCGCTACAGCGGCATCAAGCTCTTCGAGTCCCTGGCCGACATTCCGAGCCTCTGCCCTCCCTCTCAGGCCGACGCGCCGCCCCCGGGACTGGGAGCGCTGTATACCGGGCCGAGCGGCGACGACAATACCTACACACTCAGGGCTTCGTGGCGAAGTCTCGTGGATTCCGACGACACGGGGGCTCTCTACGACAGTCTGCTCGCCGACGGCTACTTCGTGCCGAATCGCATTCCTCGCGCCCTTTTTTCCACCCTGCTCTCGAGCGCGGGAGCCCAGGCGATCTACCTTGGATTCTCCTTCTGCTATTACGACAATGGGTCAAAGAGCTGGGTCACGCTCGCAAACGGCGTGGAGTCGCAGGGGCAGCAACAACTCGCCACGAACGAGGTCGCTCTCAAGACTGGCTACCTGTATGACCTGCAGAGCGACAGCTTCGTCAGGCGGCCCTGGCGCAGGGATGCCGCGGGCAACACCCAGAACGCCGACTCGGCCTTCGCGGCCACAGTCTCCGCCTTGAGCCCCGCAGAGCGCCGAGAGCTCGGCTACCGCAGCCCCTATGCGGGCGCACCGCCCATGCGACCCTCGGACAAGGGCGGCGCGGCGTCCTGGAGCCCGGTCGGCGTGCATCGGAGCTTCGCCGCCACCATCGCTGCCACGGCCGACCTCGCCTCCGAAGGAATGACCGTCCTCGACCGGGGCATCCTCCTCGAGACGCGATATGACGACAGCGCAGCCGCGACAGAGCGGCTCTGGCTCAGGGTGGACGCTTCGGGGAATCACCTTCTGCGTGAGCTGGTCTCCGACGGAAGTCTCACCGAGCTTCTCGACGCGGGCCTTGCCGTGACGGGCTCCGATCCCCTGACCCTGCGGTTCACCGACCATGGGGTGACGCGGAGCATCGTCCTCTCCGGCGCAAGCTCACTCATAAGCTCGCTCCCCGATTCCCTGTACGAGGGCGCGCTCAGCTCGCAGCTTCTGGCGGGGACCAGCTTCTCCGCCGATTCCTATCTCCATCTGCCCGCGTCGAGCTACGAGGCCATCGACGCAAGCCTCGCGGGACAGACAAGCGATCAGCAGCTGTTCGAAGCCGCCTACCTGCCCGACGCCACCGGCTACAGTCTTCAGGCAACGGTCGCCGGCAGTGACCTGGAAGCCGTCGTGCGCATCGTGTCGGAGGCTGCCGCCGCTTCCCAGAGCTTGTTTGCCGCCCTGCCCGGAGATCCCGATGCCGCCCAACGTCTCCTCGCGCTTTCGGCGGCAGGCTACGGGTCCTTCTCGGCCTATACCGGCGGCAGCTTCGCGTCGGACTTCGCCTCGTACGTGGACGGAGGCCGGATCTATTACTATCTCAGCCCGGCTGCCGTGGCCGACTCGGCTTCCCTCGTGGCCGCGATGCGCGCCTACCGCCGGGACATCGAACTGCTCCTGGGCAGCTACACCCGGAGCGGCGACAGCTGGATTCTCGCGGCCTCCCTGAGTGCGGACCAGAAAAGTGCCGTGTCGGGGGCGCTCGGCGCCTGCGGCCTTTCCGCCTTCACCTCCCTGGACAAGGGCATGGTCTACCGCGCCGATCAAAGCATCCCCGTCGAGGAAGTGGTCGCCGACCGCAGCGTAACCTGCGAGAGCCTCGCGCCGAGCCCGAGTGGCGCGGCCGATACGGTGGAAGCCGGCCAGAAGGTCGGAAGGTCCCTGCTGCCCCGCTTCGACGCCACGGGCAGGACGGTGCTTCACGCGCTCTACTTCCGCGAGTACGACTCGACCCTCGACTATTCGAACCGCGATGTATGGGCCGAGGCTGGAGCCGAGGACTCAGGCTACTCCCCGTACATGACGCAGGCGCTTGTCGGCGGCATGGAGGGCTGGTACTACGGCCTGTGGAGCGGCTACTACGCCTTCTCCGTCGCACAGCTCGGCGCGGTTCCCAGCACCGAGGGCTCCGGTCAGGGGCCGCCCCCCTATTCCATGGTCCTCGGCCCCAACCGGAGCCAGGGCGAAACCAGCGCCGCCGTGCTTACGGTCAGTGGCCGCGACCCGAGCCAGGAGGGCTTTGCGAACGCCGTGCCCGTGCCCGCCGATGCCCTTATAGGACCGGTTTCGAGCTACAGCGACGCGATCATGGACGACAATCTGAACACCACGACCCGGGAGTTCACCTTCGCGGCCTTCATCGATGGGAGCGATCTCTATCCTTCACGAAACGGCGGCGACACCTACTACAGGCTTCCCGCAAACAAGGCCTCCACGAGCAGCCAGACGAGCCTCCCCGATATCAGAAGCAGCCATAGCAGCGGCACGGATATCAACGGCGGGGTGGGGCTCGGCGGCCTGGGCGCGAGCTTCAGCAAAAACACGACAAGCTCCTGGGAAAAATCCGCTTTTCTCGACCTTAACGGCGACCGCTATCCTGATCTCATATCCATCAAGGATACCAAGGACGGCGCCTCGACCTTCAGCCTGACACCCGGGACGGGCTCGGGCTTCGGACCGATCGAGCCCTGGTCCATGCCTTCAGGCTGCCTGAACGAAACGGAAACGACAGCCTATGCCTTTGGGGCTACGATCGGATCGGGCGGAGGCGCGACCATGGTCAAGATGAACGGGGCCGGCAGGCCCACCGCCATCACCGTGGTCGAGCCCGATCCCGGCAAAGGCGGTGGAGGCACCGGTCTCTCTTATGGCGTCAACGGCAGCTTCGGCTCATCCGTGCAGACCCAGGGATTCTATGACATGAACGGCGACGGTCTGCCGGACCACGTCTCGCGTGGCGGCAAGGGCGACTATGCCGTGGCCCTCAATCTGGGCAACGGCCAGTTCGCTCCGGAACGATCCTGGGGCCCGGGAATCGACGAGACAATCTTCCCCCTCTTCTCGATCGGGACGGAAGGCATCACCGATACCGCCACGGGCAGCTTCGGCGTCAGCGGCTCGGTCACTTTCAGCGCCATCGTGGCCAGCGCGAGCGTCTCCGGCGGATTCAACGGCACCGTCAACCGGACCGTCTCGACCCTGGCCGACATGAACGGCGATGGACTGCCCGACGTCGTGGTCAAGCTCAAGGACAAGGCC
>DATJQN010000316.1:0-5066 GCA_035505775.1 Rectinemataceae bacterium | reverse complement strand
GTCCTTCCTGGCGACATGGGTGTAGATTTCGGTGGTCTTGGACGAGGAGTGCCCCAACAGCTCCTGTATGTAGCGAATGTCCGTCCCGTCCTCCAGCAGATGTGTGGCGAAGCTATGCCTAAGTGCGTGGATGGAAGTTCGCTTGGCAAGGCCCGCGGTCTCGAGGGCCTTGTAGAAGACCGCCTGAATGGTTCGGATATGGATGTGTCCACCGGTCTGCCCTTCAAAAAGCCAGACCTTTGGCTTATAGAGCTCGCAGTACCGCAACAGCAGTTCGCGTGTCTTGATGGCCAGGACCGTGTAGCGATCCTTCCTTCCTTTGCCTCCGCGGATGACTATGACCTGTCGGTCGAGGTCCACGTCCTCGAGCCTGAGCTTTGCAACCTCGCTTACCCGAAGTCCGGCGGAATAGGCGAGGACAAGAAGCGCCTGGTGTTTGACCGTGCGGGGAGCCGAGCAGACCCGTTGCGCCTCTTCCCGGCTCAGGACGAGGGGAAGGTGCCGGTCTGCCTTTGGTCGGCGACCGAGATGCACGTCTTTGCCAAGCGCATGATGGAAGAGGAAACGGAGTGCGCTAATCGACTGGTTGAGGGTCGATGCGGAGGCTCCGCTCTCCCGCTCCAGGAAGGCGAGGTACCGGACAGCTTCGGAGGATCCGGAGTCGGCAAGCGGCATCGCGATGAAGGCCGCGAAGGAGTCCGCGATCGCAAGGTAGCGCTTTCTGGTGCTGACCGAGTACTTTCGGGCTCGTAGTGAATCGTTCAGCACGTGAGCAAGCTCGGTGGGCAGGTTGTGGCAGGCCGCGAGGCGGCAATCACCCACAGAGGCCGGGTCCAGTTCCGTCTGCAGCGTCTCAGAAATGGCCACCACCGTCCAGTCGGCAAAGATGCGCCGAAAGACGTCGAGGTAGTCGAGCGGGAATTCCCAGCGCACCGAGATGGCATTCCACCTGCGTTCAGGCACTGCCCGTATCAAGGCCAGGAATAGCTCGGAGTAGGGCGCGACTGCGGCGACGAACCCGTCCCCCGCATCGATCAGGGCAATCCGGCCGTGCGACATCGAGTCCCCCGTTCCGATACATACGTGCCGAAGGGGGGGACACGCTTGATGAATGGCAAGAATGGCCGCGGGAAACGGCGCGGCCGCAGTGCCGCAAGGCAGCCGCGGCCCCTGTCGTCAGGGCGAGTCAGGGCTGGCCGGCCACCGCCGTGGGGATCCGGGGACGAATTTTACGACAGGGATGGAAGGCTGCCCCGTCGGGCGGGGCCCGGGATCGGGATCAGAGGGCGGCGTCTATCTGCTCCTTGGTGACATAGCCCAGCCTGACGACTATTTCACCGAGCTTTTCTCCGCCGGACTGTTTTTGTTCGGAGAGGGCCTTCTCCAATTGTTGCGCACTCAGCAGCCCTTTTGAAACGAGGAGCTCGCCCAAGAGCATGTATGCCTCCTTCTCTGAACTGTGTTTTCCGCCGCGAATCCCGCGATTGCGCGCGGCCGGCGCTAGTTCGAGTATTCCTGCCGCTCGCCGATCATTCGATCGTACTTCTTGTTCTCCTCGACCAGGACCTTGAGATGCAGCTCTTCCCTGTCCACTTCGAGTTCGAGCATCTCCTTCTTGAGCCGCTGCATCTCGACCTGATTCTTGCCGCGGCGCGTGAAGTAGATGAAGGAGAACACGATTGCGGGCGCGGCAATGAAGGTGCAGAAAACGGAGAAAACCGCGATGAAGTTCACGCTGTCCCCCTGGCTATGAGTCAGAATATGGTCCTGTTGATGCGGAAGTCCGCCTGGATGCGATCGGAATGCGACGCGCCCGAGAACGCGCGCCGGCCGGCTCAGATGGAGGTCGTTCTCGACGCATGGCGCATCGCTGCGCGCCACCCCAAGCCTGCATTTTGAGAATTTTGGCTGAGCGCTGGCCCGACTCCGCCGCAACTGGATGCCGAATCCTGACGCTCGTCTGGCAGGATTATAGGACAGGTTCGGGACGCTGTACAGCTTACACAGTGCGGAAACCGGCCGAGGATGCCTCGGATGGACGGGAACTCCACCTGGTTTCCGCGGGCGGACAATCGACGGGGCCGAACCGGCGGCAGGGCTCCGCTTTCAGCCCTTCGGCTCGTCGCGATGACGGGCCCCGAGATGATAGCGCTTCATGGTTCCCGCCACGGTGGTGGGGAAATAGGGAAGGCGGACTCCGTAGCAGATGCGCTCCAGAATGTCCTCGGGGGTGAACCAATCGGCGTAGAGCACGCCGAAGCGAAAGTCCAGGTGGGGATGGGCCTCGGACAGGTAGCGCTGCACGAGGGTGAAGGACTCGCCGCTCACAGTGTTGTCGTCGATGACGGCGATCCGACCGGCCGACGGGTTCTCGAGCGCGAGCTGGCGGCCGCGGAGACTGAGGTAGCCGAGGGGAAGGTCGAGGAGCTGGGCCACCCACGCTGCGTAGGGGAATCCGCTTCGGGCGAGGCCCACGACTTCGTGCGGCTCGAAAGGCCGGAGCTTTTCCACGAGAGCGTGAAGATAGCCTTCCATCTCCTCGAAGCCCATGGGGCGCTCAGGCTGGGGAAAGACTTTGTCCATGGAACGTGACCTCGTTGGGAAGCTTCGCGGGGCCGACTCGGCGTGAGAAGGGGCCAGAGTGGGGGTGGCGGAGAACACCGGAGGCCCCGGGGCAAGGGCGGATCGGCCCGTACTGCAGGGGAAGCGAGCCGGGGCCGAGGAGTTCGGAGCCAGGGGGAGCAGCGAAGGGTGCCGCCCGGCTGATGGCGCCCCGCGCTTCGGGGGCGCGGGGCGCGGAGGGCAGGCCGCCCGCGAGAGCGGGCGGCTGCGATGTCAGGCCGTGCTCCCCCCCATGATCCAGAAGATGGGCGTGGAGGCGGCGGGGACTCAGGACCGGCGCTCCTTGATGGGGAGGACGCCGGCCATCTCGCCGATGACATTGACGAGCTCGCCGTTGGTGGGGAGGACGATCTTGGCGTTGTCCTTGAGGGCGATCTCGAGCGTCTGGAGGCGCTTCAGGAGCTGGGCATTGCCGACAAAGTATTTTTCGGCGGCTTCGTTGACCAGCGCTATGGCCTGGGCCTCGCCCTCGGCCTTGAGGATCTCGGCCTGGCGGATGCCTTCCGCTTTCTTGATCTCGGCGCGCTTCTGGCCGTCGGCCATGGTCTCGGTGGCGGTGGCAAAGTCGATGGCGGCGATCTTCTCGTTCTCGGCCTTGACGACCTTGTTCATCGTTTCCTGGACGTCCTTGGGCGGGTCGATCTCCTTGAGCTCGGTGCGGACGACGGCGATGCCCCAGTTCTTGGTCTCGGTGAGAAGGGTCGTGAGGAGCTCGTTGTTGATCTTGCTGCGCTCCGAGTTGGCGCTTTTGAGGGTCATGGTGCCGATGATGTTGCGGAGGGTGGTGCGGGCGAGGTTGACGATCTGCCACTTGTAGCTGTTGACGTTGTACTGCGAGGCCTTGACGCTCTCCTCGTCGGACTTGACGCGGAAGTAGACCTGGGCGTCGACGCGGGCGTTGAGGTTGTCGTTGGTGATGATCTCCTGGGGCTCGGCGTCGACCATCTGCTCGGTCGTATTGATCTGATAGAGCTTGCTGATGACGGGAAAAACCCAGTGGAAGCCCGGCTCGGCGAAACGCTGATAGCGGCCGAGGCGCTCGATGAGGCCGCGGTGGGTCGGGCGGATGATGCGGATGCCGGAGAAGAAAACGATGACGATGAGAAAGCCGACGAGGTAGGCGAGGATTCCTAGCATGCCCATTCAATATCTCCTTTTGTGACTGAGGTTCTGTCATATGCGGGAAGCCCACGGCTCCAAGCGACCTGGCCCGGTTGCCTGCCCACGGGCTCAGGCGGCGCTTGGGCGCCCTTTGGGCACCGCTCGGGCGGCGCGCGGGCGGTGCGAATATGACTGCCCTTAGTATAGCCTCGAATCGGGGCCAGTGGTCGGGGAATCGGCCCGATTCATCGGGCCCGGCCGGCACATTCGAGGGACGGGGGAGCTCGGCCCGGGTCGATCACCGGTAGACGACGGCGGCGTAGCCGACAAAGGACTCGTCCCGGCGCAGATCGAGGCTCGTGGCGTAGTCGAGGAGTTCCGCTTCCGTGCTGCCCACGGCGACGGCGAAGGAGATGGTGGCGGCCGCGGCTCCGGAAGAGCAGGCGGCGCCCTCCTCCTCACCGCGTCTGAGGACTTCCACGCCATCCAGGGCGAGGAGGGCGTCGACGAGTCCGCGGTCGTTTACCTCGCGCACCCAGGTTTCGGCCTGCTGCCCCCTGCCCTTGGGCGTGAAGCCGTAGGCCGGGCCGTAATGAGTGAGGTCGGTCGAGCCGAGGCACACGATGCCGCGACCGACGGCGGCGGCCGCCGAGGCGAGGGCGGAACCGAGTCCGACGGCGGCCGGGCCGTTCGGGGCTCGCAGCCAGAGGAGCCGGGCATGGGGGTAGCGCAGCTTGACGAGGGGGAGCTGGACCTCCACGGTGTTGTCGGGTGCGCTGTCGGCGCGGAGAATGCCCCGCCGACCCTGGGCCTCGTCGAGCGCGGCGGCGAGCGCGCTGCGCAGCTCCCGATCGATCTCCAGGGCGCCCAGGGGGGTGTCGACGGCATCCTCCATCGCCGCGAGCGAAGGTGAGGTGGAGGGCAGATGGCCGCCGATGACGACCACCGTCTCCGCCTCGCCCAGGGAGGCGATCGCGCGCGCGGCCAGCCTCCCGGAAAAATGCCAGCCGGCGTGGGGCGCGATGGCGGCGCGGGCTTTTTTTCCGGCTACAGGGGCAGCGAAGGGCCAGAGCCCCCAGGATGAGAGTTCGTCTTCCACACCGCTGCGATCGCCGGGATACCAGCCGGGGGGGAGACTCGGGCGGCGGATGACCATGAGATGCCTCCGAAGGCGGAAGGAGGCCACGGGGACAGTGCGGCGGCGCCGCGGCGCGCGCGGGCGCACGGCGACGAACGAAAATGCGCAATGTACCTGGCCTTGCTGCCGATACAAGTATATTATGCGAGAGGTCCCATGAATAGACGATTTCTAGCCGCATTGGCAGCGACCAGCATCGCCGTGG
>DATJQN010000315.1:0-15677 GCA_035505775.1 Rectinemataceae bacterium | reverse complement strand
GACGAGATGAAGTCCGAGGCCATCATGAGCTCTTGGAACTCGGTGAGGACCTGGTCCTTCTGCTCGGGCTCGATCGAGTCGAGGCGGGCGATCTCGAAGGTGAGGGTCTCGATCTCGTCCTCGCGGAGGTGCTTGAAGATCTCGGCCGAGATCTCCGAGCCGAGGGTCACGAGGAAGATGGCGGCCTTGGCCCGGCCGCCCATGTCCTTGACGCTCTTGGACTTCTTCGCGGGGGCGTGGCCCCCGGCCTCCGCGGGCAGCCCGCCGCCGCCCTTCCCCTTAGCCTGAGCCTGCTGGGCCATGGGTCATTCCTCCCTGATCCAGGTTCGGATGAGCTGGGCGACGTCCTCGGGATGCTCCTTGGCCATGTTGATCGCGTGCTCCTGGAGCTCGAGCCGCTTGCGCTCCTCGACGGACATCGAGACCTCGATGTTCTGCTCCTCGGCCTGGCGGATCGCGTTCTCGCGCAGCATGCTCTGCTCGATCGCGCGCTTCTCCTCGGCGATCCTCCTGCGCCTCTCCATCTCGCGGGAGACGACGCGGAAGACGATGAAGGCGAGCATGAGGACGGCGAGGCCGATGAGGGAGTACAGGACGATCTGCTTCACCTGGACGTTGCGGAGGTAGTCGGCGTCCTCGGCGTTGAACTGGGCGGTCCGGTCGAAGGCGATGTTCTGCACCGTGACCGAGTCCCCACGGTCTTGGTTGTAGCCTATCGCGTCCTGGATGAGGGCCTGGGCCTTCTTGAGGTCGTCGGCCGGGATGGGCAGGTACTCCCGGTCCACGCCGCCCTGGGGCAGCATCTTGAGGTGGCCCTTGTCGTCGTACCTCCACTTCCAGACGCCATCGATGTTGACCGAGACCGTCACCCTCTGGATCGTGGGAGAGCTCACCTCGTCGATGTTGCGCTTGTTGAGCTCCTCGTTGTGCACGACGGAGTGCTGGGTCATCTTGCCCTGGGCGTTCTGGAGGTCTTTGTAGGCGGGTGGCGTCTGGCCCTCGGCTCCGGCCGGGCCCTCGGGGTTGAAGCCGGTGCCCTGCCATTCGGTCGTGGTCTCGACCTTGGACCTGGTGACGGAGGGGACGATCTCGGAGTCATCGTAGGGCGAGCGGGGAGTCCGCGGCTTGATCGTGACGGGGAAATACTCCTCCGTCTTGACGGTCTTCTTGGACATGTCCATGTCGATCTTGATGTTCAGATCGCGGACGCGGTCCGGCGTGTAGATCTGCTGGAGGGCCTTGAGGACCTTGGCCCGGTACTGGGTCTCGAGATCCTGTATGAGCTTCTGTTCCTGTTTGGTCTTCTGCAGGCGATCGAAGTCCGCCATGTTCGAGAAATCGTTGAGTATGATGCCGTTCTCGTCGGTGATGACGATGTTGTCGTCGGAGAGACCCTCGACCGCGAGCTTGAGGATCTTCTGCACCCCTTCGATCTTCTTGCGGTTCTGGGTGATGTCCGATCCTGGTTTCGGGTAGATGATCACGCTCGCGGTCACCGGCTTCTGGTCTTCCTGGAAAAGCTCCTTGTCGGGCATGACGAGGTTCACGTCGGCCTTGTCGATGTCGTCTATCGCCTCGATATGACGGGTTACCTGAGCGAGGATGGCGCGCCTGAGGTTGACGTTGCGCTCGAAGTCCGTGACCGTCCAGCTCTGCATGTCGAAGATGGCCCAGGGATCCGTGCCCTTGGGAATGAGGTCGTCCCTGATGAGTATGCTCTTGGCCCGCAGCGCGGTCTTCTCGTCCTTGACGTAGATGATCTTGTCATCACCCACGTTGTAGGTGATGCCCTCGGAATCGAGCTTGCTGGTGATCAGCTGGAGCTGGTCCTCGCTCCGGATGGGCGTGCCGATCAGCTTGACCATGGTGGGCGCGGCCGAGATGCGCAGCAAGAGCACGACCGCGATGATCGCGACGAGCACGATTCCGCCGAGGATCAGCTTCTGGACCGTGGTCCACTTGGACCACAGGGCCTTCACCTGCTCGACGAGCTTCCTGAACCATTCGTTCATGTCCCCCCCCAGTGCGGATCGATGATCCGCTCAGAAAGGCCGGCCGCAGCGTTCCCCGCATCCCTTTCCCCGGCGGTCACCGGCGCCCCCCAATTGGCACCGTTCCGCCCGGATGCGGCCGCCCTGCCGCCTACCTCGTGTTGATCACATCCTTCCACGCCGTGACGACGCGGTTCAATATTGTCCTGGCGATGTTGAGCGTCATGTTCGCCTCAGCCATCGCGATGGTCACATCCTGCACGTCCACGGAATCCGGGCTGACCAGCATCTGCTGGACCGCGTCCTCGCTTTTCGTCTGCGAGGCGTTCACCCCGTCCATGGCCTTGAGCATCGCGTCCTCGAAGGACGATGCGCTCTGCGCGCCGGGACTTTCCGCGCCGGCGACTCCCGCGGCCCCGGCCAATCCGTCGGCGATCCCGGCCAGATCCGCCTTGCTCACGGTACCGGTCCGGCCATCGGCAGTGTAGTGCATGGGATTCGTGCGCGCAAGGCGCGCGAGCCCGGCAGCGCCGGAAAGCGGGTCCGCCGGCTGCAGCATCGAGGTCAGCTGCGAGATGTTAACGGCCATTCACTACCTCCCGATCTCCAGGGCCTTGAGAAACATGGATTTCGAACCGTCCACGATGGCGGAATTGGCCTCATAGGCGCGGGATGCGGCGATGAGATCCACCATTTCCGTCACGATGTTCACGTTGGGCATTTCGACATAGCCGGCCTTGGGTCCCGTCTTGATCGCGTCGGGATGGGTGGGATCGTAGACCAGGCGCGGCGGCGAATCGTCCTTCTGGATCTCCACGACGCGTACGCCCATGCCCGCTCCGTTGTCCAGCTGCCCGGGCAGGAAGGGCGAGCGATAGAAGGGCTGGTCCACCCGCGGGCGCAGTACGACGCGGCTGCGCTGGAAGGGGCCGCCCTCCGGCGTGCGGGTCGTGCTCGCGTTGGCGATGTTGTCGGCGATGACGTCGGAGCGCAGACGCTCGGCCGTCATCCCCGTGCTCGCTATGTTGATGGAGGTGAAGAGTCCCATATGCTAGCCTCCCCTACCTCAGGACCAGGTTGACCTGGCCGAACTCGTAATTCACGGCCTGTGCCTGCAGCGTGTACATCAGCTGGTTCTGCACGGAGGCCATGAGCTCTTCCTCGGGATCCACGTTGTTGCCGTTGTTTTTTGAAGTGGTCTGATAGTCGAGCACTCTCCGCGGCTCGACCGTCCGGTAATCCACGGGCTGGAAGTTGGAGATATGGCGGGGATCGGTCACCGCGAGCTGGAGCGCCGGCTTCGTCTGTTCGGATTCGAGCGCGCGCTGGAGCGAGGACTCGAAGTCCACGACGGAGCGCTTGAAATTGGGAACGTCGGCGTTGGCGATATTGTCGGAAATGACCTGCCGCCTGAGCGTTGCCACATCCATCGAACGCTGGAGGAGGTCGATGGTCTTTCCGAACGAAGTCCCTTCGAACATCAGCTGGCTCCTGCGGGAGAAGGCCGTTTTCCGGTCAAAACCTTCTCCCCTCATACATTTTCGGCTCGCCCGGCCGCCCTATTAGTCAAAACGGCCGCGCAATCCGATCCTCTCCGCCGTTCCACCGGCGTCTTCCCCTGGCCTCCACGTCTACAAAATGTACCTGCTCAGGTCCTGACGCTCCGCGAAATCCTTGAATCGGGCGTCCACGTAGGCCTCGTCCACGCTCACCTTGACGCCGGCCATCGAGGGCGCCTCGAAGGACAGCTCTTCGAGGAGCCGCTCCATGACGGTCTGGAGACGCCGGGCGCCTATGTTTTCCGTGCGTACGTTGGCTGCAGCCGCTATCTCCGCGATGCGCGAGACTGCGCCGGGCGTGAAGTCGAGCTCCACACCCTCGGAGGACAGGAGCATCCGGTACTGGGTGACGAGGGCGTTCTTGGGCTCCGTGAGGATCCTCTCGAAATCCTTCCCGGAGAGGGCCTCGAGTTCCACGCGAATCGGGAAACGGCCCTGGAGCTCGGGGATGAGGTCCTGGGGCTTGGAGACGTTGAAGGCGCCGGCCGCGATGAACAGTATGTGGGAGGTGTCCACGGTGCCCCATTTCGTGTTCACGGTCGAGCCCTCCACGATGGGCAGAATGTCCCGCTGCACGCCTTCGCGCGATACGTCCACGCCGGAGGCGCTCCGTCCCTCCCGGTTGGCGATCTTGTCGATCTCGTCGATGAAGATGATGCCGGTCTCCTGGACCCGGCGTCGGGCTTCCTCGGCCGCCAGGATTCTCCGGGCCTCGGCCACCGTCACGGATTTCTTCTTGCGCTTGCCGCCGAAGAGACCGGAGAGCCCGCCAAGGCCACCAAGGGCAACTTCCATCTCCTCCATCTGGTTGCCGGAGAAGATCTCGATGGCCGGACCGCCTCCCTGCACGCTGATCTCAACCTCCCGGGCATCCAGCTTGCCGGCCCGCAGCAGGGATCGGAATTTCTCCCGCGTGTCGGCGCCGCCCTGCCCGAAGGAGGTTCCGGCTTCCAGGGGAATGTAGGTGGCCTGGGTGGAGCCCACGGGCTCGGTGGCCGACTTGATGCCGGGGAGGAGGAGGTCGAGGAGGCGTTCCTCCGCCCGGCGGTCCGCCTCCTCCTTCACGCCCGCCTGCATCTCGCTCTTGACCATGGCGACGCCCGCGGCCATCAGGTCGCGGATCATCGACTCGACATCCCTGCCCACATAGCCGACCTCGGTGTACTTGGTGGCCTCCACCTTGATGAAGGGCGCGCCGCAGAGCCTGGCCAGCCGTCGGGCGATTTCGGTCTTGCCGACCCCGGTGGGGCCGATCATGAGTATGTTCTTGGGCGCGATCTCGTCGCGGATGTCCTCCGGCAGACGCTGACGCCGCATGCGGTTGCGCAGGGCGATGGCCACGGCGCGCTTGGCCTTGAGCTGGCCGACGATATAGCGGTCGAGTTCCTCGACTATGCGTCGAGGTGTCATCGTCTCGAACTCTTCGCTCATCCGATCTCCTCCACGACGACGCGATCATTCGTGTAGATGCAGATCCCCGAGGCGATGCCGAGGCTCCGCGTGGCGATCTCCTTGGCCGAGAGTTCGGTACCGTCCAGGTAGGCCATGGCGGCGGCGTAGGCGTAGGGTCCCCCCGAGCCGATGGCGATGACCGACTCGGCGGGCTCGATGACATCGCCCGTTCCGGAGAGAAGCAGCGATTTCTCCGCGTCCGCCACGAGAAGCATGGCTTCCAGGCGTCTGAGCATCTTGTCCGTGCGCCAGTCCTTGGCGAGCTCCACGGCGGCCCGCGTGAGATCGCCCTGGTACTCCTTGATCTTGATCTCGAAATGCTCGAACAGGGTGAAGGCGTCCGCCGTGGCCCCCGCGAAGCCCACGAGGACCTTGCCGTCGTTGATCGTCCGCACCTTCTTTGCGTTGCTCTTCATCACGGTCGAGCCCATGGTCACCTGGCCGTCGCCGGCCATGGCCACCCTGCCGTCCCTGCGCACGGCGACGACCGTCGTGGATCTGATTCGCATGTCACTTCTCCCGCCCACCGTGCGGGTGGGCCTGATCGTATACTTTTCGCAGTCGTTCCATGTCCACATGGGCGTAGATCTGCGTGGTCGAAACGCTCGCGTGCCCCAGGAGTTCCTGAACCGCCCGTATGTCGGCGCCACGGCCCACCAAATGGGTCGCGAAGCTGTGCCTGAAGGCGTGCGGCGTCACGCGGCTCCCCAGTCCGGCTTCCTCGGCGTATCCCTCGATGAGCCATTCGATGCCGCGCTCGGTGAGGCGCTGGCCACGGGCGTTCACGAAGAGGTATTCCGAGCCTCCTCGGCCCGGCGATCTTTCCGCGCCCGCCCCGGCACCATCCGCGGCGGCGCTCGCGGCGGCGCCATCACCGGCGCCCGGCTTCTGCGCCTTCCGCTGCCCGCTGCGGGCCACCCGGGCGGCCCGCAACGGCAGGTAGGCCGCCAGAGCCTTCCGCGCCGGCGGGGCCAGAAAGACGATGCGCTCTTTCGATCCCTTCCCGAGCACGCGCGCCGTCCCCCCTTCGAGATCGAGGCGGTCGAGGGTAAGGCCGGCCGCCTCTCCCACGCGGCAGCCCGTGCTGTAAAGCAGCTCCAGGACGGCGCGGTCCCGGAGTCGCCGGAAGTCGTTCCCGGTCACGGCCGAGATGAACGCGCCGGCCTCGTCCTCGAACAGGAAATGCGGGAGGGGGCGCCGCGAGGGCAGGGACTCGACGTCACGCGAGGGATCGACCGTGAGCGCCCCGAATCGCACGCGGTACCGGAAGTAGCCCCGAACGGCGGAGAGCGCCCGATTGACGCTCGAGCCCGCCTTGCCCTCCCCAATGAGCTCGGCGGCGAATGCCCGGAGGTCCCGTGCGCCGACGCAGTCGATCCCTCCCTCGACTGAGGCGATGGAGGCTTCGAAGCGCTCGAGGTCCTCGCGATAGGACCGGATAGTGCGTGAGGAGAGGCCCCTGACCGCGCCCAGATAGGCCAGGTACTCCTCAATCCTCCGATCCATGCTCGTCCTCCTGATCATGGCTGTGCAGATAGTCGCACGAAGGATTGATACAGGCCTTGTGGCTCCCCGACTTCTTGTCGAACTTTTCCACCAGGAACCAGCCGCACTTCGGGCAGTTGGACCCTGTCGGCTTGTTATAGGTTATAAAATCGCAGTCCGGGTATCGGGTGCAGCCGTAGAACTCCCGGCCCCGCCCCTTCGCGCGCCTGCGCGCGACGATGTCGCCCTGTCCGCAGCGGGGACAGCGGGCGAGGGGGATGGAGCGGGTCGTGCGGCATTCGGGAAAGCCCGTGCAGGCGAGGAAGAAGCCGAAACGGCCCAGCTTTTTCACCATGGGTCGCCCGCACTTCTCGCACACGATGTCGGTGGCCTCGTCAAGGGTCCCGCGATACGACTGCAGCTTATCCATCACCTCGTCGACGCGAATCTTGAAGGGACCGTAGAACTCCTTGATCATGCGGACCCAGTCGGCCCGGTCTTCCTCGACCTCGTCCAGCCCGGCTTCCATTCCCGCGGTGAACCCCACGTTGACGACCTGGGGGAAGGACTCCACGAGAATGTCGCTGATCATCCGGCCCAGCGTGGTGGGCACGAGCTGGCGATTGTCGCGGGTCACGTAGTAGCGCTCGAGCAGGACCGAGATAATAGGGGCATAGGTGGAAGGGCGTCCGATGCCCTGCTCCTCGAGCACCTTGATGATCGAGGCATCGGTGAAACGGGAGGGTCCCTGGGTGAAATGCTGTTCGGGTCTGAGCCGCTCCAGCTTGATCTCCTCGCCGCTGTGGAGCTCGGGGGCCGCACCCCTTGAGCCACCGGAGGCGGCGCCCGTCCGGTCCTCCTTGCTGGCGCCGAGCTTCACGACCTTGTAGAAGCCCTCCTCGACGACGCGGGATGAACCGGCCCTGAAGACAGCCTCGCCGACAAGAATGTCGGCGCTCGTCGAGCGGATCTTCGCGTTCGTCATCTGGCTTGCCACGAAGCGCTCCCAGATCAGGGCGTAGAGTTTCAGCTGATCCTTGGTCAGATGCTCCTTGAGGGACTCCGGATCGTATCCCACGATCGTCGGGCGGATGGCCTCGTGGGCGTCCTGCGCCTTCCCGTCGGCGGAATACACGATGGGCGATGCCGGGAGCTCGGCCGGGAACTTCTCCGCGAGATAGCTCCGCACCTCCGCGATGGCGGTCTCCGAGATGCGTGTCGAGTCGGTACGCATGTAGGTGATGAGACCTATGCGGGTCGATCCGACATTGACGCCCTCGTAGAGCTGCTGGGCGATCTGCATCGTCTTCTTGCTCGTGAACCCCAGGCGGTTGGCCGCCGTCTGCTGGAGCTTGGAGGTCGTGAAGGGCGGCTTGGGCTTCATGCTCTTTTCGGTCTCCCGCACCTCTCCGACCCGTGCGGTACCACCCTCGAGCGCGGCCACGATGGATGCGGCGTCGCTCTCGCTCTTGAGCTCGGGCGCGGCCCCCCGGAAGAGGATGAGATCGCCGGAGAAGGCTCCCCTCCCCTTCTTGAAATCAGCCTCGAGAGACCAGTACTCCTCGGGGATGAAGGACTCGACCTCGCGCTCCCGATCGCAGATCAGCCTCAGGGCCACCGACTGGACCCTGCCCGCGGAAAGCCCGTTCTTCACTTTCTTCCAGAGGAGGGGCGAGAGGTTGTAGCCGACGAGGCGGTCGAGGACCCGGCGCGCCTTCTGTGCGTTCACCTTGGTCTCGTCGATGTCCCGGGGATTCTTGACGGCCTCGCGGATGGCCACGGGCGTGATCTCGTTGAAGACGATGCGCTCGATGGGCAGCTCCAGTTCCTTGGATCGAAGCGCCCTGGAAATATGGAAGGAAATGGCCTCTCCTTCGCGATCATTATCGGATGCGAGCAGGACCATACTCGATTTCTTGGCAGCCTTCTGCAGCTCCTTGAGGAGCTTGGCCTTGCCCCGTATGGTCAGATACTCCGGTTCGAAGTTTCCTTCCACGTCTATGCCGATCCTTGATTTGGGCAGATCGATGAGATGGCCCATGGAGGCGAGAACCGTGTACTTGGAACCGAGGTATTTCTCTATCGTCTTGGCCTTGGCGGGGGACTCCACGATGACCAGGATGCTCTTCGCCTTGGCCTTGCCGGCGCTCTTGGCCTTGCCCTTGGCTCCGGCCGCTCCCGTGCTTCGCCCGCTGCCGCGAGCGGCGGGCTTCTTCGTGGAAGCCGCTGCGACGGCGGCCTTCCCGGCCTTCGCCGCGCCCGCCGTCTCTTTCAGTGCCGTCGCCTTTCGCTCTGCCATGCTGTATCACTCCTATCCTTGCAGCGCCCGCTCGCGCAGCTCGGAGCCGAGATCGAGCTCGGAGCCGAGGGACGAGGCGAGTCGCCGCCCTTCGTCTGTACTGGTGGCCGCAGATGGATCGGCCTCGCGGCTTCCGGACCTCGGCCGGGGCTCGACCGGGGCGGGTGCGGCCATGCCCCAATCCGCCAGCAGCTCTGCCGCGGAACTCAAAGCCGGCGCACCTTCGAAGGCGAGCCGGTCGATCCCGCCCGAGCGAAGTCCGCCGAGACAGGCCTTGGACACCCAGAGGTCACGACCTTCGGCCAGTGCCTCGGCGGCCGTTATCAAGGCACCCGAGCCGACGGGGGCCTCCACGACCAGGACCGCGCGGGCCATGCCCGCGATGATCCGATTCCGCTCCGGGAAGCGGTACTTGTGTATCTCCGTGCCGGGCGGATACTCCGACAGGAGCAGACCCCCGGCATCTAGAATCGCCGCGGCGAGGCCCCGGTTGGAGGGCGGATAGGCACGGTCGACCCCGCAGGGAAGGACCGCACAGGTCGGGGCCGGCTCCGCTGCCCTCGTTCCGGAGGCCGCCCGCCCGTCCGTCGATCGGCGCTGCAGCTCGAAATGCGGCGGACCGCCCTCCAGGCGGGGCCCGAACGAAGGGGCCCGGAGCGCCCCACGATGGGCCGCGGCGTCGATCCCGCGGGCAAGGCCCGAGATCACAGGAATGCCCGCGGCGGCGAACTCGCGGCCAAGCGCCTCGGCGCTTTCCGTGCCCCTGCCCGTCGGAAGGCGCGTGCCCACGATCGCTACGGCCGGCTTCTCCGGCGAAAGCATCGGGCCACGCACGTACAGGCCGAAGGGCGCCTGTGCGGTCTCTCGAAGCAGGGGGGGATAGTCAGGATCATCGTGGTGGATGAAGCGGGCTCCGATCTTCTCGAGAAGGAGGGAATCCTCCTCCGCGCAGCGTATCAGGTTCCGGGGGTCCCAGCGCCGCCCGTCAAGCCGGCGCCCGATCACCGTTTCCAGATCTCGAAGGGAAAGTACCGATAGTCTGGCCAGATCGTCAACCAGGTCCCAGATCCGGAGCCGTTCTTCGGGGCGGAGGAATGAAGCCCTTTGGAGGGCGAGGGCAAGAAGGCGCAGCATGGGATTCTTCATGATCGTCCTTCTAACGCCTCCGCGGCGCTTCCGTGATTGCCGCCGACCCCGGGTCGGCGACGGCGCGGCAACGCCGCGCGGCTTCCCGCATTCACTTCCGCGGGAAGTAGTCCCGGTGGTAGTCATGCAGCGACTCGGGATCGATGTGCGTATAGATCTGGGTCGTCGAGATGTCGGAATGTCCGAGCAATTCCTGGACCGTCCGGAGATCGGCACCTCCCGCGAGCAGGTGGGTAGCAAAGCTGTGGCGGAAGGTGTGGACCTTGGCCTCGACGCCGGAAGCCGTGCGAAATCCGTCGAACCGTTTCCAGATCCCCTTTCGGGAAATTCCGGATCCCGCCTGGTTGAGAAAGACCCTGTCCGATCGACGTCGACGGGCGAGATGGGGCCTGGCCTCCTCCAGATAGCGCTTGAGCCAGTGGGCGGCGGCGTCACCGAAGGGCACGAGCCGCTCCTTGCGCCGCTTTCCGACCACCCTGATGACCCGTTCCTCGAGATAGAGCTGGTCGAAGGTGAGCGCTGCGGCCTCGGAGATGCGGAGCCCGCAGGAATAGATCAGTTCAAAGAGGGCGCGGTCACGGAGTCCCCGCGGGGAGCCGACATCTATCGAAGCCAGGAAGCGGTCGACGGCCTCGGGCGCGAGAACCTCGGGTAGGTTCCGTTCCTGTTTGGGCGTCTCGATGAGTTCGCTCGGATCGTCGCTCCGGATACCTTCGAGCCGCAGGAACTTGAAGAATGCGTGGATACTGGACACGACCCGCGCCATGGTCTTGCGCGAGAGACCGGCCTGGCCCTCCTCCGGATGCGGAGCGGATGAGGCTTCCCCCTCCCGACCCGTCCCCGTCTGGCGCCACACCAGGAATCCGAGGACGTCCGCGCTGGTGGCGGTCTGGGGCCGCATCCCCCGCTCCCCGAGCCAGGCCTCGAGCAGGGAGGCCTCCCGCAGGTAGACCTCGGCCGTCAGCGGCGAGCGGCGTCGCGCCGCCAGCAGGTAGGCCCGGTATCGTCCGGTCAGATCCTCCACGCTCAAGCCTCGTTCCGTTCACCTGCGAAGCGTCGATCGCGGAGCACGGCCGGAATCTCGAGCTCCTCCTCGCTCTCGTTGCGTCCGAGCAGGTACTGCTTGCCGCGAACGGCGGCCGGGCTCTCGGTGATCCGCTTCCACTCGTCGGGCGAGAGATAGTCTTCCAGCCCTCGGCGCGATTCCGGGCGCGCGCCGGAGCCGGACCCGGGGGACGCGGCCTCGCGCGTGAAGCCCGTGGCGATCACCGTGACCCGAACCTCGTCCGCCAGGGACGCGTCGTAGACGATGCCGGGAATGACAAGGGCGTCCGGGTCGGCGCTTTCAGTGATGAGGTTCACGATTTCCTCGTATTCGGTGAGGGAGAGGTTCTCTCCGCCCGAGACGTTGACGAGTATGTTTTTGGCGCCCTCGATGCGGGCATCCTCGAGCAGGGGGTTGTTGACGGCTTTGCTGGCCGCTTCCACGGCGCGATTGTCGCCCGAGGCCGCGCCGATGCCCATGATGGCGTCGCCCTGCCCTGACATGACGGTGCGCACGTCCGCGAAGTCGATGTTGATCTCGCCGGGGATGGTGATGAGGTCGGAGATCCCCTGCACTCCCTGTCTGAGCACGTCGTCAGCCAGCTGGAAAGCCTGCTTGATGGGCGTCCGCCGCTCCACGACCTTGAGCAGATGCTGGTTGGGAATGACGATGAGGGTGTCGACCGCCTGCCTGAGTTTCTCGATGCCCTCTTCCGCAAGCTTGGCCTTGACCCGTCCCTCGAAATCGAAGGGCTTGGTGACCACACCCACTGTCAGCGCCCCGATCTCCCGGGCCACCTGCGCAATGATGGGGGCCGCGCCAGTGCCGGTCCCGCCGCCCATGCCCGCGGTGACGAAGACCATGTCGGCGCCACGCAGTGCCTGCGCCACTGCCTCGCGGTCCTCGAGCGCCGCCTTCTCACCTATCTCGGGTTTGCCGCCCGCGCCCAGTCCATGCGTGACCTTCGCGCCAAGCCCCAGCCGGGTCTCGGCACGGGACAGGTTGAGCGCCTGAATGTCGGTGTTGGCCACGATGAACTGCACATTGCGCAGCCCGGCCGCGATCATGCGATTCACCGCGTTGGATCCGCCGCCGCCGGCGCCTATGACCTTTATGACCGTGGGGCTTACGCCCCGTTCCTCGACGAGTTCGATAGTCATGTTCCCCTCCCCTTCCGTGCTATCGTGCGATATGCCTCTGTGAGCGTCTCCTCGCTCAGAAAAATCCGTTCTTGATCCAGTCCGCGATGCGGCCGAACAGCGCGGGCTTCCCCGTGCTCGCGCGTTCGGCCGTGCGCGGACCCTGCCGCTGCTCCGGCTGTATACTCTCCGCCCCGAGGAGCACGAGACCGACGGCCGTCGCGTAGAGCGGGCTGCGATACTCGTCCACGAGCCCGCCGAGGGTGATCGGGTTTCCGACGCGGACGGGCATCTGGAATACCTCCGACGCGAGCTCGGCCGCGCCCTGCATGAGCGCCCCACCGCCGGTGAGCACCACTCCTCCCTTGATCAGTCTCCAGTGTCCCATCTTTTCCACGCGTTCCCGGACCATATGGAAGATCTCCTCCATGCGGGGCTGGACGATCGAGCAGAGCCATCGCCGGGATTTTTCCTCGGGGGCGCGGGCACCCACGCCGGGCACGAAGACGCTCTCGCCCGGGTCGACTCCGCCAAGCCAGGCCGAGGCCGATTCCCGCTTGAGCCGTTCCGCCGCATCCATGGGCACGCTCGCCATTATCGAAATGTCGTTGGTGACCTGCGCCCCTCCCACCGGAATGACGCTGGTGTAGTAGGGAGCCCCTTCGGCATAGACGAGGAGGTCGGTCGTGCCGGAGCCGAGATCGATAAGGAGGCAGCCGAGCTCCTTTTCGTCCCCGTTGAGCACCGCGCGCGCGGCGGCAAGACTCTGCAGGATGAGGCGGTCCACCCGGAAGCCGGCGCGGTTCACGCACTTGACCAGGTTCTGGGCCGTGGTCACGGAGCCCGTGATGATGTGGACCTCCGCCTCGAGCCTGACGCCGATCATGTCGAGCGGATTCCGGATGCCCTTCTGGTCGTCGACGATGAAGGTCTGCGGAATGACGTGCAGGACTTCCCGGTCCATGGGAATCACGACGGCGCGGGCGGCTTCGATGACCCGATCGACATCGTCCCGCGTGATCTCGCGGCCCCTGCCGGTTACGGCGACGACGCCGCGGGAGTTGATGCCCTCGATGTTCGCGCCGGCGACTCCCACGAAGCAGTCCTTGACCTCGCGACCGGACATCAGCTCCGCGGCCTCGATGGCCGCTGCCACGGACGAGAGCGTGGACTCTATGTTTATGACGACGCCGCGGCGGAGGCCCGTGGACGGCGCGACGCCCACGCCCGTGATCTCCAGCACGCCGCTTTCATTGTACTCCCCGACGACGGCCCTGGTGCTCGCAGTGCCCACGTCGAGTCCGACTATCAGATTGTCAGCCAGACTGTCCCTCCTTGCTGCGGTACACGACCGTGCCCGTCCGGAAATCGATCTCCTCCACCGTGGATCCGAGGCCGCGGCTGGCCAGGACATCGAGGACGAGTATGATAGAGCGCAGGGTCGAGGCGTTCAAGTCGGCGGCTGCGCGCACGGGAATGCGGTAGGTCACTGGATAGAGGAGAAGCTCGGGCGCGCCGAAGCGCGGCTTGTCGATGCGGATTTCCGAGAAGGCGGCGAGGAGCGCGGGCTCGCTCTGCTCGATGGCGGCGAGCGAGGCGAACAGGGGCCCGAGCTCATCGGGCAGCTTCGTGCCGGGGCGGAAGCCCTCGAAGCGGATGCCCGAGATGACCGGGAGCCTTCCGAGCGTCGCCGCGTCGGCGACGGGATCCGCGAGGGCGAAGGCGCTGGCCGTCGAGTCGATGCAGGCGACCCTCTGTCCATCGGCGCCGTCCACGAGCACCGATGCGACGGGCTGTCGCTCCGCGATGCGGATCCTGAGCGAGCTCGGGAAGACCCTGCTCACCTCGGCGTCCGCGATCCTCGGCTCGGCGAGGAGATTGCTCCTGATGCGCTGGGGGTCGACCGAGAAGAAGTACTCGTTGTCGTGGATGAGGGCCGCGGAAAGCACCTCTTCCCGGCTCATCCGTGCCGATCCTTCCACGTCGTAGCGAGTGATGCGCAGCGCCGGCGGGAGGAGGATCGCGGCCGCGGCCACGAGCGCCGCCGCAGCTGCAGCGAGCAGCAGCAAACTCAGGGCGCGTTCGACCGATCCCGGTCTGCCGCGGGCCCTGGAGCGCGGCGACGGAGATGAAGTCCCCCAGCCCTGCTCTCGTCCCGCGCTTTCGTGGTCGAGACCGTATTCGGTTCCGAGTCCTGCCCCCCGACGGTACGCCCGATCGCTTCGCGCTTCGCGCGCCCGCGTCGAGGCGGGACGGGACCAGGCATCGGGCCGCGGCTCTCCGCCATCCGGGCCGGCGCCGCGGCCCTGGGCCGCCGTGTGGGGTGCAGCGTATTCAGTCATTCCTGAATCCTTGCCCGTCGAGGCTGTACCCGACGCGGCCTTCGAACACCGGCCCGTCCCGGCTCACCGAGGCGCGGCTCAGATTGTACAGGAGTCCGCAGCAGCCGGCGCTTGCGAGGAGGGCCGAGCCGCCCGCAGAGAAGAACGGCAGGGCCATGCCGGTGGCGGGCACCGCGCCGGCCGCCACTGCCACGTTCACGAGCACCTCGAAGAGAAGGAGCATCACCAGGCCAAAGCCGAGGTAGGAGCGGAAGCCATCCTCCTCCCTGAAGGCCACTCTGAGCGCCCGCCATGCCAGGAAGGCCCACAGCGTAAAAAAGGCCAGGACTCCGAAGAATCCCGTCTCTTCGGACCAGGCGGAAAACACGAAATCGGACTGGACCTCCGGCACCGAGGCCAGCTTCAGCGTGCCGAGCCCGATGCCCTTGCCGAAAAAGCCTCCCGAGCGGATCGCGCGGATGGAGCCGAGGACCTGGTAGCCCTGGCCGTGGGGCTCATAGGCCGGAAACATGAAGGCCATGATGCGACGGAGCCTGAAGTCGGAGGTCAGGATCGAAAGGATGGCCAGGGGAGCCGCCGAGGCGCCGATCCCGAAAAAGAAGAGCGGCGGGGCCCCGGCGATCCAGAACACGACCAGGGCGGAGATCGCAGACACGATGGCGGTCGAAAAGTCGTTCTGAAGATAGATGAGGAGGCAGCCGAGGCTCACAAGGAGGAAGGGCGCGATGATCGTGGCGCTGCTCACGCCCGAAGCGGGAGCCTCATCCGATTTCTCCCCGCCCTGGATTCTCCGGGAGCGCCGGTCCAGGACGTGGGCGAGGTAGAGCACGGACAGGGGCTTCCAGAACTCCGAGGGCTGGAAAGTCACGATGCCGAGGCGAATCCACCGCGCAGCGCCATTCCGATTCTCACCCAAGCCCGGTATGAAAGGCAGAAGGAGGGAGGCCAGACCGATGAGGGTAATCGGGCCTATTTTGGAACGGATCGATTCAAGCGGGATGAAGGCACAGGCTATGAAAACCAGGATCGAGGGGAGGAGGTAGAGGGATTGCCTGACGACGAAGTACGCCCCGCCCTTGCCGAGCGAGATCGCATATCCTGCGGATGCGGACCACAGCGTGGCCATCCCGAGACCCGCAAGGAGGAGGATCGCCGCGAGCAGAGCGGGGTCGCCCGCCTTCGCTGACTTCATTCGCTCGACATCGAATCCGGTAGCCAT
>DATJQN010000314.1:0-5952 GCA_035505775.1 Rectinemataceae bacterium | reverse complement strand
GGGGACGAATTCAGGAGGGTACTAGCTGCCGGCGCGTCAAATCGGTGAGATCCGCTCGAGGAGCATGAATGCCGGCCTGCCACCGTTGTGGTTTTGAGCTTCCCGACAGCGGCCCCTGCCAGAACTGCGGTGCCGCTCGGTCGCCTGCCCCCTCGGCCTCCCTCTCGGCGTCGCATCGCGCGGCGGCGACCGTCTTTGGTTTCCTACTTCCCTTTGCCCTCTGCGCCACCCTGATTGCCGTTTCGGCCATCGCGTACTGCCTGCACGTCTCGGACCACCGCGCGCAGCTTCCCGAGGTCGGAGCCCTCGGTGTGGGCGAAACCCACGGGGGGACCGGGCCGACCGGTGCACGCGGAGAGTCCTCCCCTCCGGCATCTATCGCAGATCCGTTCACGGACCAGTCGCCGGCCGGAGCCTCAAGCCTGGTTACGGTACCCGGGGCGACGGGTCCCGCCCGGAGCAGCACTTCCCAAGCTCTCGCCCTCGGACTGGGCCGGCAGCTGCCGATCGCTTCGAAGAAGGCCTATCTCGCATGGATGCTAGCCCATTCCTCCGAATCCCGGGCGTTCCTGGAAAGGAAGTGGGACCGCGCCCAAGTCCTGCTGACGAACAAGGACATCACGAGCCAAGCGGTGCTCAGGGCCTTTCTGTACACGCCCCGTGAGTTCTTCGTGCGGAGCTTCAATCTCAAGAAGGCCTACGACAACACGGCGATTCCCATCGGCTTCGGTCAGACCATCTCGGGGCCGCACATGGTCGCGAACATGACCGAGGGCATGGGTCTGCAGCGTTCCGACCGGGTTCTGGAGATCGGAACCGGGTCGGGCTATCAGTCCGCCCTGCTCTCGGAACTCTGCGACCACGTATACACGATCGAAATCGTGCCCCCGCTCTTCAGGCAGACCGACCAGATCTACCGTCGTCTGTCGGCGCTGTATCCGGAGTACGGATCCATTGTCAGGGAAAACGCCGACGGCTACTTCGGCTGGATCCAGTACGCGCCATTTCAGAAGATCATCGTCACCGCAGGCATCGACCATATCCCGCCTCCGCTGCTGAGGCAGCTCGCGCCCAACGGGATCATGATCATTCCGGTTGGACCCCCTTCCGGTCAGACCGTGCTCCGCATCGTCAAGCGGCCCCTGCCGGGAGGGGGATTCGCATTCGAACGAAGCGACATCTACCACGGACGCAAGGTCATTTTCGTTCCCTTCACCTCGACGGGAGGGAGCCGCCACAGCCTCGACGATTCCGGCGCTGGAGCGGGTCAATGAAGACGCGCCTCTCGGACCTGCGAATGGTCTCCCTTTTTCTCCTCTCGCTGACGACCGTGGCCTACGAGCTGGCCGTCATGCGCTCCTTCGCCGTGGGCAGCTGGGCCAACTTCGGCAGCATGGTGATCAGCATAGCCCTGCTGGGCTACGGCCTGGCCGGAACGCTCCTCACCTTCCTCGAGAAGCGGGTCGAGCGCAATGCCGATGGCTGGCTTCGATGGACCTCCGCCCTGCTGGGTCCCGCGATGGCCCTGGCCCATGTCGCAGCCCAGCAACTGCCCTTCAATCCCGTCATGATCACCACGGACCGGAACCAGTTCGCCTGGCTCGGCGCCTACTATGCCCTGTATGCCGTCCCCTTCTTCATCGGCGCCCTCTTCCTGGGCGTCTCCTTCATAGCCTTCCGGTCGCGCATCCACCGGCTCTACTTCTGGAACATGCTCGGTTCGGGTCTCGGCGGTTTCCTCCTTCTCGCAGCCCTCTTCGTACTGTCGCCCGAGAGGCTCATCGGACCGCTCGCCGCCCTCGCCTCTGTGGCGGCCCTGTTCAGCCTCGCGCGGTACCGCGACGACGAGGGACATGTCCGGCTGCCTGCGCTCGCGGGGCTCTGCCTGGCGGGGGCAATCGCGGCCTCCCTTCTCCTTCTCGACCTCTTTGGGGGTATCCGCGTCTCCGAGTTCAAGCCGATCAGCTACGCGCGCAATTTCCCCGATTCCTCGCTCGTGTATCACAGCTTCGGGCCGACGGGGGAGTTCGACGCGTTCTCCAGTTCGTACTTCCACATGGCTCCGGGCCTCAGCGACAACGCGAGCAGCGACATCGTCGCAATGCCGGAAAACGCCTTCATCGGTCTGTATGTGGACGGAGACGGCCCGGTTGGGATAATGAGACGGCTCACTCCCGCGGAATCGACCTATTTCGACTACCTGCCGATGGCCGCACCCTACCTCATTCTCGATCATCCCTCGGTGCTCATTCTGAAGCTCGGCGGCGGCATCGGCGCCTTCGCCGCGCTTCATCACGAAGCGTCGAGCGTGACCCTCGTCGAACCTGATCCGGCCCTGATCCACATGCTGCGGGACGAGGCCTTCTTCAGGAAGTATACGGGCGACCTCCTCCGCGATCCGCGAATCCATCTTGTCGGGACGGAGCCGCGGGCCTTCACCGGAAGCACTTCCGAGCGTTTCGACATGGTTGAGATCGGACTGGTCGATTCGGTCGGGCTGTCACAGACCGGTGGCAACCCCGTGGATGAGAGTTTCCTCTATACCGCGGAGGGCATTGCCTCCTACCTCCGCACCCTCAGGCCGGGAGGAGTGCTCTCGATAACGGTGTGGAACCGATTGACTCCGCCGCGCAACGTGCCCAAGCTCCTGGCGACCGTTGCGGACGCGCTCCGCCTGAACGGCGCCAACGATCCTGGCACGGAAGTGTTCGTGTTCGACCAGCTTCTGTCGACGGCGACCATCCTGGTGAAGAACGGGGCATTTTCCCCCGCGGAGCTCAGGACACTGCGGGCATTCTGCTCGAGGATGTCGTTCATACCCTGCTACTATCCCGGGATGCCGCTGCCCCTGCTGAGCCGCGAGGAGGTACTGCAGTGGTACGCGGGGCAGCTCGATCTTCCGCACAGCCGGCCTGCCTCCACCGTGGAATCCCTGCCGGCCTACGGTCAGGATCTGCTGCAGGAGGACCTCTACTACTATGTTCTCGACTCCATCCTCTCGGGCCGGGGCAAAGCCCTATATCGCGACTATCCCTTCTCCATCGGTCCCGTGACCGATGATCGTCCCTATTACACCGCCTATGTGAAGCCGTCGAAGGTGGCCGCGGTCGCCTCCCATATCCGCGAGCTCTCGGAAGAGTGGGGCTATCTGCTGTTGGTCGCCACGCTCGGCCTGTCAGCGCTGTTCGGACTGCTCATCGTGCTGCTGCCGATGATCGGTCGCCGAAAGGAACTCTTCGCACACAGACCCGGGACGGTGCGGGTGATCTTCTACTATGGCTGTCTCGGCCTGGGCTACATGATGATGGAGATGTTCCTCATTCAACGGCTCACCTTCTTCCTCGTGGATCCGATCTTCTCCAATTCGGTGGTCATCACGTCGATGCTCATCATTTCCGGAGTCGGGAGCCTTTCCAGCTCCACCTGGCGCCTGTCGAGCGACCGGCGGCTGGTGGTGGCGGCCGCCGGCATCGGCCTCTCCTGTCTTGTCTACGCGACCCTCCTCACGCCCATCGTCGACGGCCTCCTCGGCCTCGCCATCGGCTGGAAAATCGGGATCGCCATTGTGCTCATAGCCCCGGCGGCCTTCTGCCTCGGCATCCCCTTCCCGACGGGGCTGAGCTCGCTCTCGGAGTCCCGTCCGGGACTACTGCCCTGGGCCTGGGGGGTAAACGGCGCGCTCTCGGTCACGGGAACCGTGCTGGCCCGACTCGTCTCGATCTCCGCGGGATACGCGGTCGTCCTGCTGGCCACTGCCCTCCTGTATGCACTCGCGGCGGCCCTCTTCTCGGGAAACAGCGCCGCGCGCGAGGTCGGCCCTGCCGCCGCGGAAGGGGCCGCCCCACCCCCTTAATGTTCAGGCGGCATATCAAGTACAGTGTGTACACTACTTCCTACACCGAGCGTATACATGGATTTCAGCGAACTAGGTCTCCATCCCGATCTCAAACGCGGCCTTGACGAGGCCGGCTACATAACCTGCATGCCCGTACAGGAGCAGGTTTTCGCCCACGCCTTCCAGGGCGAGGATATCTACGCCCAGTCCCAGACCGGCACCGGCAAAACCGCGGCCTTCCTCATCTCCATCTTCCACCGGATCATGTCAGTGCCCGATCAGCGCACGCGCAAGGTCCTCATCCTCGCACCGACCAGGGAACTTGCGGTGCAGATCGAGACCGAGGCCAAGCGTCTCGGAAAGTACCTTCCGATCAGCGCCGGCTCCTTCTACGGCGGGGTGAGTTACGGGCCGCAGCTCGACATGCTGCGCTCCGACGTGCAGATGATCATCGGTACGCCGGGCCGCATCATAGACCTCCTGCGCCAGGGGAAGATGCTGCTCAAGGAGGTCGGATTCCTCGTGATAGACGAGGCGGACCGCATGTTCGACATGGGCTTCATCGACGATCTCCGGCGCCTCCTCCGCTATCTTCCGGGCCCCCAGGGGCGGCAGACCTTCCTCTTCTCGGCCACGCTCGGGCTTCGCGTCAAGGATCTTGCCTGGGAGTACATGGACAACCCGAAAGAGATCGTCATCGAATCCGAGCATATCACCGTGGAGCTGGTGACTCAGGAGCTCTACCACACGGGCAACCACGAAAAGTTCCGCCTGCTGCTGGGAATCCTGGACCGCGAGAAGCCCAAGAGCGCACTCATTTTCTGCAACCAGAAATACATGGCCGAGGAGGTCGCACGCCGCCTCCGGGTCAATGGACTCGAGTGCGAGTTCATCATGGGGGACCTGCCGCAGTCCAAGCGCCTGCAGATCATCGACCGCCTCAAGGAAGGCAAGCTCGAGATCCTTGTCGCCACCGACGTGGCCGCGCGCGGTCTCGATGTCGAGGCCCTCGATCTCGTCGTGAATTACGACGTGCCGGAAGAGGCCGAGTCCTATGTGCACCGGATCGGCAGAACGGCACGGGCGGGCAAGGCCGGCAAGGCCGTCACCCTGGCCTGCGAAAAGTTCGTCTATGGACTCCCGGCCATCGAAAAGTTCGTCGGCTACAAGATCCCCACGATGCCCTTCGACGAGAGCCTCCTGCTTGCGGACCGGAGCGCCGGCATGCGCTTCGGCCACGCGCGGGACCACGGCCGCCTGTCTCCCTCGGGCCGCGGCCAGCACGAAGGCATGCGCGAACTGAGACGGGGCGGCAAGCGCCGCAGCGACGAGCGCCAAGACGAGCGCCGCGGCGCCGCGCCGCGCCCCGACGATCGCTCGGGCCCGAGAACGGGCGGAGAGCGCAGGGGAGCGGCACCGCAGTACGAAGACGGGGCCCGGCGGGCTGACACCGGCGCTCGGCCTGCGCCTTCACGAAGTGCCCAGGGCGCGCCGGCCCGACCCGCAGCCCCGGGGACCCCGCCCGCCCGCCAGGGTGCCCACATCGGAGAAGCCAACCCCTACGCGCTCAGCCAGGAAGAGCGCCTGCGCAGGTACAAGGAAAAGTACGGAGACAGGGATTC
This sequence comes from Rectinemataceae bacterium, assembly GCA_035505775.1. Taxonomy (GTDB): domain Bacteria; phylum Spirochaetota; class Spirochaetia; order Treponematales; family Rectinemataceae; genus JAJXZP01. Next base: position 495 of record DATJQN010000314.1, on the reverse strand, counting down.
GGCCCGCTCTGGAGCCCGGAATTCCGAATCGCCCCGGGCTGGCGCCGGGGCTGCGCCGGGGGGCGCCGCCTCTGGCATTCCCCGTGGCGACGGCGCAGGCCGCGCCCCAGGCCGGCGCGGAGGGAGCCAGCCGCGACCGGGCACGCCGCAGAAGGCGCCGGCGCCCCCCGCGAGTCCGAAGGCCACGAGCGAAGGCCTTCTTGGCCGCCTGCGCACCATCCTCGGCCGCAGGAACGCCCCCCGCTAGCCTCGCCGCCTGATCCATACCTCAGAGGATTCCGGTTACGCGGAAGAGCCTTGACTCGTCCGGGGGCGTGGATTAACTTGGGGACGGCACCCCCCAGGGGTGGTGTGGTTCGCCAATGGGAGGGCAGGGATGGATCACGCAAGCATCGAGAGCGCCAAAGCACTCGGCTTTCTCAAGACCGTTCGGGGACAGCTTGACGGCATCATCCGGATGGTCGAGGAGGATCGGTACTGCATCGATGTCTCCAA
>DATJQN010000313.1:0-3130 GCA_035505775.1 Rectinemataceae bacterium | reverse complement strand
AGACGGCATGATGAGCGAGATCCTCGTGAAGAACACGACCATGGACACGGGCGTGGCGCGCCGCATGGAGGACGTGGAGCGGGCGGCCGAGGATGCGCGGCGCATCGGCCTGCTCTTCGGCGATCTCCAGGCCAAGACAGCCCGCATCGCCGACGTGACGGTATCCATCCGCGACGTCTCGGACCGCACGAACATTCTGGCCATCAACGCCTCGATCGAGGCCGCCCGCGCCGGCTCGGTGGGAAAGGGCTTTCGCATCATCGCGAACGAAGTCCGCACGCTCGCTGGGCAGACGGGGGACTTCGCCAAGCAGATCGAGTCGACGATCGCCGAGTTCAAGGACTCGGTCCAGTCCATCGACGACCGGATGCGCGGCTTTCTCGAGCTGCTGGAGCGGTTTCGCGGCTCATTCTCCGAGATACTCGCCAACTTCCAGGAGAATGCTGCGAGCGTCGAGAAGGCCGGGCAGTTCCTCAGCGAGATCGCGGGATCGATCAAGGAGGAGAGCCAGGCTCTTACCGACGGGCTCGGCTCGCTCGAAACCATCGCCACGGGCATGAAGGACACGCATGCGGTCTTCCACTCCCTGGCTTCGAGCCACTCCTTCCTTGACAGCCTGCTGGCGCGGAGGAGCTGACCCCGATGGGCCGGAGCACGCGCCTGGTCGTCATTACGGACGACCGTTTCGGCGACGCGGAGATCGAGCGCTCCATCCTCGAACCGGCGAATATCGAAGTGCGGGTCGCGTCGTGCAGGACCTCGCAGGAGGTCATTTCCGCCGCCCGGTCAGCGGAGGGACTGCTCGTCAATCTTGCGCCGATCGACGCTGCGGCACTCGAGGGTCTCGAGCGCTGCCGTGTCATCTCGCGCTACGGCGTGGGCCTGGACAATGTCGACGTGGAAGCCGCGACCCGGCGGAACATCGTCGTCAGGAACGTGCCGGGTTTCTGCGACCAGGAGGTCGCCGAGCAGGCTCTCGCCCTCCTCTTCGCCTGCGCCCGCGGCACCGCACTCCGTGATCGGTCGATCCGCGCCGGCGAGTGGAACATCCGGCCCTACGGGAAGCGGATCGCGGGCACGACTCTCGGTATTCTCGGCTTCGGCGGGACCGGGATCTGTCTTGCGAGGAGCGCACTCGGTCTGGGCTTCGCCCGCATACTGGTGTGGAGCCCCCATATCAGCCAGGAACGCATCGGTTCGGCACTCGGCGCCGGCGAGGCGCTCCCCGCCGGAGAGAAGCGGTCCGGCCCACCGGTCTCGGCTGCAGGCTTCGAGGAAGTGCTCGCGAACAGCGACTGGATTTCGATCCACCTGCCCCTCACGCCGGAAACGCGCGGCATCATAGGGGCGAGAGAAATCGGGCTCATGCGAAGCGACACCGTCATCGTCAACGTTTCCCGCGGTGCCGTGATGGACGAGGGCGCCCTGGTCGCCGCCCTGGAGGCCGGCAGGATAGGCGGCGCCGGTCTGGACGTGTTTGCCGTGGAGCCGCTTCCGCGGGAGAGCCGGCTGCGGCGCTTCCCCACCGTGGTGCTCAGCGACCACACGGCCTACGCGTCGCGGGAGTCCATTCTGGAACTCAGGCGGAGAACGGCGCAGAACGCGTTGGACGAACTCAGTCAGGAACGGTGAGCACGGAGACGATCTTGCCGTCGCGGTTGGAGGCCTTGAGGCCGTTGAGCGGATCGGGGACGACATCGCCCCGGTAGACGAAGCCGTAGAAATGCGTCCCCGGGCTCAGGGGTAGATCGAGTTCGTACAGGCCCGGTTTCACTTCCGGCATTTCATGAATGAATGGATCCCAGTTGTCGAAGTCCCCGCAGACAGTCACGATCTGGCCGGGCGCAGCCTGGAAGAGGAAATGCGCGGTCCTCCCATCGGGATCCAGCACGCGGTAGAGCCCGAGATGGAGATCGCTCAGGTAGGGCACGTCGACGATCGAAAGCGCCGTACCGGTCGCGGGGTCGTTGACGACCCGCGGATTGCTCGGATCGGAGGTCCATACTCCGTCGATGATCAGCCGGTAGATCAAGGGTTGGCTTCTCTTCAGCGGTATGGGAAGGGCGAGCACGAATATCCCCTGCGGGTTGATGTCGAACTGGTGTATGACGGCGAAGCCCTCGTGCGCGAATGCGGCACCGACGAAGCGATACGGTCCGGAGACCGAGAGCACCAGGCGGTCTTCGATAACCTGCGGAGCCTCCGCCGAGTTCATGCCCGCAATCTTCAGATGCAGCGGCAGCGAGGTCACTTCGGGCGCCCGCACCGGCGTCGGCGAGAAACTCTCCCCGAGCGCCGAGGGCGCGATGAGGATCGCCACGGCAAGGGCCACGTAGAGTGAGACGCTCTTCATGTCGTATCGATACTATCGGCACAAGGCCACGCGAAGCTCAAGCGGTTTTCCTTCACAAACGCTCGGATACTCCGTTAATATAGGGTAGGACTTTCATGCCGCGCCTGCAGGACGTTGAACGGTTCAAACGCGATCTCGCCGCACTTTCCCATGAGGCCGAGATACTCGCCCGCTGGGGCGAGGAGCCTGTCGAGATCCGTCCCCCGAGCGGGGCCTCTGCAGCCCCGGAGGCTGAAGAAGCGGCCGGGCCCGGTGGCGGCGCAGCGCGGACCCGCGAAACTCGCCGTGCCCCCATTCCTTCCCAGCCTGAAGAGGGTCTTCCCCCCGATTTCGCCAGCCTCCTCGACAATCTGCCCCTCGACGAATCCGGGCCCGAGGCCACAGGCGCTGCCGGAGCGGAAGCGGAAGAAGACTTCGGAGAGCTGCTCGAATCCTTCGAGGAGGAAGCTCCGACTCCGGCCGCAGCGGAGCCGGAAACCCCTGCCGGAGCGGAGGCTGTTCCCGCGGGCGAGGAAGAACCGGTCTTCGATCTCGAGTCCTTCGCCCTTCCGGAAGAGCCGGAATCCGCCCCCCCTGCATCGACGGGCCAAGAAGCCCGGTTCGGTGAAGAAACTCCCTTCGGCGGCGAAATGGCCTTCGGCGAAGAAGCGGAGGTCGGGGAGGGAGCTCCCGTCGATCTGGAAGCCGAAGAACCCTCGGAGCCCTTCCCCGGGCTTGCCGAGGAGACCGGCCTTGAGGCGCCGTTCGAGCCGGCGGCCGAGTCCGAAACCGTCCCCG
>DATJQN010000312.1:0-4376 GCA_035505775.1 Rectinemataceae bacterium | reverse complement strand
TGATATGGTTCCTCACCGTCTGCTCGGCGATGCAGAGCTCGGCAGCTATCTCCTTGTTCGTTCGCCCCTCGACGAGGTGGCCCAGGATCTCCCGCTCCCGGCGGGAGAGCTGCCGCAGCCACTCCGGCTCCGGTGTGGGCGAGAACTCGGGCTTGAGGTAGGCGCGGCGGATCAGGCTGCGGGCCACGCTCGGGGCGATGAGAAAGGCTCCACCGGCCACGACGCGGATGGAGGCTATCAGTTCGGCGGGCGCTATATCTTTCAGAATATAGCCGACCGCGCCGTGCTCGAGGGCCTCCTTGACGTACTCGTCGTCCTCGAAGGTCGTGAGCATCATGATGCGCGCGTCCGGCCGCAGTTCCCTGATCCGTCTCGTGGCCTCCACGCCGTCCATCACGGGCATGCGGACATCCATGACCACCAGGTCGCAGGGCTGCCCGGTCAGCAGGGCGACCGCCTCGGCGCCGTTTCTCGCGACGCCGACGACTTCGATGTCGCTCGCCGAGCGCTCGATGACCGTGCGCAGCGACTCGACGAAAAGGGCCTGGTCGTCCACGAGGAGAACCCGAATCCGGCTCACAGCACCTCCCTCCGCAGCTTCTTGGGCATGCGTGCGGACACCACGAAGCCGTCGGCTGCGTTGTCGGCGCGGAAGTCGCCCCCGAGTGCCGCGACGCGCTCCCTCATGCCCTTGAGCCCGATGCCTTCCTTGAGCAGCGGCGCACCGGAACCGTCGTCCCTGACGAGGATGAACAGGGATTCCGGATCCTCCCGGAAGGTGATCGTTATGTTCTTGGCCTTGCCGTGTCTGAAGGAATTGATCATGCTCTCCTGTATCAGCCGGTATAGCGACATCCAGGCCGCGTTATCAAGGTCACCCCGGGCGTTGGTGAAGTCCACCGAGACCCGGACGCCGGTGACCCGCTCGAAGTTCTTGGCAACCTTGACGATCACGCCGAAATCGGGGCTTCGCGGCTCATCCATCTTTCGCAGCTCATACAGGGTCTTCCGCGTTTCCCGGAGGCCCTCGGCGACGCCTTCGCGGGCCATCGAAAGCAGCTCGCGCAGCCGCTCTTCCCCGGAACCCACGAGCATGAGCGAGGCCTCTATCATCATCTGCTGGTTGGTGAGCGCATAGCCCACGATGTCGTGAATTTCGCGCGTTATGCGGTTGCGCTCCTTCAGGACGTATTCCTCCTCCGCGATGGCAAGGGCCTCCTGGAAGGAAGTGTTGACGTCGGCGATGCGGTCTATAGCCGAATCGAGCCGATCGACCTCGAGGAGGGCCCGGCGCCGCGATTCGGCGAGCTCCTTGAGCGCCGAGGCGAAGGCCAGCACGAAGGCCAGCGTCAGGCCCAGGACGACGAGCTCCGCCGCCCCGGCTCCTTCCGTGCGCCGCCCCCATACGACCGTCGGACCCTGGACGACTATGGAGGCCGCAATGAGCAGGCCGCCGGCGACCAGGTAGTCTGGGCGCGGGAAGACCATGACGACCGCGGCGACCAGGGGCATTCCGAGCACGATCCGGAGGCCCGAACCGGAAGGAAGGGGATAGCAGAGGAGGAGGTAGCAGAGGCCGGCGAGGACGGTCACGGTCTTGGCCCGGGTGGAGCCCCTCCACAGGGCGGCGAGCAGGGTGAGCACGAGGGAGACCGAGAGCAGCGCGAAGAACTGGGCGCTCCACTCCCCGGGAAGGTCCAGGCTCGCTCGCTCCATGAGGAAGAGAAGACCCCCGACCGCATGACAGCCGACGGCCAGGACCACAAGGATGCTTTGGGAGACGGGGCGAGGCACGGGTCGAGTATCCGATCGCCCCGGGCGGCTGTCAATCGTCGGGCAGAATCACATTTGACTGCGGGTGGCTTTGCTGTATACAATCCAGTATGGCGAGTGACACTTCGATCCCCTCCGGGGGAGGCTCGATGGATTCCTCGACCCTGCTGCAGGGTCGCCTGGCAACCTTTTCCGCCTTCCAGGCCAAACTCTCGGGTTTTCTTCACGACATCCGCCAGGTATCCGATCTCAACTCCTTCTTCATTGGAAAGATTCTGGACTCCGGTAGGGCCACGGAGCGCTCGCTCGGCGAGGTGAGCGGGGAGCTGGACAAGATCGACCGCGGCTCGAGCCAGATGCTCGCCGATCTGGAGGAGACAGAGGCGGCCATAGGCGCCTCGCGGGCCGGTACCGACGAGAGCGCGGAGGCAATGGGAAAGGCGACGTCCTCGATCGACGAGATGGAGGATACCTTCAGGGGGGTGACGGGTCTCTTCCAGGCCCTCCGGACCGAGGCTGCGGCCATCCTCGAGCAGATAGCCAACATCGTCGACATATCCGAGCTGACCAATCTCCTCGCCCTCAACGCGGCCATCCAGGCGGCCCGGGCGGGCGAGCACGGCAAGGGCTTCGCCGTGGTCGCAAAGGAAGTGCGGAGTCTCGCCGAAAGGACCAAGCGGATAACCGACGAACTCTCGGGGCGCGTCGGAGCGCTTCAGGCCAGCCTCAACGATTCCGCCGCCTCCCTCGATCGCTACCGCTCGATAAAGACCGAAGTCGTGGCCGACGTGAAGCGCTCGGCCGAACGCCTCGGCCGCTCCTCCGAGGAGCTGGCCAAGGCTGCGTCCCGCGTCACCCACGCCCGTGAACTGTCCAATGAGCAGTCGAAAGGTTCCCGGCTCATCGCGACACGCGTCACCAGGCTCTCCGATGACGCCCGTTTCCTCAATTCGAGCTCGAGCCACATCTCGGCGAGCGCCGCCTCCCAGACTGCCATCCTGGAGGACCTTGCCGCGCAGATCGCCGAGTCCGTCCGCGAGTGGGAGGAGTTCGCGTCCTCGACCGGCAACCACCGGACGGGATCGGCGACGGGACTGCGGGTCGGACACGATGTGACGTATCCCCCCTGGGTCTACCTGGAGCGGGGTCTCTCCGCGGGCGTGAGTGTGGACATGTTCCGCCGGATCAGCGCCGCGGCCAAACTGCCCTTTGTCCTCATCGGTGACGAGTGGGAACGGGTGCACCGCGCCTTCGAGCGCGGGGACATCGACCTGGTGCTCAACGCCGGCTGGCCCAACACGGCATTCCAGAACAGCGGCGTCCTGCCCACGATACCCTACGAGCGCTTCGCGGTGCGGGTCTTCGTCCACGCTTCCAAGGCGCCCGGCGCGAGAGGCGCCGCCGGCGGAGGTGCCGGTGGCGAGCTCTCCGTCGAGGAGCTTCGCGGCAAGCGCATCGCCGTCCAGCGCTCTTCCTACGTGGATCAGGTGCTCAGCTCGACGGGCTCCGAGCTCGTCTACATCGAGAACGACCTCCAGGGCATGGTCCAGCTCATCTGGGAAGAGGTCGACGGTGTGGCGACGGAGGCCAAGGTCGGAGACTACCTCTCGCGCAAGTTCTTCGGCGGAAGCATCGTTCCCGCGACGGGCATACTGGGAACCAAGGATGTAGTCATGCTGCTCCGCAGCGGCTCCGAGGCGCTGCGGGACAGGCTCAACGAGGTGATCCGCTCGATGGCGCCCGGCTCCGGCGCGGGACGCCCGGGCGCCTAGGCGCCGGACGCGACACTAGGCCCCGACCCAGTACCGCAGGACGATGTAGGCGATCATCGCCCCGGTCACGACGAGCACCACGACGCGGACAAAGCCGGCCCCGCGCCTGAGCACCATGCGGCTGCCCGCCCAGGCGCCGACCACCTCGGCCGCCCCCATGGCGAGCCCTACCGTGAAGACCACGGTGCCCGCCGCGAGGAAGACCGCCAGCGAGACGAGATTGCTCGTGAAGTTCGCCACTTTGGTGTGGGCGGTCGCCCCCTGCAGGTCGAGGCCGGCGAGCCCCACCAGGGCCATCGCCCAGAAGGTGCCTGTGCCGGGGCCGAAAAAGCCGTCGTAGAACCCGAGGAGCAGTCCCGCCCCCACCCAGAAGGGCAGCCAGGAGATCCGCTTCTTTCCCGCGTCGAGTCCGAACCGTGGCCTGAGCATGAGGAAGACGAGTATGGCCAGGAGGAGGAGGGGGATGAGGAGCCGCAGGAAGCCCGAGTTCACGGCGCCGACCGCCGCGGCCCCGAGCCCGGCTCCCACCGCCGTGGCCAGGATGCCCGGAACCATGTCGCGGAAGCGCACGATGCCCGCGGCCCGGTAGCGGAGCGAAGCGGTGAGACTGCCAAAGCTGGACTGGAGCTTGTTGGTCCCCAGGGCGAGATGGGGGGGAAGGCCCACGGCCAGGAGGGCGGGGAGGGTGATGATACCGCCTCCCCCGGCGATGCTGTCCACGAATCCGGCTGCTCCGCCGGCCAGAACGAGAAGCGCGAAGACGAGTGGGGTGAGTGCTTCGGGATGCATGGAGGCCATTGTAGCGGCTGAACCGCGCGATGTGCAGCGGGG
>DATJQN010000311.1:0-6553 GCA_035505775.1 Rectinemataceae bacterium | reverse complement strand
GTGCCCCGCATATAGAGGGCGGCGGCCAGCGCGGCAAGGTCGCAGACGACGCCTCCGCCCAGGCCGGCTATGACCGAATCGCGCCTCAGTCCGAGTTCGGCAGCCCGGGCAAGTACTTCACCGAGGACATCCCAACGCTTGGAGGCTTCTCCGGGCTCGATGACATAGCTGCGCTCGGAGCCGAGCCCCAGGAGTGCGGCGCTGGTACGATCCGCAACGACGAGTGAGGTTCCCTCAAGCAGGCCCGACGGCGAGTCGTAGCTGAGCACGCGGCAGTTTCGACCGCCGACGCCGAACTCGACCAGTGGCCGGATCATCGCTAGACCTTCTGGGCGGCGGTGGTTGTCGCTGCTTCATGGTCCCGTTTGACCGTCGCGACAAGCTCCTTGATGAAGGGGTCCACGATCGAATACACGCGCCGGGTTTTCTGCACTTCGGCGCTGACGATTCCATTTTCTTTCAGTATCGCGAGATGCTGTGAAATCACCGGTTGTGGCTGCTTCAGGCAGCGCCAGAGATCGGTCACGCAGGGATCGACCTCGCGCGCGATCAGGCACAGGAGCCGCAGCCGGATCGGGTGGCCTACAGCCTTGAGTTTTCGCGAGTACTCGTAGAGAAACTGATCGTCACAAGTGGCGATGTCATCTGACATAGGACTGTGGTACACGATTTTCGAAGTTTTTTCAATATCTAGTCTTTTCCAAATATTCAGACTTTCTTAAGGAGGGCCCGCATCTCACGCTCGGGACAGGACGCAAGGTACTCGTCGAGATAGTCGCGGTCATCCTCGGCCATGGATGCGATCTCGAGGCCAAGGACGCGATCGGAACGGACCACCGTACAGGAGAGGGAGAGAATGCGGTCGCCGACGCGAAGGGAGCAGTCTTCGATGGCCGTGCCTGCGTCCAGATCGGCCACGAGGGCGGGGCTGTCGGGGATAAAGGAGATTCCTGCCAGTGAGACGGTTTCGAGCCGCCCTGCCACGGGGGAAAAGGTGAGGGGGTGGGCGAAAATGAAATCGAGGCGGTCCCAGGCCGAGGGAGCGACGCGCTCGGCGCTTCTCGATTCCTCGACGGTCACGTAACGCTTGAGCAGATGCTGGAAATGCGTCTGCTCGTGGCGGTCGTCGAGATTGTCGCGAACAACCCCGTTGACGCCGATATGGGCGGCCTTGGCCGCTTCCTCGAAGGGGAAGAGCTCCCCCTTGAGGAGGATGATGACGCAGCGATCCTTGCTCCAGCTTGTGCGTGCGACCTGGGCGATGATCTTCCAGTGGCGGGGAAAGTCCCGGGCGCTCACGACAATGGCGTTCGGCTCTATTTCTTCCAGGTTGTCCAGCGCCTTGAGGACGTTTCTATAGCGCACGGCCTCGAAGCCGAGGGGGCGGAGATAGAAGCGGGCTATGTCCGCTATGCGGTCGTTTTCGACGATGAGCAGAGCCTTCATTCGGCGCCTTTATTGAGCACGGTGTATCCCACGATATACCAGACGTCATCGCGACGCTCGAGCTCGTAGCTGTATTCCTTGATCAGTCGGAGCTGCTGATCCTGGAACTTCTCGAGCACGCGTACCACGCCACGGCCGGCAGTATACCGGGTTTCCAGAACCTCGAAATAGTAGGGCTGAACGACTATGTCCTTGTCGACCACGTTCGACTGGAGATCGTCCCGGAAACGCTGGAGCATCAGCCTCCGCCCCTCGTCCGACTGGCGGTTGTAGATGGTCTTCTGATCGGGATCCCGCGTCAGCAGGGCTTCGAGGTCAAGATAGAGAAAGAACTGGTTCCAGAGTCCCTTCTGGCGTGCGACAATCGTGCGGCGGACCACTTCGTCGGGAGGAAGTGCCTGTGCTTTCAGGACCTCCCCAGTCTCCTGGCTGATCATGTCGCGGCCCGGAGGCAGGCCCGGGGAGGGACGCACATTGAGGAGGAGCACATTGGAGCGGACGGCCTGCGGGCCACCGGAGCCGACGAGCTCCGGGTAGAACAAGATGCTGACCGCATAGCTGCCCGGCCCGTCGATGTGCACGTAACGCTCGACCTGCTCCATGAAGCTGTATTCCTCTCCCGGCTTCAGGGCGAGCTCCCGGTACAGGACGGGCCTGGATTGGCCCAGGGCGAGCTTGTAGGCGTCGCTCGCATCGAGGAGGCGATTGCTCGGAGTTCGGGCTTCAACCGAGAGACTGTAGATCCTGTCGTCCGCGAGCTTGAAGCGGTAGGTCGTGTCACCGGTGTTGGCGATGGTCACCATGAGGGGAATCTCGCTCTCCGGATAGTAGATTCGCTTGTCGTAGAAGCGGACCGAAAGGGATACCGAGTCCCCGAGCGTCTGGGCCGATGTCATCCCCTGGGAGCTCCCGGATGGTGAAAGGCCGGCCGCGGACGGAGAGACTGCCATCGGGGCGCCCTGTGAGGTCGCCACGGGTGCCATCGGCGATGAGGATTGGGCAGCGAGCCCCACGCCGGCGAGAAGGAGGAAGGCGCCAGCGACCGCCACTGTCACAGAGGAGGCCCGTCTGGCCGGGGCGAAAGCAGATGTCGTACGCTTCACGGCTTTCGGACTCCTTCGATATGGAACAAGAAGCCTGGTCCAGCATATACTGCCGTCCTGGATTCCATCATTCGATTGTCGGAATGTTATGATGAATACCTTACACCCGCAAGCAGTACTGGAACGATTGCGTGCCCATGAGCCCCTCGATGCGCTCCTGAGGCGGCTGGATTCGGGCCCATCCCCCATCGACCTCGCGGAGTCCGAAGGCCCCTTCGCGGCCGTTTTGGTTGCAGAGATGGCCCAGCGAAGGGCCGGCCCCGTATTGGTGGTCATCCCGTCGGACCAGGAGGCCGAGAGCTTCGCGGGGGACCTCGAAGTCCTCGGGATCGAGACGGCCATACTGCCCTGGTGGCGAACCGCGGCCTACAGGCCGGCTTCGCCGCGGGCCCATGTGTTCGGGGAGCGCGCAGCCGTTCTCGCGCGACTGCTCGTCGGGGTCACCAAGGTCGTGGTGGCCAGCCAGCGCTCGTTCGTGACTCCGGTCCCTCCGCCCCACCGCTTTCGCGAGCTCGTCTTTGGCGTGGAGGAAGGCGGGGTCATAGATCCGGGCGCCATCGCCTCCCGACTGGCTTCGTACGGCTATCTCCGCGTGCCGCGGGTATCCCTTCCCGGCGAGTTCGCCCTCCGCGGCGAAGTGCTCGACCTCTTCATGCCCGGGGAGTCCGAGGCTGTACGCATCATGTTCGAATATGAGCGGGTCGAGCGCATTTCCACCTTCGATCCGGTGGCCCAGTCGGCGACCTCGCGGCCCGGGAAGGTCGCACTTCGCCCCATGAAGGAACTCATCTGGAATGAGGAGCGCCTGGCCCGCCTGGCTGCTCTCGTTCCCGCGCTGCCGGGCTGTGAAGGACGCGCGGGACCCCTCCTCGAGGAATTGGCCGAGAAAGGTGAAGCGAAGGGCGAGGAGTTCTGGTACCCCCTCATCCACGTCGCGGAGTCCGGCCCGACCCAGGCATCCATCCTACAGTACATCGACGACTCGGGGCTTGTCGTGCTCCTTGACCGAGAGCGACTCTTCGCGCAGGAGGAGTCGACCCGGAAGGAATATGCGGGTCTCTACCGTCGCGCCCTCCAGGAAGCTCCCGTGCCACCGCCCGATCGATGCCTGCTTTCCTTCGAGAGCCTGGAGAGCCGGGCGCAGGAGGGTCGGGCCCCGCTCGTGCGGAGCTTCGCCCTGAAGGACGTGGAGGGCGGCGGGCGGCTCCGGATGGGCGTCGAGCAGCCGAGGTCGTTCTTCGGCAACGTGCAGTACTTCAAGGAGGAGCTTGCGACCCTGATCAAGGGCGGCTACGAGGTCTTCATCTTTGCGGAGACCGATGTCCAGGCCGAGCGCATTGCCAGCCTCCTCAAGGACTACAAGGTACTGGTCGCCTCGGGAGGCTTCTCCGCGGGCTTCGTGGTGCCATCGCTCAAGCTGATGGTGGTGCATGAGGGCGAGATCTTCGGCCGGCGCAAGCGCGTGCCCAAGTCGGTGAAGAGCGCGCGCTCGGTCGCGATCGACACGTTCGTCGAGCTTTCTCCCGGCGACTTCGTGGTCCACGTGAACTACGGCATCGGGCGCTTCGCTGCCATCGAACGGATGAAGGTCCTCGGGCTCGAGCGCGACTACATCAAGATCGAATACGCGGAGGCCGAGGTCGTCTTCGTGCCCATCGAGCAGGCGAACCTGGTCCAGCGCTACATCGGAAACGAAGGCGAGGAGCCCCGTCTGGACCGGCTCGGCTCCAAGTCCTGGGAGAGCCGCAAGGCCAAGGTGAGAGCCTCGGTGGAGCAGCTCGCGGAACGCCTCATCCGGATTTACGCGCGCAGACGCACCGCCCGCGGCTTCCCCTTCCCGCCGGACAGCGAATGGCAGCTCGCCTTCGAGGCCGCCTTCCCCTATGACGAGACCGCGGACCAGCTCCGCTGCATCGACGAAGTCAAGGCCGACATGGAGAGCGAAAAGCCCATGGACCGGCTGATTTGCGGAGATGTCGGCTACGGGAAGACCGAAATAGCGATGCGGGCCATCTTCAAGGCCGCAGCGGCCGGCAAGCAGGTCGCCTTTCTCGCTCCCACCACCATCCTGGCGGAGCAGCACTTCGAAAACCTCCAGGACCGTCTCGGCGATTTTCCGGTGCAGATGTCGATGCTTTCCCGCCTGGTCGAGCGGAAGGAGCAGCGGAAAACGCTGGCCGCCCTTAAGGAGGGGAAGGTGGACATCGTGGTGGGCACCCATCGGCTCCTTCAGAAGGACGTGGAGTTCAAGGATCTCGGTCTCCTGGTTGTCGACGAGGAACAGCGTTTCGGGGTCAAGGACAAGGAGCGGCTCAAGGAGATCAAGGCCAGCGTCGACTGCCTCACGCTGACCGCCACCCCGATCCCGCGCACCCTGCACATGTCCCTGCTCAAGATCCGGGACATGTCGGTGCTCAACACCCCTCCGGTCAATCGTCACCCCATCGAGACGGTCGTCGAAGAGTTCAATCCCGAGATCATCGCGGAAGCCATACGCAAGGAAATCGCCCGGGGCGGCCAGGTCTTCTATCTCCACAATCGCATCGAAAGTCTCGAGGAAGTCCGGGTCTTCCTCCAGCAGATCGTCCCCGAGGTTCTCGTGGACAGCGCACATGGCCAGATGGACGGCTCGGAGATCGAGGACATCATGCACCGCTTCATCCACGGCGGCTTCCATGTCCTCGTCTCCACGACGATCATCGAAAACGGCATCGACATCCCCAACGTCAACACGATCATCATAGACCGGGCGGACATGTACGGCATCTCCCAGCTCTACCAGCTTCGGGGACGGGTCGGCCGCTCGGACCGGGTCGCCTTCGCCTACCTGTTCTACCCCGACCGCAGAGCCCTCAACGAACTGGCCATGAAGCGCCTCCAGATCATCTCGGACTTCACCGAACTCGGCTCGGGCTTCAAGATCGCCATGAAGGATCTCGAAGTGCGGGGCGCGGGGAATCTGCTGGGAAGGGAGCAGTCGGGGGACATCTATGCCGTCGGCTTCGACCTGTATCTGAAGCTGCTCGACGATGCCGTGCAGCGACTCTCGGACTCGCACTATCAAGCGGAGGAGGAGCCCTACCTCGAACTCGAATACGCTGGCTACATACCCGACGAGTACGTCTCACTGCCCACCCTCAAGATGGAGGTCTACAAGAAGATCGCCGGAATCCTGACCCAGGCCGATCTCGATACGCTCTATCAGGAGTTGGCTGACAGATTCGGTCCCCTGCCCGACGAGGTCCAGTCCCTGCTCGCGCTCGCGGAAATACGGGTCATCTGCCGCCGTCTCTCGATAGCCAATCTCAAGGAGCGCGGCGGTACGGTCACCGTGGAGTTTTCCAAGGTGGCGAAGGTCTCCGTGGAACGGCTTCTCCGGCTCATCAGGGAAGGCGGTGGCAGGATCAAGCTCGATCCCAAGCGGCCCAACGTGCTCGTGATCCAGACAGGCAGCATCGGCCTGCGGGAAAAGAGCGAGTTCATCCGCGAGCGACTCGCGAGTCTCCTGACCTGAGGTCCGGACAATGCCGCGATACCGACTGAGTCAGATCGCCCTCGGACTCGACGCAAACGAATCAGAGCTGCGGAGCCGGGCCATCGCGGCCCTGCACCTTCAGCCGCGGGACCTGGTGGACATCAGAATCGAGCGCCGTTCCATCGATGCGCGCGACAAGAACGATATCCGCATAGTCTACGGTCTTCTGGTCGAGACACGGACCGAGCCGAAGGATGGGCGGCGACGGGTTTCGTGGAGTCCGGCGCCGCGTGAGGAAGGCTATCGTTTCCCCCTCTCCCGCGTCGAGCATGGATGCCGCCCGATCGTGGTCGGAGGGGGACCCGCGGGGCTTTTCTGCGCACTTCTGCTCGCCGAGGCGGGGCTCAGGCCGGTGCTCTTCGAACGCGGGGACGACGTGGAGCGGCGCGGCAGGACGGTTGCGGCATTTTTCGGCGGCGCGGCGCTCGACGGCGAATCCAATATCCAATTCGGGGAAGGTGGCGCGGGA
>DATJQN010000310.1:0-3612 GCA_035505775.1 Rectinemataceae bacterium | reverse complement strand
TCTTCTCGTCCGCACGTTTCTTGGAGACGACGATCTCGCCGGAATGCGTTTCCTTCTTGACCAGTATCACGCTCACGACATCGCCGATCTTCGGGGGAGTGTCCCCGAATTCGATGATGGGAATTTTACCTTCCGACTTGTAGCCCACGTCGACGAAGATAAAGTCGTTCGTCACCTGAATGACGTGACCGTCGACGAGATCTCCCTCCTCCAGGCCCTCAAGGCTCTTGAGGTACTGCTCCTGCAATTGTGTCTGGATGTCGTCCTTGGAGGGGACGACGGCACCCATCTCCACTTCCTTACCGCCCATGGTCTTCCCTTAGATGAAGAATTTTCCCGTATACTTTGTCATAAACTTCCTGTATGGTCAAGTAAGAGCTGTCCAAATAGACGGCGTCGGGAGCCACCCGGAGGGAGCCGACGGATTTGGAGCGATCGATCCGGTCGCGCATTTCGATATTTGCCCGAATTTCGTCGATGGTGGCCGTTCCAAAGCCCTGGTCGAAGCGACGTTGAGCCCGCGATTCCGGGCTGGCATCCAGATAGAACTTGGCGTCGGCATCGGGAAAGACCACGGTGGTCATGTCGCGGCCCTCGACGACGGCGTCGAGAGTACCCGCGATGGTACGCACGTGGACATTCACGATCGCCCGCAAGGGAGGGATGGCCGAAAGCTGGGCGACGAGGGCATCCACCCGTGGCTCATGGAGTTCGTCGTCCACGTCGCGCCCGTTGAGATGAAGCCGTCCGGCCACGTACTCGATGGTCGCGTCGCGACAGGTCGACAGGATGGCCGGAGTGTCCCCGGGATTCAGACCCCGGTCGAGTACGAGGATGGTCATGGCGCGATAGATGTTGCCGGAGTTCACATAGGCAAAGCCGAGGGCCTCGGCAAGCATCTGCGCGATTGTACTTTTCCCCGAGCCGGCGGGACCGTCGATAGCGATGACCATCCTCTCCTCCGGATCAGTGTTTACTACGAAATGGGCTTCGAGGAGAAGGTCGGGATGGTCCTCCGGAGGAGGCGGAACCGTAGTGATTGAGGGATCTCACTTCATCATCAGTGAGGTCACGGAAACTGCCTTCCCGAAGGTCTCCGATCAGGAGCGGTCCCAGTCGGATGCGGCGCAGCACGAGCGCGCGCCGGCCAAAATGCTCCAGAACGCGGCGGATCTCCCGATTCTTTCCCTCGATCAGGATGAGCCGGGCGCTCTGGACGCCTGTTCGGTGCAGATCGAGAGCCCGATAGTCGACTCCGTCGATCACCAGCCCGCGGCTGAACTCCTCGAAGAAGGCATCAGGGAGGGGAGCGTCGGCCTGGATCTCGTACTCCTTGTCAAAGCCGCCGGAGGGGTGGACGATACGGGAGGCCAGGGCCCCGTCGTTGGTGAAGAGGAGGAGGCCCGCCGACCACTGATCGAGCCGTCCCACGTTATATACCCGCTCTATCACCGCCGGACGGAGAAGGTCGATGGCAAGGGGTCTTCCTTCGGGATCAGAGAGGGCGCAGATATAGCCCGCCGGCTTGTTGAGCAGAATGTACCGGAGCCGCTCCTTGACGGAGATGGTCTTCCCATCGAACTCGACCGTATCGGCTGGGCCGACCTTGGTCCCGAGTTCGGTGACGACCACGGAGTTGACCCTCACTCTGCCGGCCCGGATCAGGAGTTCGGAGGCGCGCCGCGAGGCGATGCCGGCTTGGGCCAGGTAGGCCTGAAGACGGAGCGTGGCGGGCGGGCGGTCAGGCATCGGGAGGGCCGCTCCCCTCGTCTTCACGATCGAAGCGTTCCCGCTCGAGCTCGTCGAGTTTCGGCAGCTCGGCGATGCTACCGAGCCGGAAGTACTTCAGGAACTCCTTCGTGGTCCCGAATTGCGCCGGCTTGCCCGGCGCGTCCTTTTTTCCCACTTCCTTGATGAGCTCACGCTCGACGAGAAAGCGAATCATGGCATCGGCCGACACCCCGCGGATACCTTCGATTTCGGCGCGGGTTATGGGCTGGGAGTAGGCGATGATTGAGAGAGTCTCCAGGGCAGCGCGGGAGAGCCGCGACTCGTTCTTCTTGCCGTAGCGTTCTTTCAAGGATTCCCAGAGATCGGCCTTGGGGGCGAGAATCCAGCCTCCTCCGGAACGTACGGGCTCCAGGCCGCGGGCCTGGGAAGCCGAGTCCTCCGCAAGCAGCTCTAGCGCCCGCTCGACAACCTCGCGCGAGAGTCCCGTTATCCGTGCGAGCGAGACCTCGTCCATGGGCTCGGATTCAAGGAAGAGCACAGCCTCGACGAGGGCGGCCTCCCGTTCAAGCCTGACTTCCATGCTCCCCCCGGCCGGAAAATGCGCGAATCGAGATATCGCCGAAAAGGCGGTGCTGAAACACCGAGATGACGCGGTATTTCACGGCTTCCAGTATTGCCAGAAAGGCGCAGACTATGTCCATGGTTGAGCGGGGCCGCACGACCAGGTCCGTGAACGAGAAGGATTCCCGGGATTCGAGCAGTTCATGGATGAGGGCGGTCTTTTCGTTGATCGATACTTCCTCGTAGAGGTCGATTATGCGCTCAGAGGAGAGATTGGTGACGAGGTTCGAGAAAGAACGGAGGAGATCCCAGACATCGATCTCGTCCCAGAGCGTCTCCTCCTCAGAGAAGGGCAGGCTGTGTTGGATCTTCTTCCGCTCGACACTCCACTCGACTTCCATCTCCTTACGTTCCATGAGCTCGGTGAGTCGCTTGAAGCGCTGATACTCGATGAGCTTCTCGATGAGCTCCCGTCGCGGATCCTCGAGCTCTTCACCGAGATCGGTGTCCAAGGGAAGAAGCATGCGTGACTTTATGTAGAGGAGGCTGGCCGCCATGGCATAAAAGGCCGTGAGATCCTCGAGATCGACGCCCTCGTCGCTGTCCAGGAAGCCGAGATATTGCTCCGTGATGGAGGCGACGGGTATATCGTAGATGCTGACCTCGTTCTTGCGGATGAGGAAGAGGAGAAGGTCCAGCGGCCCTTCGAAGTCCTTGAGCCTGAACAGGCGTCCCTCGCCCGTGGTTTCAGGACTGATATCTATGTCTGTCATCAAATATAGAGGCGATCATACCCAGGGTCGGTCATTAGGTAAATACCCTGGGCTGGAAGACGCTGGAGGATGCTCGCGAGGGCCTCGCCGGTGGCCGGGTGTCGAAGATCGGGGTCGAGTTCGAGGAGGGGGAGCAGAACGAACTTCCGCTCGGCAAGTCCGGGATGCGGGATTATGAGATCGGGTTCGACTATCAGGCGGTCCCCGTAGAGGACAATGTCGATATCCAGGGACCTCGGTCCTTTGGGGCGCTCCCGGCTGCGGTCCCGACCATGCGCCGCCTCGATGCGGTGGGCGAGGTCGAGCAGCTCATGCGGGGAAGCCTCGGTGTCGGCGCAGAGCGCTGCGTTCACGTAGTCCGGCTGATCCACGACATACCGCGGCCTCGAGTGCCAGAGCCGGGAGCTCCGGACGGGACCGAGTGCGCCGGCCAGGTCCCGGATGGCAGTCCTGAGAATGTCCGGGCTGTCCCCGACGTTCGAACCGAGGCTGAAATAGACTGAGGGCATGGCCTAGAAGAGGCCTTCATCCTCCGCCGTGGGCGAAG
>DATJQN010000309.1:0-17034 GCA_035505775.1 Rectinemataceae bacterium | reverse complement strand
CATGCAATCCACACTAGGGTTCGTATCATGGGTTGACGGATTATTGGCATATGCTACAATGATCCCGAATTCCAAGCATATGCTCGCTATCCGATGCCGGTCCGATCGAGTTCCAGCATCCATCCACGCTCTCCCATGGAGGCTCTCATGGCCACAAAACGCATCGTAGTGATAGGCGGCTCCGCGGCGGGACCGAAGGCGGCCGCCAAGGCTCGTCGCATCGACGAGCATGCCGAGGTGGTCATCCTCCAGAAGGGTGCTGACCTCTCGATGGCTTCCTGCGGTTATCCCTACTACGTGGGGGGCGTGTTCAACGACCGCAACCAGCTCCTCTGCAGTCCGGCCGGCGTCGTCCGGGATCCGAAGTTCTACCTCAACGCCAAGGCCATCGACGCGCGGCCAAACACCGAAGTGACGGCGATCGACCGGAAGGCGCACACGATCGCCACTAAGAATCTGGTCTCCGGCGAAGCCGGAAGCCTCCCCTACGACAAGCTCATCATCGCCACGGGGGCCAGGCCCAAGATGCCCAAGGTGCCCGGCATCGAGCTCAAGGGCATCACCACGCTGCAATCCATGGAGGACGCCGACTTTCTCCGGGCGGTGCGCGATGAGGGCACGATCAAGAAAGCGGTCGTCGTGGGCGGCGGCCTCATCGGCATAGAGACCTGCGAGGCGCTCCATCTCGCCGGTATCGAGATCACCGTCGTCGAGATGATGCCGCAGCTCCTCACCTTCCTCGATCCGGACATGGCCAAGCTCGTGGAAAACCATATCAAGGCCAAGGGCGTCAATGTCATCACCGGGAACGGCCTCGCCGAATTTCTCGGCCGCGACGGCAAGCTCAGGGGCATCAAGCTGAGCAACGGCACGGAGCTCGACTGCGAGCTCGCCGTGGTGGCAATCGGTGTGTCGCCCAACGTGGAGCTGGCTCGGCAGTGCGCCCTGGAAATCGGGAAGACGGGCGGGATCCACGTGGACGAGTACATGAGAACCTCGGACCATGACATCTACGCGGTGGGCGACTGCGTGGAGATCCCCAACCGCATGACCGGAGCGCCGATACTCGCCCCCTACGGCGACCTTGCGAATCTCGAAGGCAGGGTGGCCGGAGAGAACGCCGCTGCGGGCGACAGCGTGACCTTCCCCGGCAGCATCCAGACCGGCATTTGCAAGGTGTTCGACTACTCCGCGGGGTCGACCGGACTCTCCGAGGCGGCCGCGCGAGCGCATGGCTTCCCCGGGGCGGTATCGGTGGTCAACGCCAGCACCGACATCCCGGGCTACATGGGCGGCAGGCTCGTCGTCACCAAGCTGGTCGCCGACGCCAAGACCGGAAGAGTCCTCGGGGCCCAGGTCGTGGGTCCGGGCAACGTGTCCAAGCAGGTCGCCCAGTGGGCCCTCGCCATCCAGGGCAAGCTCGGGGTTGAGGACCTCGTCAATGCGGACCTTCCCTACGCGCCGCCCTTCTCCCTCCCGATCGACCATTTCATCGCCACGGTCCACCTCATGCAGAACAAGCTCAAAGGCCGGCTCAAGGGCATCGCCGCATCCGAGGTCAAGCGAAAACTGGACGCGGGCGAGAAGCCCTTCCTCCTCGACGCGCGAGGACCGGACGAATACGAGGCGATGCGCCTCGGCATCGGCGAGACGCTCATTCCCCTCGGCGCCGTCCGCAAGCGCCTGGCCGAACTGCCGCAGGACAGGAATGCGGAGATCATCTGCTACTGCAAAATATCGCTGCGTGGTTACGAGGCGGCCACCATCCTCGAGGCGAACAGCTGGAAGAACGTGAGGGTCATGGAAGGCGGCATCATGGCCTGGCCCTACGGCAGGGAAAAATAGAACGGAAGACCGGGCGGGGCCGGCGTCGCGCCGGCTCGCCCCGCCTCAGTCGGGCCGATGTTCCGGCGAGTGCACGCGCTTGAAGACGACGAGGGCCGCGTAGCTGGCCACTATGAACAGCATGAAGGCGAGCGAGAACAGCAGGGCCTTGAAGTCCGTCGCGGCCTCACCCGCTTCGCTGAGCACGCGGAGCGGATGGAGCAGGGCGTCCCAGGAATTGAGGCGCGAGAAGCGTCCGAGGTAGATGCCGAAGCCCGCGAGGAGACTCGCCGCGAGGATGAGCGCCCAGGCAGCCGCCCTCCCCCAGACACGGCCCAGCGAATCCTGAACTATCCACATCGACACCAGACCCATGAAATGGCCGATGAAGGCGAAGGCGGCGGTCATGAGCAGGTCGTACCAGAGCAGCACGTTGACCCGCAGCGCCTCCTCGGGCACGGCCCGCAGATAGGTGCGTTCGACGACGTGGATGAAGTCGGTGAAAATGTAGGGAGCGTTGGGATAAAAAAGGAGCCAAAGCGCCGCTATCGGCAGGGCCGCCAGAGCGCGCAGCCGCCTGGTATCGAGCCGGGCGATGATCGTGCTGCCCGCCACCGCCACTATGTAGGGCACGGCGGCGAGGGCGAGATTCAGCACGAGGTAGAGATACCAGATCCGTCCCGAGACGAGAACGCGGAGGGCGTAGAGGAGGACGCAGCCCAGCGCTGCGAGGCCGAGCACGGCCGAGAGCAGGCCGAGCCTCGATCCCCCCCTTCCCTCTCTCACGGGTCCTAGGCCTCGATCGCCTTGGTCGCGATCTTGTCGAGCACCCTGCTCTTGAAGTCGGCCAGCGGAATCCCGTTCTCTTGCGTGCCGCTCAGATGCCGCACCGAGACCGCCGCGCCGTCCGCCTCCTTCTGACCCACGACAAGCATGTAGGGAATCTTGCGGTTCTGCGCGTCTCGGATCTTGGCGTTCATGCGCTCGTCGGAGAGCATCGCCTCCGCACGGATGCCGGAGAGTCTGAGCTCGGCGACCACCGTGGCCGCGTACTCGTCAAAGGCCGGGGCGACGGGTATGACCACGGCCTGTACCGGACAGAGCCAGACGGGGAATGCCCCGGCGTAGTGTTCGATGAACACGCCAAAGAAGCGCTCGAGCGAGCCGAGCAGGGCGCGGTGCACCATGTAGGGCTGCTTCTGCTGGCCGTCCTTGTCCACATAGGTCATGTCGAAGCGGGCGGGCTCGTTCCAGTCGAACTGGATGGTGGTCATCTGCCACTCGCGGCCGATCGCGTCCTTGATCTTGAGATCGATCTTGGGACCGTAGAAGGCGCCGCCTCCCTCGTCGATCTCGTAGGGCAGTCCTTCCTTCTCGATACCCTGCTTGAGCAGGCCGATCGCGGTCTCCCAGCGGGAATCCTCGCCGATCGCGCCCTCCGTGGGCTTGGTGGCGAGGTAGGCCTTGATGTCCTTGAAGCCGAGGGTCCGCCACATGTGAAGGCTGAAGCGCAGCACCTCCACAACCTCGTCCTGGATCTGCTCGGGCGTGCAGATGATGTGGGCGTCGTCCTGGGTGAAGCCCCGGACCCGCATGAGGCCGTGGAGGACTCCCGAGCGCTCGTAGCGGTAGACGGTGCCGAGCTCGGCCCAGCGCAGCGGCAGGTCGCGGTAGGAGCGGACCCGGCTCTTGTAGATCATGATGTGGAAGGGGCAGTTCATCGGCTTGGCGTAGTAGTCGTTCTCGTCGATCTTCATGGGCGAGTACATGTTGCCCTTGTAGAAGCCGAGGTGGCCGGAGGTCTCCCAGAGCCAGGCCTTGCCGATGTGCGGAGTGAAGAGAATGTCGTAGCCGTTCCTGTAGTGCTCCTCGCGCCACCAGTTCTCCAGCTCGACGCGGAAGCGGCCGCCGTTGGGATGCCAGTACACCAGTCCGGGACCGGCCTCCTCGTGGGTGGAGAAAAGATCGAGCTCCCGGCCCAGCTTGCGGTGATCGCGCCGCTCGGCCTCCTCGAGCATCTTGAGGTGGGCCTCGAGATCGGCCTTGCTCGCGAAGGCCAGGGCGTAGATGCGGGTGAGCATCGGGCGCTTCTCGTCGCCGCGCCAGTAGGCCCCCGCTATGCTGCGCAGCTTGAAGGCGTCGGGCCGGATCTCGCGTGTGGTCTGCACGTGCGGGCCCCGGCACAGATCGACAAAGCCGTCCTGCTCGTAGGTCGAGATGCTGCCGTCCTCCAGCCCCTCGATCAGCTCCACCTTGAAGGGCTGGTCGGCGAAGAGCTTTCTCGCCTCCTCCTTGGAGATCTCGCGCCTCACGAACTGCGCGCCCGTCGCGATGATGCGGCGCATCTCTTTTTCGATCGCGCCCAGGTCCTCGCTCTGGATGGGCGAGGGCAGCGCGAAGTCGTAGTAGAAGCCGTCGTCGATCGCCGGGCCGATGCCCAGCTTCGTGCCCGGATAGAGCTTGAGGACGGCCTCGGCCATCACGTGTGCGGCCGAATGACGGATGAGCTCGACGTCGCTAGCCATAGGGTACTCCTTCTCGCCGCGCTTCCGGCGTCGATCCCGAAAGCGCTCGGGCGAAGGCGCCCGCCCCGAAGGGCCGGCGCAAAAAAGGAAAGGCTCCCCGGGGAATCATCCTCTACGCCGGAAAGGCCCCGCCTTCGCGTAAGGACGAACTCCCAAGGAAGCCTTGGAGAATCCGCGGTACCACCTTACTTCGGTCCCCCATGACGGGAACCGCGCTCTTCGCCGCTTGACGGACGGCAGTCACTTCGTGGTCGCTACTGCGACGCAGCCGGACGACCGGGAAGTGTCGCCGCGGCGCTGCCCGTGGGCGCGCCGCGGCGCCGGCCCGAACTACCTGCAGCGACTTCCGGCCAGCCGGACAGACGCTGCTTTCATCCGGGCGGCTCCGGAGTGGTTTTCACCGTTCCTCCGCCGGGGGGTCTCTCAATCACGAACCCTCGCGAGGCGTTGCGCCGCGCCAGGCCATGGTGCCGGCTTGGCCGCTTGCCATCGCGTCGCGGAAGCGACCCGAGGTCTCCTCCGCGCCCTCCCTGTGACGGGGTGTCCGGCTACTCGTCTCCATCGCAGCCTTCGGGGAAAGTATCACTATATCGGGAGAACGATGTCAAGAGCTGGCTGTTCCGCCGGTGCAGGCCGTTCGCTACTTGTTTTTGCATGGCCCAGTCGCTATTTTTACGGTAGAAACGGCCATGGCGGACAACTCGGAACTTGAGGGAGCAGTACTTACCCGTACCGAAGAGGAGCTCAAGGAGCCTGACGAGTACCGGGTCGTACTCCTCAACGACGATTTCACCACCATGGAGTTCGTCGTCTCGGTGTTGATGACGGTGTTCCACAAGCCCATTCCGGAGGCGACGAGAATCATGCTCGATGTGCACCGGAAGGGAAAGGGCACTGTTGGCGTCTACAGTTATGACATCGCCGTGACGAAGATCAATCAGGTGCATCAGTTGGCGAAGCAGAACGGCTTCCCCCTGAAATGCACCATGGAGAAGGCGTAGCACGTATGAAGGTCAGCCAGGAAGTCCAGGCCATATTCAATGCCGCATACAATGAGGCGAAGCTCCGCAATCACGAGTATCTCACGCCGGAGCACATCCTCTACGCGGCGCTCTCCTTCGAGCAGGTGAGCTCCATCCTCCGCGCCTGCGAGGCGGACGTGGAGCAGCTGCGGAGGGGCATGGAGGCCTACTTCGAGCAGAAGATCCCGCAGGTGAAGAACGCCGAGCCCGTCCAGACGGCGGGTTTCCAGAGTGTCATCGAGCGGGCGGTGCTCCAGTCGCAGGCGGCCGGCAAGGAGGAAGTCGAGGTCGCGGACGTCCTGGTGTCGCTGTATGACGAGGAGCGCAATTACTCCGCGTATTATCTGCGCAAATCGGGCGTGAAGCGCCTGCAGCTGCTCGAAGTCATCTCCCACGGCGAGGGCGGTGACGGAGAAGCCTTCGAAGAGGATGAAGAGGAGGAGGAGGACGAGGAGGGCCACGAGGATCAGGACGCCCGCAAGCCTCGACCCTCGAGCAGGGTCAGCCCCCTCGAGCGCTTCGCCTCCGATCTCACCAAGGCCGCCCGCGAGGGCAAGCTGGAGCCGGTCATCGGCCGCGAGGCGGAGATCGAGCGGACGGTCCAGGTGCTCTGCCGCCGCCTCAAGAACAATCCCATCCATGTCGGCGACGCGGGCGTGGGCAAGACCGCGATCACCGAGGGCCTCGCCCAGCGCATCGTTTCGGGGGACGTGCCGCCCCGCCTGCGGGAGTACACGATCTTCGCCCTCGACATGGGGGCGTTGCTGGCCGGCACCAAGTTCCGCGGCGACTTCGAAGAGCGCGTGAAGCGGGTCGTGGACGAGCTGCTCAAGCGCGATCGCTGCATCCTCTTCATAGACGAGATTCACACGATCGTCGGGGCCGGGGCGGTGTCCGGCGGCTCACTGGACGCATCCAATCTCCTCAAGCCCGCACTCACCTCCGGCAAGCTTCGCTGCATCGGCTCGACCACCTACGACGAGTACAACAAGTACTTCGAGAAGGACCGCGCCCTCTCCCGACGCTTCCAGAAGATCGACATCGTGGAGCCCAGCCAGGGCGAGGCGGTGGAGATTCTGAAGGGCCTGCGCTCCAAGTACGAGGAGTACCACAAGGTCCGGTACTCGGACGAAGGCCTGGAGCTCGCCGTGCGTCTCTCGGCCCAGTACATCACCGAACGCAGACTGCCCGACAAGGCCATCGACGTCATCGACGAGGCCGGAGCCTGGGCCCGCATGAACGACTACAAGATCCGCGCCGCGGACAAGAAAAAGGCCGATGAGGCCAAACCGGAAAAGGATGAGAGCGAGCACGATCCCGAGGAAATCGATGCCGGCTTCGACATCGAGGGGGGCGTAGCGGTGGCCTTGGCCGATGCAGTCACCGTGGGCAAGGCCGCGACGGCGGCCGCGGCGCCCGCTCCTGACAACGAGACCGAGATCCTCGACATCACCGCCCGCGAGATCGAGACCGTGGTCGCCAAGATCGCCCGCATTCCCGAGCGCTCGGTCTCGATGACGGAAAAGGACAAGCTCGCCTCCCTGGAAGGCTCCCTCAAGGGGGAGGTATTCGGGCAGGACGCCGCCCTCGAGGCGGTCGTGCGCGCAGTCAAGCGAAGCCGAGCGGGCTTCCGCTCCCCGGACAAGCCGGTGGCCAATTTCCTCTTCGTGGGCCCCACGGGAGTGGGCAAAACGGAGCTGGCCCGCCAGCTCGCCAAGCACATGGGCGTGTCGCTCCATCGCTTCGACATGTCGGAGTACCAGGAGAAGCATACGGTCAGCCGGCTCATCGGCTCGCCGCCCGGCTATGTCGGCTACGAGGAGGGCGGTCTCCTGACCGACGCCATCCGCAAGACGCCGCACGCGGTGGTCCTCCTCGACGAGATCGAGAAGGCGCATCCCGATGTCTACAACATCCTCCTGCAGATCATGGACTACGCCACGCTGACGGACAACCAGGGACGCAAGGCCGATTTCCGCAACGTGATCCTGATCATGACGAGCAACGCGGGGGCGCGCGAGCTCGGCAAGAGCCTCATAGGCTTCGGGGAGCGCGAGATCACCGAGTCGGCGCTCAACGAGGCCGTGGAGCGCGCCTTCACCCCGGAGTTCCGCAACCGACTGGACGCGGTCGTGAAGTTCGAGAACCTGCCGCCGCCGATCATCGAGCGCATCGTGGTCAAGGCCATCGACGATTTCCGGGTCCAGCTCGCGGAGAAGAAGGTTGAGCTCGAGACCACCGACGCCCTGATCAAGTATCTGGCGGAGAAGGGCTATTCGCGGGAGTTCGGGGCGCGGAACATCGGCCGCCTGGTCGAGGAGAAGATCAAGACCTTCTTCGTGGACGAGGTTCTCTTCGGCCGCCTGGCGGAGGGTGGAAAAGCCGTAGCCGACGTGAAGGACGGCGACGTGCATATCGTCGTCGGCTGAGCCGCGCCCGGGCCGCCGCTTCGGGACCTATGGATTCGCAGCTCCAGCTCGGCCTCGCAAGGCCCCGCTACCGTCCCCTGCCCCAGGATTTCATCGTGGCCCTTCTGGCTGCGATCTTCGCGCTGCTTTCCTTTGCCTTCCCCGACACCGGTCCGGCAGGCCCGCAGGGACTTGCCCGGGGCTACCTCGTGGGCGCGGCCTTCCTTGCGGTGGCCGCGCTGTCGCTGCTGTTTCCCTTTGTCCCCGAAGAAGCGCCTTCGGCGCTCGCCTTCGTCCGGCTCTTCTTCCCCCAGGCCCTCCTCGTGCTGTTCTTCCAGGAGAGCATACTCCTGTCGGTGGAGCTCTTCCGCGGTCGGGCATTCGACGCAGTCATCGCCAACGCCGACTATACGCTTTTCGGCTTCCAGCCCTCGCGCTGGTTCCATCGTGCCTTTGACCGTTTCCCTGCCTTCAACGAGACCATGTTCGGCTCCTACTTCCTCTACTACGTATTCTTCGGGGTGACTCCCTGGATTCCCTTCCTGTCCGGGCGGAGACGGGATGCGGAACGCTGCATGTTCGTCGTCGTCTCCATGATGGCGGTGATCTTCCTCTTCTATCTTTTCTTCCGGGTCGAGGGCCCCAAGTACTGGTTCTCCGACCTGAGAGAAACCGCCTATGGCCAGTTCTCGGGCGGCTTCTTCGTGCGCTTCTTCCAGCGGATCTTTCGCAGTACGCCTCTGTACGGCGCCGCCTTCCCCTCCACGCACGTCGCCTTCTCGCTGCTCATGACGATCTTCGCCTTCCGGACCGACCGGCGGCTCCTGTGGATCTATCTTCCGGGCATGGTGCTCATCGACTGCTCGACGATCTACCTCTACGCCCACTACTTCACCGACGTCATCGGCGGCCTCGCGGCCACCCTGATCCTCGAGCCCCTGCTCTGGCGGGCCTATCCGCGCATCCTCGAGGCGCTCCGGCCGGTCCGGAGGCCCTCGATATGAGTCCGCGAAAGCCCCCGCCCTTTCCATACCTGGATCAGGGCATGGACTACCCCTTCCCCGACACCGAGACGGCCAGCGAGGAAGGCCTGCTCTGCATCGGAGGGAACCTGTCTCCCGGCCTACTCCTCTCGGCCTACCGCCGAGGTATCTTCCCCTGGTACTCGGAGGGCGAGCCCATACTCTGGTGGAGCCCGAACCCCCGCTTTGTCCTCTTCCCCGAGAAGCTCCATGTCAGTGCAACGATGCGAAAGCTGCTGAGGAAGTCCGCGGTCGCTGATCACCCGCTGGAACTCAGCCTCGATCGCGACTTTGCCTCGGTGATCGGCTCCTGCTCGGCCGTCTCACGCCCCGGGCAGCGGGGCACCTGGATCACCGCCGACATGATCGCCGCCTACCGGGAGCTGCACCGACTCGGATACGCCCATTCTGTGGAGCTGCGTCGCGAGGGCCGCCTGGTCGGCGGACTGTACGGAGTCTCCCTGGGCTCCCTCTTTTTCGGGGAATCGATGTTCAGCCTCGAACCCGACGCCTCGAAGCTGGCCTTCATACCGCTGGTGTGGCGGCTCCATGAGGAGGGCTTCACCCTCGTTGATTCCCAAGTATATACTGATCATCTGGCCGGACTCGGAGCCCAGCAGATCAGCCGCAGCGACTATCTGGCTCTCCTCGCCGCAGGCCTTGCCCACGCGACGCGCACCGGCAACTGGGGGGAGCTCTTCCCCGACTTCCCCCGTTCGAGCACATACCTAAGAGTCGTACTGAAAGAGCCCGAGAAAGCATGAGAATACTGTTCGTCCAGCTGCCCGTACAGGACCCGAACTGGGAGAACGCCCGCGCCAATATTCCGCTGGCAGCCGGCTATCTTGCCGCGTACGCCGAATCCCGGGGCCTCATGTCCCGCGGGGACTGGAGCCTCCTCGATCGGGCGGTCCAGGACAAGGGTTCGGACAGCGCCGTCGTCGAGGCCATCGCCCGAGACCAGCCCGACCTGGCCTGCTTCTCGCTGTACATGTGGAATCTCGAGCGCTCGCTTCACGTGGCCGAGCAGGTGAAGGGCCTCTCGCCCCGGACTCGCCTCGTCGCGGGAGGCCCCGAAGTGGTGAAAGGCATGCCTCTCTTTGCCGCATCGCCCTTCCACGCGCTCGTGGAGGGAGAGGGCGAGCTCCCCTTCTGCGCCCTGCTCGACGACCTCCGGAAAGGCCGCCCCCTCTCCCGCCACTACGCGGCGAACGGCCTTCTCGACCTCGAGACCCTGCCCAACCCCTATCTGACGGGAGCGCTGCCCTTCGAGGAAGACCGGCCCGTCCACCTGGAGACCATGCGCGGCTGTCCCGGTCGCTGCGGCTACTGCTACTACGGGAAGAACTTCCCCTCGGTCCGGCGCTTTGCGCGCGAGGAGGCGACCCGGCTCATCGAGCGCGCCGGCTCCGCGGGAGTCCGTGAGCTCTACCTGATGGATCCCTCGTTTCAGGCCACCGAGGACCTTCCCGAGCGGCTGATCTCCATCGCGCGCGCCAACACGGCGGGCATGTCCATCCATGCCGAGCTGAGGCTCGAGTCGGTCACCGAGGAGCTCGGCAGGCTGTACGCTGCCGCGGGACTCGTGTCCGCCGAAGCGGGGCTGCAGAGCGTCAACCCGGCGGCCCTCGAGGCGGTGGGCCGAAGCTGGGACCGGCCGGGCTTCGAACGCGGCGTGGAGATCATGGAGAAGAACCACATCGTCGTGAAGACGGGGGTCATCCTGGGCCTGCCCTTCGACGGCTACGAGCAGGTCATCGAGACCTTCGATTTCCTGGGCATGCACGGACTGGGACAGGAAGCGGAGCTCTACCCGCTTTCGCTCATCCCGGGCACCATGGTGCGCGACAAGGCCGACGACTGGGGCATGTCGCGGATGGCCAAGCCCCCCTACTGGGTGACCTCGACCGACTGGATCTCCCAGGATGATATGGCCGACGCGGTCGCCGCCTTCGAGGATGGCTTCGATGTCGAGTGGGCCTTCCCTCCCGCGCCCCACTTCGCCGAGGAGGAAGAAGGCTTCCGCGCCTTCGTCGACGCCCGCCTCGGCGAGAACCTGGACTGGATGCGCCTCAATCCCGCGAAGCTCGCCAACTCCGTGACCCTCCTCGTGGATGCGGACGACCCGGAGGGACTTTCCCGTCTCGTACGGGCGGCGCGCCACCTGCGACGGGACAACCCCTTCACGCTCTACCAGGTCGTCCTGCGCTCCGACACCCGCTACCCCTCGGAGAAGCTCTCGGCACGCATCCGGGACGCCTTTTCCTCCCCCGAACACTACTACGAGCTCTCACGTTTCTTTTCCCTCGACCCCCAGGCGAGCTACCAGGTGCGGCTCTTTTTCGCCACCCGCAACCCCTCGCTCGCCTACCGGGCCATGGAGGAAGCGGCCGATCTCGAGACGATGCTCGTGCTGGGCGGCAAGGGCGGCTTCAACGCGGACCGGCTCGCCGAGCAGCTGCCCTTCGTGGCCTTCGACCGCGAAAGCCTGCCGTTCGACCGGCTGTACGAACTGATGAGCATCTACACCGAATACCGCCACATGCTTGTCGAGGCCCCGGAAGAACTGTTCGCCTGACCGGGGCCGGCCGGCATGCCCGGGACCCAGCCTCCGCCTGCATTCGCGCGTGGCCGGGTGCCGTGCGAAGTACATCTCCGCCGCGGACAGCTGTGGGACGGGCATGTCAGCTCCCCGGATCGCAGAGCTGGCCCATGAACCGCAGTTCGCAGGAGAAGCCCGGGCCGGACGCGAACGTGACTCGGCCGTTCAGCTGACTTTCACCCAGGCCCATGACGGTCCGCAGGCCCATCCCCGGGTTCCGCTCCAGCTCGACCAGATCTCCGCCCCCGATGCCGTCGTCGGCTATCCTGAGCAGGATCTCCCTGTCCCCTTGGAGGCGGAGCGTAAGGGTTATCGTCCCCCGCCTCCCGTCCGGGAACGCATGCTTGAGCGAGTTCGTAATCAGCTCGTTGGCGATGAGGCCGCAGGGGATCGCCGTGTCGATCTGCACGAATATGTCATCGAGTTCCTTCGTGAGCGTGATCGAGCCCGGATCGATCACGTAATTGGGAATCAGGTATTCGCAGAGATCCGTCAGGTAACTTTTGAGGTTGACCCGTGAGAGGTCGCCCGATTCGTAGAGCTTCTGATGTACCAGCGCCATGGAATAGATCCGGTTCTCCGCTTCGTCGAATGCCCGCCTCAGACTCTCGTCGCCGCACTGGACTGCCTGCATGTGGAGCAGGGAGATGATCACCGTCATATTGTTCTTCGTGCGATGGTACAGCTCTCTCAGCAGGATCTCCTTTTCGGCCAGGGATTTTCTCAGTTCCTCCTCCGCACGCTTCCGACTGGTTATATCGGCCACGATGGCCATACGGCCGGCTATCATGCCCTCCGAATCGTACACCGGAGCCGAAGAGAGGCTCACCTCGACAGGGGAGCCGTCCTTCCGCCGCCGGACCGCCTCGAACTCCGCGATCGCCTGCCCTCGCAGAACGGCAGCACTCCAGGTCGCGTATTCATTCTCCTTCGAAGCCGGCACGATGGGGTTGGGCCTGCCCATGACCTCCTCCCTGGACCAGCCGAACATCTTCTCGGCCGAGCGATTCCAGAGCCGGACCCTGTCATGCTCGTCCAGCAGGGTCATCGCGAGCGGCGACACTTCAAAGACCGTCTCCAGTTCCGTCTTGGCCTCGGACAGTTCCCGTTCCGCGTGCCTGCGCTCCGTCAGGACCGTGCTGAGATAGAAGCCCGTGACCGCGACGGCGGCGATATATATCTGCGCAAGCAGGATGCGCTCCGGCTCGCTGTCGCCGCCCCAGAACAATCCACCTTCGCGCACTTTGCTGCTGGTCAACACCAGTACTGTCAGCAGCAGGATCAGGTCGAGCGTCTCATGGGTCCCGAATCTCAGCGCCGCATAGACAAGGAGCGCGAAGAGAATGAAGGGTTGGGGGGCGATGAGGACCGGATGTCTCGTGTTCTGGAAGATGAGCCAGGTCACCGAGCACCAGATCACGACAAAGGCGGCGGTCTCTGCCGCCTTACCGGGGCCGAGTGTGCGCAGGCGGTGGAAGGCCCGGGGTGCGGTCACAATCAAAGGGGTGATCAGGAAAATTCCCAGCCCATCCGCGACCCACCAGGTCAGCCAGAATGGCCAGAACGAGGCATGAGCGGCGAGAGCGGCCGTGCCCGCCCCGATCAGTGCGGTGACGGCGTTGCAGGCAATGGCCGCAAACACGAGGGCGGTTGCTTCCGTCGTGCGCTCGAACCGAATTGCAGTCCCGCACAGGCGCTGCAGCACCCATGCGCAGGTCAGCGACTCCGCCACGTTGGCCGTCATGAAGCCGAGGCTGCTGAGCAGGGGGCGGCCGCCCAGGAGGTCGGCGGCCACGCCTGCAATGAAAACCCCCGCCATCAGCAGGAGCCAGCGTGTGCGCTTCGAAAGCAGGAGGGACGCGAGAGCCACCCCGCCGGCGGGCCAGATAGAGGCGAGGATCTGATCCGTGTCGGGGAAGAGGAGTGCCACGAGGTTCGCAAGGAAATAGGCGAGGGAGACGATTGCGACCTGCAGCAAGGCTCGCGACGCCCCACGAACGGCGGCAGGGAGACCACCCGGGGAATTGCTGTCGGCTCCCATGCTTCCCTACCTCACCCGGAAACTATGGACCGCTGAATCTCTCGTCACAATAGGACGATTCCTACACTTCACCGCCTGCCGGGACCGTCTGTTGAGAGAGGAAAGCCGTGTCGGAACGGGAACAGAGGGGAGAACATGGCCCGATTCGGTGCCGGCTACTCGGCCGTCAGGCGCTCGATGTCCGAGCGCAGCATCGGTGTCCCCAGCCTGGGCTGCACGAGCCGTGCCTTCTGCCTGGACCCTATGACGATGGCCCCCGCGAGCACGCCGTCCCTGAGCAGATACCGTTCGTACCTGCCGGGATCCGCCGCGAGGCGGATTTCCTCCACGGCCTCGCCTGCTCCGTACTCGACGATGCCGGCGGAGAAGACGTCAATTCCGGCGACCTTGAGCGTGTTGTGCGGGATGCTGCCTTCATAGGGGCGGGACTCGTCGCCAAGAATGGCTGAAGCGCAGTGCGGAGCCTGCTCCAGCGCCACCGGGATGATGCCGGGAACCGCCCCCCGGAACTCGGCGCAATCGCCCACCGCGTAGATGGACGGTTCCAATGTCCTCAGGAAGGAGTCGACGACAATACCGCGATTGCAGTCCAGACCATTGGCCTTCGCGAGGCCGATCCGCGGGCGGACTCCCATGGACACGACGGCCGTACCCGCCCCGATCATGCGGACCTCGCCACCGGTCGCGGCGACAAGACCCTCAAGTCTGTCGCCGCCCTCAAACGAGCTGAGCTGCGTTCCGGTCATGATCTGCAGTCCCCGGGCCGTCAGGTGGCGCTCGAGGAAGGAGGCGCCGTAAGGATCGAGCTGCTTGGGCAAGAGCCGGGGCGCGATTTCCAGCACCGTCACGCATCCCGCTCCAAGGGACCGGAGGTGGTGCGCCGCCTCGAGGCCGAGGAGCCCTCCTCCTATCACGGCCGCGGATTCGGGATGCGCGAGGACCGAGTTTCGCACCCGCGCCGCGTCGTCGTATTCCCGGACCGTGAAGATTCCGGGAAGGGCGGATCCCGGAAGGGAGGGGCGCACCGGGTCTGCGCCCAGCGCGAGAACGAGCGCGTCGTAGCTGCGGTTTTCGCCCGAGGAGAGCATCACCGAGCGCCTGCCCCGGTCGATGGCAACCACCTCGGTGCCAATGTAGACGGCAATATGGTGGTCCACATACCAGCCGGGCTTGTAGAGCGCGAGCAGCTCGGCACTGAGCGCCCCTCCGCCGAACACTTCGGGCAGGCGGATGCGGGAGTAGTAGTTGTAGTTTTCCCGGGTATAGACCGACACCTCGAGGGCTTCGGGCGAGGGTTCCCGGGCGCGCAGTTCCTTGGCGACAGAAACCCCGGCGACGCCGTTTCCGATGATCACAACCTTCATTTCCGGATCCTTTGTCATCTCCGCCGGTGCCGAAACCTCATGGAAACCCGAATGCCGGGAGTCCGTCCCGGCCGACATCCCGAAGCCTGAACTGTAGTTCCGAAGCCGTGGATGAGGCAAGAGCGGGCGGCTCCTTGCGCGGCGCGATGAGCGCTGTATGATGGGACATGAGACGCCCCATGCAGGAGCTCTGCCTGTGGGCACACAGGGAGGTTTCATGAAACCACGCGGACCGCTCATGATCGAGCACCGACTCATCGAAAAGATGCTTGCGCTTGCCGACCGGAAGGCCGCAGCAATGACTCCGGATACGTACGATCCCCTGTTCATCGACACCGTCGTCGACTTCATCAAGACCTATGCCGACCGGACCCACCACGGCAAGGAAGAGGATATCCTGTTCGCCAGCCTGGGAAAAAAGAAGCTCGATGAGACCAATGCCCGGATCATGGAGGAGCTCGTGCAGGAGCACCGGCTGGCCCGCCAGAAGGTCGCGGAGATAGTGGACCTCAACATGCGGTACCGGAACGGCGATCGCTCGGCTGCGGGAGAGATCACGAAGATCATCTCCTGGCTCGCGGCCTTCTATCCGGTGCATATCAGGAAGGAGGACGATGTCTTTTTCCCCGATACCGAGAAGTACTTCGACCAGAACGAGCTCGAGGAGCTGCTCCAGCGGTTCTGGAGCTTCGACAGACAGATGATCCACGAAAAATACGGAAGGCTCTACGCCGCGCTGCGAGGCTAGGAATTCCCTGGAACCTATCCTGTTCGCCGCCGCTGCGACGATGGGCTGAGATGGAACCTATTGCGGGATATCCTTGTATGGCAAATCCGATGGGAGGTCGTCCATGAAGTGGGTGTCCAGAAAGATCAGTGCCGACAAAAAAGACAACAGCTTCACCGTCAGCTTCGGACAGGAAAGTCGCTCGGAGATCGAAGACACGCTAATCGTGATTCGGGCTGGAGGAAGAATTCACCAGCACGATCTGGTCCGCGAATCCGACGGGGTCAACGGCGGGAAAGTCCGGGCCGCCCGGCCCGAATCTCTCGAGGAGCTGCAGAAGGCCCTCGTGAAACTCGGTTGGGAATTGAAGTAGGCTCCCGCGGGAGCTCGGCGCACAGCCGGTGCCGAACTGTCCGCGCGTGGGCCCGGCGACCGTCGCCCCGCCGGCGCGGCCGGACTCAGTCCCCGCTTCGTACGTGATCGAGTTCCAGCAGGTGGCCGAAGCGCTCCTTTTTTGTCTGGAGATAGTGCTCGTTCTGACGGTGCGGAGGCAGCTCGTGCTGCACCCGTTCCGAGACGCGGATTCCGTAGCGTTCGATAGCCTCGACCTTCTCGGGATTGTTGGTCATGAGGCGCACGCTGCGCACACCCAGGCGTTTCAGCATCTCCGCGGGTATCCGGTAGTCGCGCTCGTCCGCCTTGAAGCCCAGGGCTATGTTCGCCTCGTAGGTATCGTAGCCCGAGTCCTGGAGAGCGTAGGCGCGCAGCTTGTTCACGAGACCGATTCCCCGCCCCTCTTCCTGATGATACAGTACGATGCCCCGGCCTTCCCGCTCGATGATCTCCAGGGCATGGCGCAGCTGGGGTCCGCAGTCGCATCGCAGGCTGCCGAGGGAATCGCCGGTGAGGCAGGCCGAGTGAACCCGGGTCAGCAGGTCCTCCCCGTCCCCGATCTCGCCCTTCAGCACGATGATGTGGTCCTTGCCGTCGCGGTTGTTGACGAACCCGATGATGCGGAAATGCCCGAACTCGGAGGGGAAGTCCGCGACGGAGACGACACGGACGCAGACCTCGAGCGGACAATTGGCACACTGGAGTCCTTCCGGACACTGTCGCATTGCGTCGATATCCTGAGCGATGATCTCCTCGATGTCCGGAACACGCATACAGCCTCCACGGGATGTTCGAAAACAGGGGCAGTAAGAATATACTT
This sequence comes from Rectinemataceae bacterium, assembly GCA_035505775.1. Lineage (GTDB taxonomy): Bacteria > Spirochaetota > Spirochaetia > Treponematales > Rectinemataceae > JAJXZP01. Next base: position 286 of record DATJQN010000309.1, on the reverse strand, counting down.
GCGGCGGGGCCGGGCGGCTATCCGGAGCCGGGGCGGCCGATTGGCCCCGCCGGACTCAGGGCCAGAGCGGCGTCGCGTCGATCACCACGTCCGTGCCGAGCAGCTCGATCCGTGGCTCGTTCAGCGTCAGGCCGAGACTTCCGCCGCCGTCGATCCCGAAGGGATTATAGCCTCCAAGGAAGCAGGGAGCTATCGTCACGACGAGCCGGTCCACGAGGCGGGAGCGCAGAAAGCTCGCTATGACAGCCGCCCCGCCCTCCACCATGAGCGTCGAGACGCCGAGCCC